>NZ_LJGW01000364.1 GCF_001751255.1 Streptomyces nanshensis | reverse complement strand
CGGCGAGGCCGGGCTGCGGCTCCTTCGCCCTCGGCGGTACGGCGTCGAGCTGCGCGGCGGTCAGACGGTGGCGGGCCGCGCGGGTCTCGGAGAGCAGAGCGCCCGCGTCCTGGGGGCGGCCGTCGGGCTCGCGGGCCGTGGCGCGGGCGACGAGCGCGTCCAGCTCGGGCGCGAGTCCGGGGACGGCGGCCGACGGTGCGGGCATCTCCCCGTGCAGATGCTGGTAGAGGACCTGCGCGGGGGTGCCGCCCGAGTGCGGCTTGGCGCCGGTGAGCATCTCGTAGAGCATCACGCCACACGCGTAGAGATCCGTACGCGGGTCGGTCGTGCCCTGCTCGATCTGCTCGGGCGCGAGGTAGGAGACCGTGCCGAGGATGGTGTCCGAGCCGACGGACGTCTGGGTGTCCACCGCCCGTACGAGGCCGAAGTCGGCGACCTTGACGCGGCCGTCGTCACCGATCAGCACGTTCTCCGGCTTCATGTCGCGGTGGACCATGCCCGCGTGGTGGGCGGCGCCGAGCGCGGCGAGCATCGGCTCGAAGACGTCGAGGGCGACGCGGGGTCGCAGGGCGCCGCGGTCGCGCAGCACGTCGCGGAGCGTGCAGCCCGAGACGTACTCCATCGCCAGATAGACGTACGTACCGTCCGTGCCCTGGTCGTAGACGCCGACGACGTTGGGGTGCGCGAGGCGGGCCACCGACTTGGCCTCGCGGATGAAGCGTTCGACGAAGGCGCCGTCGACGGCGAGTGAGGGGTGCATGACCTTCAGGGCGAGCTCGCGGTCGAGGCGGGTGTCGACGGCGCGGTAGACGGTGGCCATGCCGCCGACGGCGATGCGCGACTCGACGCGGTAGCGGCCGTCGAGCACCTGGCCGATCGGCGCCGGCTCCCCGGCGGGGCCGGAGGAGGAGTCCTGAAGGCTCGTATCCATTGACGGAGAGTCTACGAGCCATCCCGGCGGCGGAAATCCGTGGTGCGCGCCGTGGTGGGCGATGGGGCCGAATGACGTGGGCGAATCATCCGGATTGCCCTGTTCGGGACCTTGGTCGCGAGGAGCGGAGAGGTCCCGGGGCTTTGTGGATTTCCCGTATGCGGGCGGATCGGTGCGGGAGTTCCGGGGCGTGACTTCCGGCCGGAACGTCGAATCGGAACGTCCGGATTCTTTGCTTCCCCTTCTCTGTCGTGGTCGGGGTTTTTCTCCGGTGTCATTCCTGTTTCCTTGTTCCTCTTCTTTCCCGGGTCCTAGGCGGCTTCGGGGGCGTTACGGGGGTTCTCGGCGGGGTTCTGTAGGGCGTTCCGGGCGGGTCCCGCTTCGGGATCTCCGCGGGTTTTCCCCGTCACCGTGCCGGGGTTCCCGGTGGTGAGGGTGCGGATTCTCCGCGGGGGATCTCCGTGTTCTGCGGGCTCGCTTTTCTGGGGCCCGTACGGGGACGCCGGGACCGGGGGAAGCACGTCCCGGGACTTTGGTCCTTGTGCCGTGTCCGGGACCAAGGTCCCGGGGAGCTGCGGCCGCTCAGCCGAAGGCAGGGCTCTCCGGGTCCAGCGCCGCCACGCCCTCGGTCGGGGAGGACGCCTCGGCGAAGTGCCGTCGGGGAATGCGGCCCGCGCGCCCCGCCAGCCGGCCCGCCGCCACCGCGTGCCGCATCGCCCGGGCCATCAGCACCGGCTCCTGCGCCCTCGTCACGGCCGACGCCAGCATCACCGCGGAGCAGCCCAGCTCCATGGCGAAGGCCACGTCCGAGGCCGTGCCCGCGCCCGCGTCGAGGATCACGGGGACCGCGGCGCGCTCGGCGATGAGCTGGAAGTTGTGCGGGTTGCGGATGCCCAGGCCGGAGCCGATGGGGGAGCCCAGCGGCATGACGGCGGCGCAGCCCGCGTCCTCCAGCTTCCGCGCCAGCACCGGGTCGTCGTTGGTGTACGGCAGCACGGTGAAGCCGTCGTCGACCAACGTCTCGGCGGCGTCGAGGAGTTCGACGGGGTCGGGCAGCAACGTACGTTCGTCCGCGATGACTTCGAGCTTCACCCAGTCGGTGCCGAGCGCCTCGCGGGCGAGCCGGGCGGTGAGGACGGCCTCGCCCGCCGTGTAGCAGCCCGCCGTGTTCGGCAGCACGTCGATGCCGTGCTTCGTGAGGACGGACAGCACCGAGCCCTGGACGGTCGGGTCGAGCCGGCGCATCGCCACCGTCGTCAGCTCGGTGCCGGAGGCCACCAGGGAGCGTTCCATGATCTCCAGGCTCGGTGCCCCGCCCGTACCCATGATCAGCCGTGAACCGTACGAGCGGTCGCCGATGACGAGCCGGTCGTCGCCGGAGGCGTCGGTTCCGGGCGCGCGGTCCGCTCCGGGGGCCGCTTCGGCCGCCGCTCCGTCTCCGCGCGTTCCGTTCGTCGATGTGACGGTCATGAGGGATCAGCCTCCTTGCACTGCGGTCAGTACCTCGACCCGGTCGCCCTCGGCCAGGCGCAGCCGCGCCCACTCGCCGCGCGGCACCACGGTCTCGTTCACGGCCGCCGCGACGCCCGACGGCGCGGAGGTGAGGCCCGTCACGAGCTGGCCGAGTGTGGAGCCGTACGGAATCTCGCGGGAGGCGCCGTTGACGGAGACGGAGAGGGTGACGGGCCCGGTGTCGGACACCGGGACGGAGGAAGAGGAAGGTGCCGAAGGGACGGAGGAAAGGGAAGGGCGCGAGGAGTCGCGGGGGTCGGTCGTCATGCTGAACGCTCCTGGGGCTCGCCGTGCTTGCTCTGCTCGCTTCCGTACGGGACCTGGGCCGACGGCAAGGCGGCTTCGTCGCCGCCGAACCGCTCCGGCGTGAACGCGCGTGCCACTTCGGGGAGTTCGCCCGTCGCCAGCAGCTCGCCCATCGCGTCCCCGGTGACGGGCGTGAGCAGCACGCCGTTGCGGTAGTGGCCCGCCGCCAGACGGAGGTCCGGCAGTGCCGTCGGCCCGATCACCGGGGCGTTGTCGGGGGTCGCCGGACGCAGTCCCGCGGAGGTCTCGGTCAGGGGCAGTTCGGTGACGCCCGGGGCGAGTTCGTGTGCGTCCCGCAGGAGTTCGTACACGCCGCCCGCGGTGACCGTCGTGTCCCAGCCCAGCTCCTCGCTCGTCGCGCCGATCACCAGCTCGCCGTTGGCGCGCGGTACGAGGTAGACGCTTCCTCCGCGTACGACCGCGCGGACGGTACGGGAGAGGAACGGCCCGTACGTACCGTCCCGTCGGGGCATGCGCAGCCTCAGCACCTGCCCCTTGACCGGACGTACGGGCGGCAGCAGCCCCTCGGGGACCCCCGCCAGCCGGGACGTCCACGAGCCCGCCGCGAGCACGGTCTGCCCGGCCTCCGCCCGCGTACCGTCGTCGAGGCGTACGCCCGCGGCCCGTCCGCGCTCGACGGTGAGCTCTGCGGCCGCCGCGCGCCGGAAGACCACCCCCGCGCGCTCGCAGGCCAGCAGCAGTGCGGTCGCGAGACGGCGCGGATCGGTCTGGTGGTCGGCGTCGATGCGCAGTCCGCCGCGTACGGAGGGGGCGAGCATCGGCTCCAGACGGCGGCATTCGCGGCCCGTGAGCCACTGCGACTCCAGGCCGCAGCGCTGCTGCAGCGCGTGCAGTTCGCGCAGATGTGCCCGGTCGTCCGCGTCGAGCGCGACGGCCAGGGTGCCGCAGGGGCGGTAGCCGGTCTCCTGACCGCTCGCCTTCTCCAACTCCGCGACGAAGTCCGGATAGCGGGCGGACGAGGCGAGGTTGAGGGCGAGCAGGGCCTCCTCGCCGTAGTGGAGTTCGGTGACGGCGGCGAGCATCCCGGCCGCCACGCGGGCGGCGCCGCCGCCCGGTTCGGGGTCGATCACCGTCGTGCTCAGGCCGCGCTGTGCCGCCCGCCATGCGGTGACGAGCCCGATGATGCCGCCGCCGACGACGGCGACGTCGCTGTGTGTGCTGCCGGCACGCATGAGGAGACTGCTTCTCCCTTCGCCGGAATGACCCGGATCAGGTTCGTACGGTCGGAGGCCGCAGCCTCCCTCTCAGCCCGGTGCGTCCGGACTCCCGCGTATGGCATGTGGTGTTGGCGTGTGCGAGGCGCCGCTGAGCGGAGCCGTCGCTTCAGCGTACTGCGCCGTCGCCGTTGTGCGGCAGGCGGCGGTGACGGGCGGGCACAGGGTGGGCACGCTCGGGCGTCCGGCGCCGACCTAGGATGAGCGCGTGAGCGACAGTCGGAGCGGACAGCGGGTCGTCGTCGTGGGCGCGGGCATGGCCGGTGTGCAGACGGCCGTACAACTGCGGGAGCAGGGATGGCCGGGCGGTGTCCGGCTGATCGGCGCCGAGCCCCATCCGCCGTACGACAGGCCGCCGTTGTCGAAGGCGGTGCTGCTCGGCAGATCCGGCGGCGACGAGGACGCGTACGGGACGGCCGAAGTGCCCGCCGACGCCGCGTCCGAGGTGGCCTTCGACGTCGATTTCGCCTACCTCGGCGTGGACTTGGAGCTGGGCCGCGAGGTGACGGGCCTGCGCACCGGCGAACGCCGGCTGGAGACCGCGGCCGGCGACGTCGCCTACGACCATCTCGTCATCGCGACGGGCGCCGCTCCCGTCGCGCTGCCCGGCAGCGAGGGCGTCCCCGGCGTCCATCTGCTGCGCACGCTGGACGACGCCGCCCGGCTGCGTCCCGTACTGGCCGCCCGCGGCGAGGTCGTGGTGGCCGGTGCGGGCTGGATCGGGGCGGAGTTCACGACGGCGGCGCGGCAGGCCGGCTGTGCCGTCACCGTTGTGGAGGCCGCCGAGCAGCCGCTGCCGGGGGCGCTGCCCGCCGAGGTCGCGGCGCCCATGCGCCGCTGGTACGAGGAGAGCGGCGCACGGTTGCGTACGGGCGTCGCGGTACGCGCCGTCGAGCGCGGGGGAGTGCTGCTGGAGGACGGGACGCGGCTGCGGGCCGACGCCGTCGTCGTGGGCATCGGCTCCCGTCCCGCGACGGACTGGCTGGCGGGCTCGGGCATCGAACTCGGGCCGCGCGGCGAGGTGTTCGCGGACGAGGGGCTGCGGACCTCCGCCCCGGACGTGTACGCGGTCGGCGACTGCGCCTCCTTCCCCTCCGCCCGCTTCGGCGAGCGGCTGCTCGTGCACCACTGGGACAACGCGCTACAGGGGCCGCGTACCGTCGCCGCCAACATCGCCGCGGGCACGCTGCCGGACGGCGAGGCGGAGCGCGACGTCTACGACCCGGTGCCCTACTTCTGGTCCGAGCAGTTCGGCCGCTTCGTCCAGTACGCGGGCCACCACACGGCGGCGGACGAGCTGCTGTGGCGGGGCGACCCCGAGGAGGCCGCCTGGTCGGTGTGCTGGCTGCGCGGCGGTGCGCTCACGGCGCTGCTCGCGGTCGGCCGCCCGCGCGACCTGGCGCAGGGACGGCGGCTCATCGAGCGCGGTACGCCGCTGGACGCGGGGCGGGCGGCGGACGCGGACGTGCCGCTGAAGAAGGCCGTGTCCGATCAGGGGCGCCCGCCCGCGTGAGCCCGCGCGACCACTCTGAAACGGGCGCGCGGCGGCCGCCCGGCGACGGCCCGGTGAACGGTCCGGTCGCGGCCGCACAGTAGTGACTGTCACAGCGGGATGGCACGCTGGTGGCGTGACAGAGATTGATGCAAAGACCGATGCTCTCGTCCCCGCCTGGCTCACCCTCCCCGACGTCGCGGAGAAGCTGGATGTCCCGGTGACCCGCGCTCGCCAGTTGGTCAAGGAGGGCCAGCTCATCGCGGTCCGCAGAGGGGAGGAGCGGACGTTGCAGGTTCCCGCCGACTTCATCGCGTCGGACCGCATCGTCAAGGGCCTCGTCGGCACCATCACGCTCCTCAAGGACGACGGCTTCAGCGACGAGGAGATGCTGGAGTGGCTCTTCACGGAGGACGAGAGCCTGCCCGGCACCCCGGCACAGGCCCTCCGTGAGAACCGCGGCACGGAGGTCAAGCGGCGAGCCCAGGCCCTCGCCGTGTGACATCCGGCACAGCGCGCGGCGTACGGCCGCGGCTCCTCATCCCGGGCCCCGCGCTACCGCGGGGCCCGCGTCCCGGGGCGCCCCGCAGTGCATCGGGGCCCCGGGCAGCACCGCANCATCAGCGTGCGGTCCGGGCACGGCGCTCCCGCGTCCGGACCGCACGCCCCCGTCCCGGGGACTCCCGCCATGAGCACCGCCATCGCCCGCCGCCTGCTCGCCGATGCCCGGCTGTATCTGTGCACCGACGCGCGCAAGGAGCAGGGCGACCTGCCGGACTTCCTCGACGCCGTGCTGCGCGGCGGCGTCGACGTCGTCCAGCTCCGCGACAAGACCATGGAGGCGGCCGAGGAGTTGGAGCACCTCGCCGTCTTCGCCGACGCCTGCCGCCGCCACGGGAAGCTGCTCGCCGTCAACGACCGCGCGGACGTCGCGCACGCCTGCGGCTCCGACGTGCTCCACCTCGGTCAGGGCGATCTGCCCGTGCCCGCCGCCCGCGCCGTGCTCGGCGAGGAGACCGTCATCGGCCGCTCAACCCATGCCGAGTCCGAGGTCGACGCGGCCGTCGTGGAGCCCGGCGTCGACTACTTCTGCACCGGCCCCTGCTGGCCGACCCCCACCAAACCGGGGCGGCCCGCGCCGGGGCTCGGCCTCGTCCGGTATGCGGCGGCCAAGGGAACCGAGCGTCCCTGGTTCGCCATCGGCGGGATCGACGAGTCCAACCTGGACGAGGTGCTGGACGCCGGAGCGCGACGCGTCGTCGTCGTACGGGTGCTCACGGGCGCGGCCGATCCGGAGGCCGCGGCAGCCTCGCTGGCGGCACGGCTGCGGCAGCGCGCCGCGGACGACGCCGCAGGCCGGCGCCCCTGAGCGCAGCTCGCGGCGCGACCGTCCGCGCACGGATACGGACGCTGCGTCCCGGGTCCTGCAAGGCCCCTCCGCAACGGTCCCGGCGCCGCCCCCGACAGCGGCCGGCGGCCGTGACCGCCCCATGATCACGCCGCGTACGAACCGCGTACGAGCGGTGCCGAACTGCGAAAATCCTCGTCGGCGGGGGCGCCGACAAGGGCGGACGGAAGGGACGTAAGCGCTCTTCACGGCCCGTCGCCCTCTAGCCAAGGCCGATAGCCTTCAAGCATGGCCATCGGTATCTCAGCTACCAGGACAGACAACGCGGCGACTGTGCGTGAGCTTCTCGCGACGGGGAAGCCCTCGTACTCGTTCGAGTTCTTCGCCCCGAAGACCGAGAAGGGCGAACGCTCGCTGTGGAACGCCCTGCGGCGGATCGAAGCCGTATCCCCGACCTTCGTCTCCGTGACGTACGGTGCGGGCGGCTCCTCGCGTGAGGGGACCGTGCGCAACACCGAGCGGATCGCCAACGAGACCACGCTGACCCCGGTCGCGCACCTCACGGCCGTCAGCCACTCCCGGTCCGAACTGCGCAACGTCATCGGCCAGTACGCGGACGCCGGCATCCGCAACGTGCTCGCCATCCGGGGCGACCCTCCCGGAGACCCGATGGGCGAGTGGGTCAAGCACCCCGAGGGTCTGACCTACGCTGCCGAACTCGTCGAGCTGATCAAGGAGTCGGGCGACTTCTGCGTGGGCGTCGCGGCCTTCCCCGAGATGCATCCGCGCTCGGCGGACTGGGACACCGACATACGCCACTTCGTCGACAAGTGCCGTGCGGGCGCCGACTACGCCATCACGCAGATGTTCTTCCGTACGGAGGACTATCTGCGGCTGCGCGACAGTTCGGCCGCCGCCGGCTGCGAGACGCCGATCATCCCGGAGATCGTGCCGGTCACCAACGTGAACCAGATCGAGACCTTCGCACGGCTCAGCAATGCGACGATCCCGGACGAACTGGCCGACCGGCTGCGGGCGGTCGAGGACGATCCGGCGGCAGTACGCTCGGTCGGGATCGAGTACGCGACGGAGATGTGTGCGACGCTGATGGCCGAAGGGGTCCCCGGACTTCACTTCATTACGCTCAACAACTCCACGGCAACGCTGGAAATCCATCAGAATCTTGGACTCCGCAACCGATCCTGAGCCGAAGTAGCCGGCCGAGGCAGTGAGAAGGGGGCGCACATGGGCTGGACAGTCCTCTATATCGCGTTCGGCATCGTCGCGCTGTGGCTGTTGGGCGAGGTGCTGCTGCAGTACAAGGCGCGGCTGCGCTGGCGTGTGCTGGCCTTCACCGGCTTCCTGTGCGTCGTGGCGGGGGCGTTGATCCCGTCGGTCCTCGTGATCGGCGTCGGGATCGCCGCCTTCGCCACCGGGCAGACGTTCGTGACGCTCTCCTACCGGCGGGGCTTCGTCGCCGGCTGGGCCCTGACCGGGGTGCCCGGCGTCAGCCGCCGCCGCGAGGAGCGGGAGCCCGAGCCGCAGCCCGAACTCGACGCGGGGCCACGGTTCGACGAGGTCGAGGCACCCCAGCCCGTGCCCGCGCTCACGGCCTCCGGCGGCTTCGGCGCGGAGGGCGGGCGGCTCGGCATGGAGCCGAACGGATTCGACACCGCCTCCTTCGCGGCCGTGGACTCCATGGGCGCACCGAGCGGTTACGGCGGCCCCAACCGCTATGACACGGGCGGCTTCCCGGCGGTGGACATGAGCGCCCCGCCGGGCTTTCCCGCTCCGAACGGCAACGGCTACGACAGCCCCGTCCCGTCGGGCAACCGCTACGACAACCCGAACGGGAACGCCAACGGCTATGAGACGGCGGGCTTTCCGGGCGTGGACGCCTTCGCGGGCGCGGACGCCTTCGGCGGCCCCGGAGGCCCGGGCGGTCCCGGTGTTCCGGGTGGTCCGGGCGGCTTCGAGGGCACCCAGGCGTTCAGCTCCTTCAGTCCCTTCAGCCCCGAGACCGAGGGCTACCAGACGGGCTCCTTCCCGCCGCAGAACGGCTTCGGCCCCCAGGACCTCGGTCCCCAGGGCTTCGGCCCCCAGGACAACTTCCAGCAGCAGGTGCCCGTCTACCAGCCCGGACCGCTCCCGGAGGAGATCACGGGGGAGTTCACGCTCGGCGGCGGCTACGACGGCCTCGGCGCCTATCCGGGCGCGGGCCAGCAGCCCGGCATATACCAGGACGGCAACGCCCCGCAGCAGTACGGCGGTTACTCCGATCCGTACGCCGCCTTCGACAGCAACGGCATGGCGCCCGGCGGGCCCGCGTACGGCGGGTACGACTCCATGGGCGGCGGCTACGACACCTACGGCGGTTACGGGGGCTACGGCGTGCCCGGCGATCCGCAGGGATACGGGCCGCAGCAGTCCCCGTACGGCGTCTCCGACACCTTCGGCGGGGGCGGCGGACTCGGCGCGATGGGCGCGGGTGCCGACGCGTACGGGTCGATGTACGGCAACGGCGAGACGTACGCCGACGGCCAGCCCTACTTCCCCCAGGCGCCGACCGGCGGCGCGGGGGCCTGGGTCCCGCAGCAGCGCGACCCCAACGAGCAGCAACAGCAGGGGTATCCGTACCAGCAGAACGGCGACCCGTACGGCTACGGGGCCCAGGGCAACGGATACGGCCCCCAGGGCAACAGCTACGGCGGCCAGGGCAACGGCTACGGAGCGGGCAACGGTTACGGGCCCGGCAACGGCTACTACTACTGAGCGACTACTACTGAGCGGCGGCCGCGCCTTCCCGTGCGGACGGATCCCCGATACCGCTCAGGCCGAGCCCCGCCAGTCGTCCCCCTCCACGATCAGCCCGGCCACGAGCGCGCCCGACATCCCCGCGTGCGCGGCGCCACCGCCCGGGTGCGCCCAGCCGCCCACGCGGTAAAGCCCCTTCGTGGCCGCCGAGTTGGGCGGACGGACGCTTCCCGCCTCCCGTACGGCACGGCCCCCGTCACGGGCCCATGGGCCCGCCAGCGCCGGGGCCGGCACCAGGCCGTCCGGTGCTCCCGTCTCGGCCTCGATGTCGCGGGGCGTACGCACCTCACGCCACAACACCCGTTCGCCCAGGGCGAGTCCGGCGGCGTCCGCGGCCTCGGTGAGCCGGTCCGCGAGCCGCGCGGCTGCCTCCTCCCCGTCGGCTTCGTCCGGGCGGAGGGCGACGGAGAGCACGGCGCTCTCGTGCGCGTCGTCGGGACGCAGGGCGGGATCGTCGGGCCGTAGCACGGTGAGCGGGCGCGTGGGGGCATCCGCACGGTGTACGACGGTGCGGTGGGGCGTGTCCGCGGGGCGTGCGCCGCGCAGCGCGAGCAGGACGGTCAGACGCGAGAGCGCGGGCACCGCAGCCGTCGCGTCCTCTCCGGCCTCCGCCGCGGAGCCGGGGACCCGGGCACCGCCGACGACCACGGCGTCCGCGGGCTCGAAGTTCTGCGGCCCGGGGGTGAGCAGGTCGCGGCTCGCCGACTCCCGCCCGCCCGGGGCCCGTTCAGCGTCGCCTGGCGCCCCGGACGCCGGCCGTACGCCCCGTACCGCACCGTCCTCCGTCGCCACCTCCACCACCTCGCAGCCGAACCGGAATTGGACGCCCCGCTCCGTGCAGCGCTCGTACAGCGCGTCCGCGAACGCCCGCATCCCGCCGCGTACGTACCAGCTTCCGAAGGTGTGCTCGACGTACGCGAGCACCGCGGCGCCCGCCGGAGCCTCCCGGGCGTCCAGCCCGTAGGAGTTCGCGAGGGCCGTCAGCATCGACTCCAGCCGGGGATCGCGGAGTTCGTCCGCGGCGGCCTCGGCGAGCGTGGGGCCGCGGCGGCGCAGCAGGCCTTTGCGGTGCGGCGTCGGGTACGGGTCGCGGGCCAGGCCCGCGCGCAGCGCCGGCAGACCGGAGGCCGTCAGCGGCTCTTCGAGCAGCGGGCGCCGGGT
>NZ_LJGW01000365.1 GCF_001751255.1 Streptomyces nanshensis | reverse complement strand
CCGCGTGGCGGGAGGCGCTGGTGGAGCGCGGCATCGTCCCGTTCCTGGAGGGCGCGCTGGCCGAGCGGGCGAGCGCCGCCGGTGCCGGCACCGGTCAACGGCCCCGTACCGCCGCGGACTTCACGGACCCCGCCGGCTCCCCCCGCTCCGAAGACGCCGCCGACTCCGCAGAGCCCGCGCCGCAGACGTCCGAGCCGGCTGAGCCGTCCGAGCGGCGTGACCACGCCGAGGACCGCACCCCGCGCCTGGGCTACTCCGGCCCCGACTTCTCCAGCCGCAGCCCCGCGGAGAGCGAGGAGCCCGGTGCCGAGCGCGACAAGGAGCGCGAGCGGCTCCGGCTGCGCTACTCCAGCCCGGACTACTCCAGTCCCGACTACGGCGGCCCCGAGCACCAGCCCGAATAGCCCCGCGGGCGGCGGGAGTTCAGCCCGCGAGGCGGGAGTTCAGCCCGCGCCGGCTCCGGCGGCGGCCGCCGCGTCCAGGGCGCGGCCGATGTCCGCGACCAGATCGTCCGGGTCCTCCAGGCCGACCGACAGCCGTACGAAGCCCTCCGGCACGGCGTCCCCGCCCCACCGCCCGCGGCGCTCCGCCGTCGAGCGCGCCCCGCCGAAGCTGGTCGCCTCGTCGACGAGACGCAGCGCCGCCAGGAACCGCTGCGCGTACTCCTTGCCGGGCAGCGTGAAGGACACGACGCAGCCGAAGCGCCGCATCTGCCGGGCGGCCGTCGCATGCGCCGGGTCCCCGGGCAGCCCGGGGTGGCGTACGCCGGTGACCTCGGGCCGCTCCAGCAGCGCCCGTGCGACGGCGAGCGCGCCCTCGGCCTGCCGCTTGGTCCGTACGTCGAGGGTCGCGAGCGAACGGTGCGCGAGCCATGCCTCCATCGGACCGGGGATCGCGCCAACGAGCTTGCGCCACTGCCGTACGGAGGCCGCCGACTCCGGGTCGCGGCAGGTCACATGGCCCAGCAGCACGTCGCCGTGGCCGGTGAGCGCCTTGGTGCCGCTGCCGACGGAGAAGTCGGCGCCGAGTTCGAGCGGGCGCTGACCGAGCGGCGTCGCGAGGGTGTTGTCGACGGCCACGAGCGCGCCGCGTTCATGTGCGGCGTCCGCCAGCCGACGGATGTCGCACACGTCCAGACCGGGGTTGGAGGGCGACTCGATCCACAGCAGCGACGCACCGTCCAGCAGGGCGAGTTGGGCGTCCCCGGCCGTCGGCGCGGTGCGGACCTCGACGCCGAGTGCGGTCAGCCGCTCCCGCAGCGGTACGAGGAGGTTGTAGCCGTCGTCGGGCAGCACGACGGCGCCGCCGGGCCGGGCCTGGGAGAACAGGACGGCGGAGATGGCGCCCATGCCGGAGGCGAAGACGACGGTGTGCGCGCCCTCGCCGTCCCGCCGCGCGCCGCCCGCCTCGGGGTCATCCGCTTCCGCGTCACCCGCCTCCGCGTCGTCCGCCTCCGGCGCCGACGGCCCGGCGGGCAGCTCCAGTTCGCCGATGGCGCGCTCCAGCGCCGTCCAGGTGGGGTTGGCGTCGCGCCCGTACGCGTACGGAGCGCCGGCGACCTCGCCGGGCAGGTGGTAGTGCGCGGCGAAGACGGGGCCGGGGAGCGGCGGCGCGTACGGCTCCTCCTCCGGCAGTCCCGCGCGTACGACCCTGGTGGCGTCGGTGCCGTGGTGCTCGCTGCTCATGGTGGTGCTCTCCTGTGCTGCCGGTGCCGGTGCCGGTGCGGCGTGCCGGTGGCGGTACGGGCGGCCGCGTCCGGCGGCCCGCCGCGTCAGCCCTGTCCGAGCGCCGCCCGCGCCGCCGCCCCGCACCGTGCGCCGTAGCCGCCCCCGAAGAGGACCGCGTGCACCAGCAGATGGTGGAGCTGGTGGAGCGGTACGCGTTCGGCACGGCCCTCGCCGGGACGTACCTCGTCGTACGCGCGGAGAATACGGGAAAGCTGCGGACAGCCGAAGAGCTGGAGGAGCGCCAGGTCGGTCTCGGGGTGCCCGCCCTGTGCGGCGGGATCGATGAGATACGGACGCGAACCGTCCGCGCTCCAGTGCACGTTGCCCGACCACAGGTCGCCGTGGATGAGCGCGGGCGGCTGCGGCGGTCCCGCGATCTCGCCGAGGCGCTCGCACAGCAGCTCCACGTCACGGGCGTCGGCCGGTTCGATGCCGCCGCCGTCGACGGCCTGCCGCAGATACGGCAGCAGCCGGTACTCGGCGTGGAAGGCCGGCCACTGCGCGGGATCGGTGATCTCGGCGGCGGGCGAGGGCAGCGGAAGCGACCCGATGTAGGCGCTGCGCCCGGGAGTTCCGTACGACAGCGCGCGCGTGCCGTGCAGCGCCGCCAGGTCCCGGCCGAGCCGCTCGGCCTGTGCGGGCGTGGCCTCGCCGGGCTCCAGCCACTCCAGTACGAGCACGTCCTCCTCGACGGCGAGCACGTCCGGTACGGCGACCGTGCCGGTCACGGCGAGGAGGGTCAGCCCGGCGGCCTCCGCGGCGAAGAAGCCGGGCGGGCTCGTGGTGAGGGTCTTGGCGAACACCTTGCGGTGCAGCCCGTGCCGGCCGCCGCGCAGCATGATGCTCCAGGCGTCGCAGATGTCGCCGCCCTCGACGTGGAAGACGCGCGTCGCCTCGTCGGCGCCGGTCAGCTCCGCGACGCGGTCGGCGAGCGCGGGCATCAGCGGGCCTCCCCGCCCGTCGCGCCCGCCGCTCTCCCCTCGTCCCGCTCGTCGAGTACGGCGGCGATCTCGGAGACCAGGCCCGGCACGGCGGCCTCGACGAGCCGCAGTACCTCCTCGAAGCCGTGGGTGCCGCCGTAGTACGGGTCGGGCACGTCGAAGCCGAAGCCGTCGCGTTCGGAGGCGAACGGGTCGTAGCTGCGCAGCAGCCGTACCTTCGCCGCGTCCGNTGCGGTGGGGGCGACGGCGCGCAGTTCGCGCTCGTGGCCCTCGTCGAGGGCGACGACGAGATCGTGCTCCTCGAACCAGGACGGCTCGAACTGCCGGGCGGCGTGGACCAGTTCGTATCCGGCCGCCTCCAGCGTCCGGGTCGTACGCGGGTCGGCCGGGTCGCCGACGTGCCAGCCTCCGGTGCCCGCGCTGCCCACGGCGACCCGGTCGCCGAGACCGGCCTCCGTCATATGGGAGCGGAAGACGGCCTCGGCCATGGGGGAGCGGCAGATGTTGCCGGTGCAGACGAAGCACACGCGGAAGGTGTCCATGAGGTCCGAGGTCCTTTTGCTCGTTGCTCTCTGGCTCGTTGCCCTGTGACTCGTTGCCCTGTGGCTCCTGCGGCGCCGGCCGGTGCTCCGGTCGCGGCGCTCAGTCGCGGTCGGGGAGGACCATGTGCAGGGCCCAGGCCACGATGGAGATGATCAGGCCGCCGAGGAAGGCGGTGCCGAATCCGTCCACGTGGAAGCTGACGTCGAGGCGGCCCGCCACCCAGGAAGTGAGCATCAGCATCAGCGCGTTGATCACCAGCGTGAACAGCCCGAGGGTGAGCACGAGCAGCGGCAGCGAGATGAACTTCAGCAGCGGCTTGACCACGAAGTTGACGACGCCGAAGATCAACGCCACCACTATGAGCGTCACCGTCTTCGACGTGGTGTCGGCACCGGTGAGTTCGATGCCGGACACCAGCCAGGTGGCCACCGCGAGGGCGGCCGCGTTCGCCAGCGTCTTGATGAGGAAAGTCGTCATAGTGTGATCGTGGCAGAGGCGACGGCCCGGGTCACAGGGGGCCCGTGGATCCGCCTCCGGGACGGGGACGTACGGGCGGGACATGCGGTCAGAACATGCGGACGCGGACTGGGCATGCGGACAGGACAAGGGGTGGGCGGGCAGATGAAGGAGTTCCGGCTGGAGGAGCTGGAGGCCCAACGGGCCGCGCACGAGGGCGCGTACCTTCAGTTCCTGCGGGAGCGCCACATGTCCGCCGGGCTCTACGCCCTGGACCGCGGCACCGCCGATCCGCAGAAGCCGCACAAGCAGGACGAGATCTACTTCGTGGTCAGCGGACGCGGCGCGATCACGGTGGGGAACGAGACCACGGCCGTCGCACGCGGCAGCGTCGTCTTCGTACCGGCCGGGGCGCCGCACAAGTTCCACCACATCGTCGAGGACCTGCGGGTCATGGTCGTCTTCGCGCCGCCCGAGGGCTGAGGCGGCGGCCCGTCCCGGGTCGCGGCTCAGGGTCGCGGTAGGGGACGGTTCAGGGGGAGGCCGGGGTCGGTGGGCCTCCCGGCGCCGCGCGGGGCGCTCTAGCATCGAAGGTGAAGCGGCGGCGACGCTGCCGCCGCGCAGCAGCCGTACGCCACCGGTCCCGTGCCTTCACGGGGCGGCGCGGTGGCCCGCCCGACAGGAGCCGGACATGGACGCAAAGGGGATCTTGAGAAGCATGCCGTGGTGGGTGAAGTGGGTCGCGATCCCGGTGATCGCCGTCGTCGTCTTCGGCGGGCTGATCGCCAGCGTCGTCGGTTTCCTGATCGGTCTGCTCTTCAAGGTGCTGATCTTCGCGGCGCTCGTCGGCGGCCTCATCTACCTTGTGCGCCACTTCACTTCGGCTTCCTCCTCTTCCCGCCGCGACGAGTGGTGACGTCGGGCTCCGTACGCACGGAGGCGTCCGCGCCCACCGGAGCGGAGGGGCGCGCGGAGGCTCCCGGGCCGGGCACGGTCGCGGCGGCCGCG
>NZ_LJGW01000362.1 GCF_001751255.1 Streptomyces nanshensis | reverse complement strand
CGGCGCCGCCGCCGGTCCGTGCCGCGTCCGCGCCGCGCTGTGCGCTCTCGTCGCCGTACCGGCCGGCGGTACGCGCGGACGGATGCGCCGCGTCCCCCGGAGCGTCCGGGACCCACATCAGGGGCGCGAGCAGGGCGGCGGCGAGCAGCGGTCCGGCGAAGGAGGTCCTCATCACGAACAGACGCCTTCCCAACGGGACTTGGTCCATACCACAAAGCAACGACCGTTGTTCCCGGGCGCGTTGCGGCATCTACGCCCGCCACCCGCCCTCCCGCGGGGCCGCTGACGCCCGTGCCCTCACAGCTCCTTGGTCAGGAACACCCGGCTCGTACCCGGCGGACGGCACGGGATCTCGCCGAAGACCTGCCATCCCTGGCGCCGGTAGAAGTCCGGCGCCTGGAAACTGAGCGTGTAGAGCACGGCGTTGACGCAGCCGCGGCGCCGGGCCTCGTCCTCGGCCGCGCGGAGGATCTCGCTCCCCAGGCCCGAACCGCGCAGCGCGGACGGCAGATGGAAGGTGTCGACGAAGAGCAGCCCCAGCGACGTACGTCCGCTCAGGCCGCCGAGCACCTCGCCGCTCTCCGGGTCCCGTACCAGGACGGCCAGGTCCCGTTGGTCGCCCGCCCCGGCCCGTCCCTCGTTGAACTCGTCCAGGCCGCGCGAGATCACCGCGATGTCCCGGGCCTCCGGCGTGTCCGTGACGGACACGGTCGGCGTCTGCATCCGCTCCCCCTCCCTCTCCTTCTGCCTTCTCCGGCGGTGCGCGCATCCGCTCTCCCGGTCCGCTCGGCGGACGGCTGAGTGAAAGCCCTGACGAGGGGTACCGGGGCGCCATGTCTGCCAGGACACGCAATGTATTCGTACTCGGACTCGACGAGCGCAACCGCGAGCTGCTGCACGACCTGCCGCATCTGGCCGCGTACCGCTTCCACCCGCTCCTGAGCAAGGAGGAGCTGACGGAGGACGCGGAGGTGCCGCTGCGCCGGCTGATGGAGAAGGCGGAGCGGAAGCTGCAGGACTTCGACGGGCCCGTCGACGCGATCGTGGGCTACTGGGACTTCCCCGTCAGCTCCATGGTGCCGATCCTCTCCGAGCGCTACGGCCTGCACTCGGCGCCGCTGGAGGCGGTCGTCAAGTGCGAGCACAAGTACTGGAGCCGGCTGGAGCAGCAGAAGGCCACCGACGCCCATCCGCCCTTCGGGCTGGTCGACCTCGACGACCCGGCGCCGCCGCCGGGGATCGCGTTCCCGATGTGGCTGAAGCCGGTGAAGTCGATGTCCTCGGAACTGGCCTTCCGGGTCACGGACGAGAAGGAGTTCGCCGAGGCCGCGGAGGAGATCCGCAAGGGCATCGGCGGCATCGGCGAGGCCTTCGACGACGTGCTCTCGCTGCTGGACCTCCCGCCCGAGATCGAGGCGGCCGGCGGCCAGGCGTGCCTGGCCGAACAGGAGGTCTCGGGGCACGAGATCACGGTCGAGGGCTACTGCTCGGGTGGTACGCCCCATGTCTACGGCGTCATCGACTCGCTGCTCTATCCGGAGACCTCCAGCTTCCTGCGCTACCAGTACCCCTCGCAGGTGCCGGACGAGGTCGCCGCCCGCGTCACCGACATCGCCGAGCGCGTCGTACGCCAAGTCGGCCTGTGCGACTCGACGTTCAACATCGAGTACTTCTGGGACCCGGAGCGGGACCGGATCGACATCGTGGAGATCAACCCCCGGCTCTCCCAGTCGCACGCGCCCCTCTTCGAGTACGTCGACGGGGTGCCCAACCACCAGTGCATGATCAGCCTCGCGCTCGGCGAGGACCCGCGGCTGCCGCACCGGCAGGGCCCGTACGGGATCGCCGGCAAGTGGTTCCTGCGGCGCTTCTCCGACGGGTATGTGCGCCGCTCCCCCGGCCCCGGGGACATCGAACGGGTCCGGCGCGAGGTGCCCGGCGCCATCGTCGACGTCGTCGCCGAGGAGGGCGCGCGCCTCTCCGAGCTGCCCATGCAGGACAGCTACAGCTACGAGTTGGCGGCCGTCTATCTCGGGGCGGAGGACGAGGCCGGCCTGAAGGAGAAGTACCGGCGCTGCGTGGAGCTGCTGCCGTTCGAGTTCGAAGGGTCCGAAGGGTCCGAAGGGTCCGAAGGGTAGAGGAGAGAGCACGGGAATGAAGGAGGTCACCTCCCAGCCGTACGCCGTCAAGGAGGAGGAGCACGTCTGGATCCCGGTGCGGGACGGGACGCGCCTGGCCGCGCGCATCTGGCGCCCCGTGCCCTCCGAGACCGATCCGGTTCCGGGGATCCTGGAGTTCATCCCGTACCGGAAGCGCGATCTGACCGCGCTGCGCGACTCCGTCAACCACCCGTACATGGCCGGGTACGGCTACGCCTGTGTGCGCGTGGACCTGCGCGGCAGCGGCGACTCCGAGGGCGTGCTCGACGACGAGTACCTTGAGCAGGAGTTCGAGGACGGCGAGGACGTCCTCGCGTGGATGGCCGAGCAGCCCTGGTGCAACGGCCGCACCGGGATGATGGGCATCTCCTGGGGCGGCTTCAACGCCCTGCAACTCGCGGCCCGCCGCCCGCCGTCCCTCGGGGCGGTCGCCGCGCTCAGCTACAGCGACGACCGGTACGCCGACGACGTGCACTACATGGGCGGATGTCTGCTCAGCGACAACCTCTCGTGGGCCTCGACGATGTTCGCCTACACCTCGTGCCCGCCCGACCCGCAGCTCGTCGGGCCGGACTGGCGCACGATGTGGTACGAGCGGCTGGACGGCATGACGCCGTGGCTCGCGGAGTGGCTGACCCATCAGCGGCGCGACGCCTACTGGCAACACGGCTCGGTGTGCGAGGACTACTCCGCCGTGCAGTGCCCGGTGCTCGCCGTCAGCGGCTGGGCCGACGGCTACTCCAACGCCGTCTTCCGGCTGCTGGAGCAACTGGACGTGCCCCGGCGGGGGTTGATCGGACCGTGGTCGCACAAGTACCCGCACCTCGGGGTGCCGGGCCCGGCCATCGGCTTTCTGCAGGAGCTGGTGCGCTGGTGGGACCACTGGCTCAAGGACGAGGACAACGGCGTGATGGACGCCCCGATGCTCTGCACCTGGATGCAGGAGAGCATGCCGCCGTCCACCGCGTACGACGAACGCCCCGGCCGCTGGGTCGGGGAGCCGGGCTGGCTCTCGCCGCATGTGGAGCGCGTCGCCCACCCGTTGGGGCAGAACCGGATCGGACGGCCGGGACAGCAGTTGTCCTCGCCGCCGCTGAGCGTCGAATCACCGCTGTCCGTGGGGCAGTTCGCGGGCAAGTGGTGCTCGTACAACGCGCCGCCGGATCTGCCCTACGACCAACGGGAGGAGGACGGCGGCTCGTTGGTCTTCGACAGCGAACCGCTGCGCGAGCGCTGCGAGATCCTCGGCGGGCCGGTGCTGCACGCGACCCTCGAAGTGGACCGCCCGGTGGCGATGATCGCCGTCCGGCTGTCCGACGTGGCACCGGACGGGCGCGCCACACGGGCGACGTACGGCCTGCTCAACCTCACGCACCGGAACGGGCACGCGGAGCCGGAGGAGCTGGTGCCCGGCGAGCGCTACGAGGTGCGCGTCCAACTCAACGGTGTGGCACAGGCGTTCCCGGAGGGCCACCGGATCCGGGTGTCGGTCTCGACGTCGTACTGGCCGCTGGCCTGGCCGCCGCCGGAGCCGGTGCGGATGACGGTCCATCCGGAAGAGAGCCGGCTGGAGCTGCCGATCCGCTCGATCACCGAGCCCGACGAGCTGCCGACGCCGCTCTTCGCGGAGCCCGAGGGCACACCGCCGCTGCCGAGCAGCGTCGTGCGGCCCGGCGAGGAGCGCTGGACCGTCTCCCGCGACCTGGTCGACTACCGCTCCTCGCTCGAAGTGGTCAAGGACCTCGGCGTGCTGCACCTGGAGGACGTCGACCTGGACGTGACCCGGCGGGCGTACGAGCGCTATAGCTGGACCGGCGACGACTTCGACTCCGTACGCGGCGAGATCGAGTGGGTCATGGGCTTCAGGCGCGGGGACTGGGACGTGCACACCACGACGCGCACGATCCTCACCTCCGACGCGACGCACTTCCGTCTGCACGCGACGCTGGACGCCTACGAGGACAACCGCCGTGTGCGGTCCCGGAATTGGGAGTGGGAGATCCCACGGGACCACGTCTGAGACCCGGTGCCCCCGGTCGTCGCACAGCGGCCGGGGGCGCCGGGCCCGGTCACTCCGCGGCGGCCCGGTCGGCCGGCAGCAGATCCCCGACCGCCGGTGCGTCCTCGGCGGCCAGGGCCGTCAGGATGTTACGGAGGCCGGCGGCGATCTCCTCGGCGCGGGCGCGGTCCAGCGCGTCCGGGCGGTAGTCGAAGCGCAGCGCGAAGCCGCCCTCGCCCGCGAACGCCACCAGCGTCAGCGGGTAGTGGGCGGCGTCGCGGCCCTCCACGCTCTCCACGCGCAGGCCGGGCACGGGCTCCTCGAGGCCGGACCGGTCCAGCGGGTAGTTCTCGAAGACCACATGGGTGTCGAACAACTCCCGCCGCCCGGCGATGCGTTGGATCTCCCCCAGCCCCAGATGGTGGTGGGGCAGCATCCGTGACTGCTCCCGCTGGAAGCGCGCAAGCAGCTCCCGCACCGTCTCGTGCGGGTCGAGCGTGAGCCGTACCGGGACGGTGTTGATGAACAGCCCGATCATCGACTCCATGCCCGGGAGTTCGGGGCGGCGGCCCGAGACGGTCGTACCGAAGACGACGTCCCGCGTCCCGCACTCGCGGGCGAGCAGCAGCGCCCAGGCCGCCAACAGGACGTTGCCCAGGGTGAGTCCGGCGGCGGAGGCGGTGCGCCGCAGGGCCGCCGTCAGTCCGCCGGGCAGGACGAGGTTCAGCGTGTGCGGCGGCGCCGCGGCGGCGCTGATCTCGCGGTCGGTCAGCCGGGTCGCGGCGCCGACGTCCGCGAGCGTCTCCTGCCAGGCCGTACGGGCGGCGCCGGCGTCCAACCGGGCCAGTACGGCGAGGTGTTCGCGGTACGGGGTGACGGCGGGGAGGGCGGCGGCGGTGCCGCTGCCGGTGTGCAGCGCATAGGCGGCGAAGAGTTCGCGTACGAGCAGCGGCATCGACCAGCCGTCCAGCAGCAGATGGTGGTTGGTGAGTACGAGGCGGTGGTCGCCGTCACCGCAGCGGAAGAGGCTGAAGCGCATCAGCGGCGGCCGTTCCAGATCGAAGCGCCGCCGCAGATCGGCGCCCAGCAGCCGGCCGAACACCGCCTCGCGGCGCCCGGCGGCCACGCCCGTCAAGTCGACCTCGCGCCAGGGCGGTTCGGCCGCCCCGGTCAGCACCTGCACCGGACGGGACAGGTCCCGGTGCGCGAAGGCCGCCCCGAGGTTGGGGTGGCGTTCCAGGAGCGTGCGGACGGCGGCGCGCAGGGCGGCGGCGTCGGGTTCGTCCCGCAGCCGCAGCACGATCTGCGCCTGGTAGACGTCGGGGCTGCCCGGCGCGAACAGGGAGTGGAAGACCAGTCCCTGCTGGAGGGCGGTGAGCGGCAGGACGTCGGTCACCTCCGGGTAGGAGCGCTCCAGTTGGTCGATCTCGTCCTGTCCGAGCGGGACGAGCGGAAAGTCCGAGGGGGTACGGCCGCCGGCACCGGGTGAGGCGGCGTGGGCCGTCAGGGCGTACAGGGCGCTGAACCACAGATCGGCCAGCTCCCGCATCTCGGACGTACGGAACCGGCCCGCGGCCCAGGACCATTCGGCGCTCAGCACGGGGCCGTCGGGGCCGTCCGCCGTCAGCGCGTTGAGGTCGACGAGGTGTCCGCCGGGCAGCGGGGTACGGGCGACGCGGCCACCGGCGGCGGAACCGCCGGGCTCCGCACGGCCGTTCGGGCCGGAACTCTCCTCCCGGCCGTGTTCGGGCGCCGGTTCGCCCTCGTCGCCTCCGGCGAAGGCGTCGCCGTCGGCGGTGGGCGCCCAGTCGGCGTCGTCCGCCGCGCCGAAGCGGCCGAGATAGTTGAACCCCAGTCGAGGCGTGCCGAGTCGAGCCAGCTCGGGGCCCGTGCGGGGGTCGAGATAGCGCAGCACGCCGTAGCCCACACCGCGGTCCGGTACGGCCCGCAGCCGCTCCTTGACCTGCTGGAGTGCGCGCCCCAGCGCCGGAGTCGCGTGCCACACGTCGCTCCAGGCGCAGCCGGTGGCCGCCAGCCGCACGGGGTGGACGCTGGTGAACCAGCCGACGGTGCGGGAGAGTTCGACGCCGTCGCCCTCGTCGCCCTCGTCGCCCTCGCCGTCGGCGCCGAGGTCGGCACCGCCGTCGGGGCGGCCGTGCGACTCCAGGTCGAGCACGACGTCGCCGGAGGGCAGGCCGCGCCTGCGGCGCCACTCCTCCAGGGCGAGCGTGAAGCCGGTGAGCAGGACGGGCTCGACTCCGCAGTGGTACGCCGCGCCCACCTGCGTCAGCAGAGCGCGGGTACGGGCGGGCGGCATCGTGACGCTCAGCCGTTCCACACCTCCGGTGGCACCTTCCTCCGGGACCGTGCCGGTGTCCCTGTCGGCCTGGGTACCGGTGTCCGTGCCGGTGTCCGTTCCGGGCAGGGCGGCGGACCACAGTTCGGTCTCGTCCCGGCGCGCGCCCGACTCGCCCTGGCCGGCCAGCAATTGTGCCCACTGTCTGAACGACGTGCCGTCCGGCGGCAGTTCGGGCGTGCGGCCCGCGGCCAGCGCCTCGTGTGCCGAGGCCAGATCGGGCAGCAGGATGCGCCAGGAGACCCCGTCGACGGCGAAGTGGTGCACGACGAGCACCACGCGTCCGTGCCGCTCCGGGCCCCGGTCGAGGAAGACGGCCTGGAGCAGCCGGCCCGCCCGCGGGTCGAGGCTCTCCGACGCGGTGCGCACCGCGTCGGAGAGCAGCGCCGCGTCCCGTTCCGCGTCCGCGTCCGTTCCCGTGCCGGGGTGCGAAGTCCCCCTGCCGGGGCGGGCGTCGACGTACAGGACGCAGTCCTCGGCACGTACGGCCCCCGGCGGCGGTACGTCGAGGGTCCAGGCGCCCTCGTGCTCGCCGGGACCCTCCGGCGCTCCGAACCGCAGCCGCAGCGCGTGGTGGTGGTCGAGCAGGGCCTGTACGGCTCCGGTCAGCAGCTCCGTCGTCAGCCCGAGCGGGGCGCGCAGCGTCATGCGCTGGCTGAACTTCCGTGTCTCGCCGCCGTGTTCGCGCCACCAGTGCATGACGGGGGTGAGCGGCACCGGGCCGCACGCCTCCCGCAGAGCCTCCGCGGCAGCGTCGGTCTCCCCGTCCGCCGGACCCGGGCCGTGATCGGTTCCGTCCGCGTCGACAGGTGTCCGCTCGGCGGCCGTTTCCGCACCGCGGCCGGCGCCACCCGCCGCTCTGCCCTTGATCTCCCGTGCCACGGTGGCGAGTTCGGCGACGGTGGGGTGCTTGAAGACGTCGCGGACGCTGAACCGCAGCCCCGCCGCGCGGGCCCGGCTGACGAACTGGATCGCGGTGATGCTGTCGCCGCCCAGGTCGAAGAAGCCGTCGGTGACGCCCGCCGAGGGCGTCCGCAGCAGCTCCGCGACGAGTCCGCAGAGCACCCGCTCGCGCTCGGTGCCCGGCGCCGCGCCGCCGGGGGCGGGCTCGGAGCGGCGGGGCGCGGGCAGCGCCACCCGGTCGAGCTTGCCATTGCGCGTCAACGGCAGCCTCTCCAGGACCACATGGGCGGTGGGCACCATGTAGTCGGGCAGCACCCGCTCAGCGTGCTCCCGTACGGCGTCCCAGTCGACGTCCTGCGCGGACGTGCCGCCCGCCGGTACGAGGTAGGCGACCAGGCGCCGCTCCCCCGGCTCGTCCTCGCGTACGACGACGGCGGCCTGTCCCGCGCCTCCGTGTCCGGCGAGCGCGGCGGCGACCTCGTCCGTCTCGATGCGGAAGCCGCGCAGCTTCACCTGGCCGTCGGCGCGTCCGACGAAGGCGAGGGCGCCGTCCGGCAGCCACCGCACCAGGTCTCCCGTGCGGTACATGCGCGACCCGGCGGCGCCGAACGGGTCGGCCACGAAGCGCTCGGCGGTGAGGCCCGGGCGCCGGAGATAGCCGCGTGCGACGCCGGTGCCGCCGACGTACAACTCGCCGGTGACGCCCGCCGGTACGGGCTGGAGCGCGCCGTCGAGCACATACGTGCGCATGCCGTCGAGCGGCCGTCCGACCGGCACTGCGGGGCGGGCGGCGGTGTCGCCCACAGCGGCGACGGTACCGGCGTCCGCTGCGTCGTCGGCGGGGCCCGTGGTGTGCCGGGCGGCGAAGGTCGTGGTCTCGGTCGGGCCGTAGCCGTTGATGACGCGGGTGCGCGGGCAGTCGGACCGTACGGCACGCACCGCGCGCGGCGAGACGACGTCGCCGCCGGTCCACACCTCCGCCAGGGTGCGCAGCGCCGAGGGGCGCTCCTCCGCGACGAGATGGAAGTAACCGGCGGTCAGCCAGAGGGTGTTGACGTCCTCGCCGCTGTCCCCCGTCACAAGCTGCTCCAGCGTGCCCACGTCCAGCTCGCCGGGCGGTGCGACGACGACCTCGCCGCCGGTCAGCAGCGGGCCCCACAGCTCGAAGGTGGAGGCGTCGAAGGAATGCGGGGAGTGGAGCAGCGTACGGCGCGGGGTCCCGCCCGGAAGGCGCAGGGACGGGCCGAGCGCGAGGGCGGTGATGTCGGCGTGGGTGACGGCGACGCCCTTGGGCACGCCGGTCGAGCCCGAGGTGTACATCACGTAGGCGAGCGCGGCGGGGTCACCCGACGGGCCCACGCCGGTGGGGAGTTCGGACCCGGATGCGGAACCGGTATCGGTATCGCTGTCGGGCGTGCCGTCGGCTTCGTCCACCTCGACGACACGGAGAGCGCCCGGCCGACTCGCCCCGTCACACTGCGCGTTGGCGATCAGCAGCACCGGCGCCCCGCACTCGGCGAGCATCTGCTCCTGGCGGGCACGTGGTGCCCGTGCGTCGAGCGGTACGTACGCGCCTCCGGCCCGCAGCACCGCCAGCAGGGCCACGACGAGCGAGGCCGAGCGCTCCATCAGGACCGCCACCGGCGTCTCGGGGCCGACGCCGCACTCCCGCAGCCGGCGTGCCAACTCCCCCGACCGCGCGTCCAGTTCGGCATAGGTCAGTTGCGCCCGTTCCGCCGTACCGGGCTCCCCCGGCGTACGGACGGCGACGGCGTCCGGGCGTACCCGTACCTGCTCGGCGAAGCACTCCGGGACGGTGCGGTGCGCCGACGGCGGCAGGGCGGCGCCGGTGCCCCACTCCTCCAGCAGGCGGTGCCGTTCCGCGCCGCCGAGCATGTCCAGCCGGTGCACGGGCATCTCGGGCGCGACGGCTATCTGCTCCAGCAGCCGCGCGAAGCGTGCGGCGAGCGCTTCGGCGGTGGCGGGGTCGAACAGGGCGTGGCGGTACTCCAGTCGGCCGTCCAGGCCGAGGAAGTCGCCGTCGTCGCCCCGGTGTTCGTGCAGGCTCAGACACAGGTCGAACTTGGCGGCGCCCGTGCCGACCGCCTCGACCGAGGTGTCCAGACCGGGCAGCGCGAGCCGTTCGGGCGGCGGCTCGGTGAGGGTCAGCATCACCTGGAACAGGGGCTGTCCGGGCGCGCTGCGCTCGGGGTTGAGCGCCTCGACGACCAGGTCGAAGGGCACGTCCTGGTGTGCGAAGGCGGTGAGGTCGGACTCCCGTACGCGGCGCAGGAGTTCACGCACGGTGGGCGTGCCCGAGGTGTCGGTGCGCAGCACCACCGTGTTGACGAAGAAGCCGACGAGACCGTCCAGGCCCGCGTCGTCGCGTCCTTCCACGGCGGTGCCGACGGGGATGTCCTCACCCGCGCCGAGCCGGGTCAGCAGCGCGGCCAGCGCCGTGTGCACGACCATGAAGAGGCTGGCCTGCTCGGCGGCGGCCAGTTCCGCCAGGCGTGTGTGCACGGCGGCCGGTACGCGCAGCGCGACGCTGTCGCCGCCGCTGCCGGCGTCCGCCGTGGTGCCGATGTTCTCCGGCTCCGCCGCGTCCTCGGCCTCCCCTGAGTTCCCGGCGTCCCCTGTCTTCTCTGAGTCCTCTGCGTGCTCCGGGTCGGGCGAGCGGTCCGCGGGCAGCGGTATCCGTCGCGGCAGACCCTCCAGGACGCGGGTCCAGTGGGCGAGGCCGCGTTCCGCACGGGAGTGCGGGCCGTCCCCGCCGGGGCTCTCGCCGCCGAGGCCGGTGCGCTGCCACAGCGCGTAGTCGGTGTACCGGACGGGCAGCGGCCGCCAGTGCGGCACATCTCCTTCGCGGCGGGCGGTGTACGCCGCGGCGAGGTCGTCCAGCAGCGGCGCGAGCGACGCCGCGTCGCACGCGATGTGGTGCAGCAGCAGAAGCAGCGCGTGCTCGCAGGGCGCGGCGGTGAACAGCCGTACGCGCAGCGGGGATTCGCTCTCCAGCCGGAAGGCGTGCCGGGCCGCCGCGCTCAACTCCTCCTCCAGCCGGTCCTTCGTCGTCCGCACACACGAGAGCCGGACGCCGGCCTCCTCCGGCGGCAGTACATGCTGCCGCGGTCCCGCCGCGCCGGGCCGTACGACGGTACGCAGCGGCTCATGGCGTCCGACGACGTCGCGCAGCGCGGCGCGCAGGGCGTCCTCGTCCAGATCGCCGGTCATGCGCAGCACGAGGGGCACGTTGTACGAGGCGTCCGGGCCGGTGAGCGACTGCTGGAACCACAGCCGGCGCTGTGCGTGCGACAGCGGGACGCTCACGGGAGGGCCGTCGCCGTTGTGTTCCGCCGCGGTCAGCGGTGCTGCGGGCGCACACGTACGCAGCCGGGCCGCGAGCGCGGCGACGGTGGGGTGCTCGAAGACGTCCCGTACGTCGATCTCCGCGTCCAGTTCGGCACGGACCCTGCTCACCAGGCGTGCCGCGCGCAGGCTGTCCCCGCCGAGGTCGAAGAAGCCGTCGTCGGCGCCGACCGGGCCCGTGCCGAGCAACTCGGCGTACAGCGCGGCGAGTCGGCGCTCCCGCGGACCGTCGGGCTGCCGTGCCGCGGCGGAGCGTGGAGCGCTGCTCGCGGACGGGGCGGGCAGCGCGGACCGGTCGAGCTTGCCGTTGGGCGTGAGGGGCAGCCGGTCCAGCCGTACGAAGAGGGAGGGGACGAGATGTTCCGGCAGCCGGGCGCGCAGATGGGCGCGGAGCGTACCGGCAAAGTCCCGGGCCACGTCCTCACCCAAGTCCTCGGCGGGGCCCGGGGGTTGGGCGGGCGCGGGGACGACGTAGGCGACGAGGCGCCGGTCCCGTCCACCGGGCGGCGCCACCCCGTCTACCCCGTCCGATCCGTCCGGCCCGTCCGTCGCGCTGTCGGCCCGGGCGTCGGCGCGGGCGGCGACGGCCGCGTGGGCGACGCCGGGGGCGTCCGCGAGTGCGGCCTCGATCTCGCCGGGTTCGATGCGGAACCCCCGTACCTTGACCTGGTCGTCGGCTCTGCCCTCGTACTCCAGACCGCCGTCGGCGCGCCATCGGGCGAGGTCCCCGGAGCGGTAGAGCCGCGATCCGGGCGGCCCGAACGGGTCGGGCACGAAGCGGGCGGCGGTCAGGCCCGGCCGCCCGAGGTAGCCGTGTGCGAGGCCCGTGCCCGCGACGTACAACTCGCCCGTCGTGCCGGGCGGTACGGGGCGCAGCCGCTCGTCGAGCACATACAGGCGGGTGCCGGAGAGTGGCCTGCCGACCGGGCTGCCGCCCTCGGCGAGAACGCCGTCGCGCACGTCGAGCAGGGTCGCGTGCACGGTGGTCTCGGTGATGCCGTACATGTTGACCATGCGGGGCGCGGACGGCCCGTACCGTGCGCACCACGGGCGCAGCGACTCCGGGCGCAGCGCCTCGCCCCCGAACACGACCAGCCGCAGGGCGAGTTGACGGCCCCTGCCGTTCCGCGGCTCCCGCTCTTCCGGCTGCTGAGACGGTTCCGGCGACGTCTCGGCGTCGGCCCGGTCGAGGGCGAGGAAGGCCGACGGCGTCTGGTTGAGCACCGTGACGCCTTCGCGTTCGAGCAGGCCGAGGAAGGCGCGGGGCGAGCGGGCCACCTCGTGGTCGACGACGACCAGGCGTCCGCCGTGAGCGAGGGCGCCCCACATCTCCCAGACGGAGAAGTCGAAGGCGCAGGAGTGGAACATCGTCCACACGTCGCCGGGTCCGAAGCCGAACGGGACGGCGGCCTCCTCCAGAAGCGTCACGACGGCCCGGTGGGGTACGACGACGCCCTTGGGACGGCCCGTGGAGCCGGAGGTGTAGATGGTGTAGGCGGAGTGATCCGGCGTCAGCGGTGCGAGGCGGTCGGAGTCGGCGACGGCCCCGGGCGACCTCCGGTGCGTCGCAGGTTCCGCTTCCGGTGCCGCGTCCGGGTCGTGTTCCGACTCCCGTTCCGCGCGGGCGAGTTCGTCCGGGGTGAGGGTCAGTACGGGACGTGCGTCGTCCAGCACCGTGCGGACCCGTTCGCGGGGCCAGCGCACATCGAGCGGCAGATACGCGGCACCGCTCTTGGCGACGGCGAGGATCGCGGTCACCAGGTCCGCCGAGCGCGGCAGCAGCACGGCGACACGGCCGCCGGGTCCCGCACCGCGGCGGATCAGCCATCGCGCCAACCGGCCCGCGCGGGCGTCGAGTCGGCCGTAGGTGAGGTGGGTGTCCCCGGAGGTGACGGCCACGGCGTCCGGCGTACGGACGGCCCAGCGCTCCGCCAACTCCGCCAGCGTCGGCGCCGGTTGGGGCGCGGACGGCTCGGCGGAGCACTCCGGCACGGTGTGTCCCGGTACGAACAGCCGCCGTTCGCCGCCCGTGAGGGGGTCGATCCGTCCGACGGGCACGCTCGGGTCGGCGGCGAGGCGGCGCAGCAGACAGGCGAAGCGGCGGGCCTCGGCACCGGCCTCGGCCGGGGTGAACCGGCCGGGATCGGCGTCCAGTTCGACACGCAGTCCTCCGCGGCCCGAAGCCCGCGAGGACCCGGGCTCCGGCTCGGCGTCGGCGTGGACCGTGACGGACAGATCCTCGACCGGTCCGATCGCGACGTTGCGCATCACCATCGGACGGCCCGCGAAGAGGGAGCCGTAGTCGAAGGGCAGCACGTTCACGGCGAGCGCGAACAGCCGTCCCCCGCCCGTGAGTCCGAGGTCGCCGCGCAGATCCTCGCAGCGGTAGCGCTGGTGGGAGAGGACCGCGGTCAGCTCGTCGGCGACGGTCCGTACGAGGTCCGCGGCGGGCCGTGCGGGGTCGACGGGCACCCGCAGCGGCAGCACGTTGGAGACCATGCCGGGCACGGTGCGTACGGCCTCGCCGACGCGGGCGGCGACGGGCAGCCCGAGCGTGACCTCGTCCCGGACTCCCCTGCCGTCCCCGGCTGTTGGGCCGGCGGCGGCCGTACGGGCGCGTATGTGCAGCGCTGCGGCGGCCGTCACGAGCGCGGGCCAGCGCACGCCCAGCCGTCCGGCCTGGTCGCGTACCGACTGCGCCGCACCGGGCGGCAGCACG
>NZ_LJGW01000366.1 GCF_001751255.1 Streptomyces nanshensis | reverse complement strand
CGTCATCGCGCCCGACGGGGCGCTGCCGGAGCTGGCGCGGGCGCTGCCGTGGGCGGTCACGGGCGGCGGCCCGGAGGTGCTGGACGCGGAGTCGGCCCTGCTGGGCGTCGCGCAGGCCAAGGGGCTGGAGTTCGACCGGGTGGTGCTCGCCGACCCGGACGGTGTGCGGGCGCAGTCACCGCAGGGAGGCCACGACCTGTATGTGGCGCTGACCCGGGTCACGCGCCGGCTGACCGTCGTCCACGAGGGCCGACTGCCCGTGTGGCTGCGGCAGTCGGGCACGGACGGAGCCCCCGGCGGTGGCGGCGAGGGCGGCTGACGGCCGATGGCCGGCCGGCCCGCGAGACGGCGTGCCGGTGCTTCGGGCACGCCGTCTCGTCACCGGCGGTCCGTCGCCGGATGTCAGGTGAGGTCGAAGCGTCCGTTGCGCGCACCGAGGACGAAGGCGTTCCACTCACCCGGCGAGAAGATGACCGCCGGGATCTCTGGTGTACGGCCGTTGCGCATCGCGATGTAGCCCTCGACGAAGGCGATCTCCACGCCGCCCATCTCCTGAGTGCCCGACTGCCAGCGGGCGTTGGTGAGGTCGAGGTCGGGCCTCGTCACGGTGCTGGTGGTGGTGCGCTCGGCCACGTGCGAACCTCCTGGTTCTGTGTGCTGGAGGACTCAGCGTAACGAGCGGCGGAGGGCACCGGACAGGGATCAGGCGACGCCGATTCCAGAACCGCCCGCACCGCTTCGTCCCGCGCCCACCTCGCCGTACTCCCCGTACTCTCCGTACGCGTCAGACGATCTGGTGCCCGTTGAAGACGCCCAGACGCTCCCGGTACAGCTCCACGGGCACGCCGTTGGGGTCCTGGAAGTACAGGCTCTCCTCGACGCCGCGGTCCGGTCCGGCGTAGGCGACGCCCGCCGCGTCGAGCGCGCGGCGCGCCGCCGCGTGCGCCTCGGCGTCCACGGACAGGGCGAGGTGCTGCACTCCGCCGACGGTCTCGGCGAACGGCGGGTGGTCGTGGCCGGGGAAGTCGAAGAAGCCGAGCAGATTGCCGTTGCCGAGGTCGAAGAAGAAGTGCGTGGAGCCTTGGTAGTCGCGGTTCTCGACCATCTCGACGAGGGGGAAGCCCAGCAGCTCCTGGTAGAAGCGGACGGTCTCCTCCACGTCCCGGCAGATGAACGCCACATGGTGCACACCGCGCGCGGTCGTGGCCGGCCTGCCGGATGCCGGTGCCAGATAGCGGGACCTCAACTGCTCCCGCCTGGCCTGCAGTTCCTCCAGCGCCGTTCCCTCGGGCTCAGCCATCACGGATCCTTCTCCCTAAGTGCTTGTTCCTTCAACAATCACTCTAGGGGTGCCGGGGCACGGGCGCGACGTGAGCCGTACGCGGGTGGCCGGGGTCACCGCAGCCGCGTCTCTCCCGCGAGGAACGCCCGTACGGTCGCGGCGAATTCGAGGGGCCGCTGCTCGTGCACCATGTGCCCGCCGCCGTCGAGCGTCACGAAGGTGCCGTCGGGCACGTGCCGGGCCACGGCCGCCATGTCCTCCTGCGGCAGATGGCTGCCGGAGCCGCCGCCGACGACGAGGGTGGGCGCGGTGATCGCGCGCAGCCGCTCCCACCAGAGCGGGTCGGGCTCGTTGCGCTGCCGGTTCCACTGCCGCCGTACCTCGAAGTCGAACTGCGGGGCCTCCGGCGGCGGTTCGGGGATCTCGCGCGGCGGGTCGAGCGGCAGCATCGCCGCGGTCTCCTCCAGTACGAGGTGCTCGACGCGCTCCGGGTGCCGCCCGGCGAAGATGCCGGCGATCACCGAGCCGAGGGAGTGCCCGACGAGAACGATGCGCTCCAGGCCGAGCAGGTCGAGGAAGCAGCGCAGATCCTCGCTGTAGTCCTCCATGGCGTACCGGCCCGGCCGGTCGCTTCCGCCGTGGCCGCGCAGATCCGGGGCGTAGACCGGGTGCGCGGCGGCGAGTTGGGCGATCAGCGGGCCGCGCCAGTCCTCGCCGTCCTCGCCCAGGCAGTGCAGCAGGACGACGGGGGTGCCGTCGGCGGAGTCCGTCTCCTGTGCGCCCCACGTCCGGTACGCGATGCGGATGCCGTTCGCACGTACCGTGCGGACTTCGTCACTCATGCGAGCGACGCTAGCGCACGTCCTCTCCGGGGTTCTGCGGCTGCCGCCGGGCGAGTTCGGAGCGGCGGTAGGAGTAGCCGAAGTAGATGACCAGGCCGATCACGAACCACACGGCGAAGCGCACCCAGGTCTGCCACGCCAGGAACGTCGTCAGCCACAGCGAGAAGACGATCCCGACCGCGGGCACGACGGGCATGCCCGGGGTGCGGAAGGTGCGGGGCAGGTCGGGACGGCGGTAGCGCAGCACGATCACCGCGACGCACACCACGACGAACGCCAACAGGATGCCGATGTTGGTGAGTTCGGCCGCCTCCTCGATCGGCAGGAAGCCCGCGATCACGGCCGAGGCGACGCCCACGATCCAGGTGACGCGCGTGGGCACGTGCCGGGTGGGGTGCGTCTTGGCGAACCACTTGGGCAGCAGCCCGTCCCGGCTCATCGAGAACCACACGCGGGTCACGCCCAGCATGAAGGTGAACATCACGGTGAGGATGCCGATGATGGCGCCGACGGCGATGATGTCGGCGACCGCGCCCAGCCCCACGGACTGGAAGGCCGAGGAGAGCCCGCTCTCCTTGTCGATGTGGGTGTACTTCTGCATGCCCGTCAGCACCAGGCACACCAGGACGTAGAGCACCATCGCGATGGCCAGTGAGTACAGGATCGCCTTCGGCATATGGCGCTGGGAGTCCTTGGACTCCTCGGCGGCGGTGCTCATCGCGTCGTAGCCGAAGACCGCGAAGAAGACGGTGGCCGCGCCGGTGAAGGCGCCCGAGACGCCGAAGGGGAAGAACGGGTGGTAGTTGGCGGTCTTCACATGGAAGAAGCCGACGACGATGACGAGCAGCACGACGAGCACCTTCAGCGCCACCACCGCGGTCTCGAAGCGTGCCGCACTGCGCATGCCCCGGTTGAGCAGATACGCGATGAGCAGACACAGTAGCGCGGCGAAGAGGTCGACGCGGTGCCCGTCGCCCGTCCCGGGAGCCCCGAGCATCCACGCGGGCAGCTCGGCTCCGGCCGACTCCACCAGGAAGGAGAAGTAGCCGGAGATGCCGATGCCCACGACGGCGACGATCGCGGTGTACTCCAGCAGCAGGTCCCAGCCGATGAACCAGCCGCCGATCTCGCCCAGTACGGCGTAGCCGTAGGTGTAGGCGGAGCCCGCCTTCGGGATGAGCCCGGCGAACTCGGCGTAGGACAGCGCCGCGGCGGCGCTGGCGACACCGGCGATGAGGAAGGAGAGCACGACGGCCGGTCCGGCCTTGCCGTTGGCCACGGTGCCCGCGAGGGCGAAGATGCCTGCGCCGATGATGCCGCCGACGCCGATGGCGGTGAGCTGCCACAGGTTCAGCACCCGTGTGAGCTGCTCGCCGGAACCGCCCTCCGTCTCCGTGATGTTCTCGATGGGTTTGCGTCGCAGTACGCCTTGTGTACTCCAGAGCCCGGCCATCGAGGTCCTCCTCCGCTGATGTACCGGCTGGGGCACGTGCGCCTCGGCCGGCCTCCCGGGTCATGATGGCGCGCGGGCGCCGCGCGCGGAAGCACCGGGCGACCGGCCGCCGGGTACGGAATGCGGGGCACGCGCCACGAGCTGCGCGACGTGTGCCGCTACGGACCCGGCGGCCGTACGGTCACGACGCCCGGACGCCGCCGGTGTGACCGTCCGCCTCCAGCGCGGCCATCGCCGCGTTGTGCCCGCCGATGCCGCTGACACCGCCGCCGCGTACCGAACCCGCCCCGCACAGCAGGACGTTGGGGTATGCCGTGGCGACNCTGCCGCGGATCGGCTCCGGCGGCGGCGTCCGCGGCCTCACCGTCCTCGGCGGCCCACGGGAAGGAGAGGTCGCCGTGGAAGATGTGGCCGCCGGGCAGGCGCAGTTCGGCTTCGAGGTCCAGCGGGGTCTTCGCCTCGATGCAGGGCTTTCCGTCCGCGTCGAGGGCGAGGCAGTCGGCGAGAGGTTCGGCGAGATGCCGCTCGAACTCGGCGAGCGTACGGGCCAGGGCCTCCCCGCGTACGGCGTCGCGCCCGTCCGCGCTCTCCGCCGCGAAACAGCCGGCGGGTGTGAGCAGCCCGAAGAGGGTCAGGGTCTGGTAGCCCTCCTCCGCGAGCCGCGGACCGAGGATGGTGGGGTCGGTGAGCGAGTGGCAGTACAGCTCGGAGGGCGGCGCGCCCGGCAGCTCGCCGGCCGCGGCCTGCCGGTATGCCTCGGCCAACTCCCCGTAGCCCTCGGCGACATGGAAGGTGCCCGCGAACGCCGCACGGGGGTCGACGGTCTCGTCCTTGAGCCGGGGAAGGCGGCGCAGCAGCATGTTCACCTTGAGCTGCGAGCCGGAGACGGGCGCGGCGTCTCCCGCGCCGGAGTCCGCACCGGAGCCCGTAGCGGATGCTCCGCCGGCCGCCTCGCCGAGCAGCTCCCCCAGCGCCTGGGGCGAGGCGTTGACCAGGACGCGGCGGGCCGCCGCCGTGCCCTCGCCCTCGTCCGTGCGGTAGTGGACCTCGGCGGAGGCGCCGTCCGTGTCGATGCGCTGCACGGTGTGGCCCGTACGGATCGTCGCGCCCGCCTCGCGTGCGGCGTCGGCGAGCGCTCCGGTCAGGGCGCCCATGCCGCCGACGGGCACGTCCCAGTCGCCGGTGCCGCCGCCGATGACGTGGTAAAGGAAGCAGCGGTTCTGGATCAGGGACGGGTCGTGCGCATGGCTGAAGGTGCCGATGAGCCCGTCGGTGAGCACCACGCCCCGTACGAGGTCGTCCGCGAAGCGCTCCTCGACGGTCTCCCCGAGCGGCCGCTCGAACAGCGCCTCCCATGCCGCGTCGTCACCGATGCGCCGCCTCAACTCCGCGCGTGTGGGCAGCGGTTCGGTGAGGGTCGGGAAGACGCTGCGGGCGAGGCGCTGCGTCATCCCGTAGAAGCGCTCCCACGCCTCGAACTCCCCCTCCCCTCCGGTCAGTCGGGCGAAGGACTCGCGGGTGCGGGCCGTACCGTCGCCGACGAAGAGGCCGGTGGCCCGCCCCTCGCGCACGGCGGGCGTGTAGGAGGAGACGGAGCGCTTGCGTACGGCGAAGCGCAGCCCGAGGTCGTCCAGGATCCGCTGCGGCAGCAGGCTCACCAGGTACGAGTAGCGCGAGAGCCGGGCGTCGACGCCGGTGAAGGTCTGCTCGGAGACGGCGGCTCCGCCGGTGCGGCCGAGACGTTCGAGCACCAGCACGCGCTGTCCGGCACGGGCGAGATAGGCGGCGGCGACCAGGCCGTTGTGGCCGCCGCCGACGATGACGGCGTCGTAGGAGGCCGTCTCGCCGGCGGAGGCGCCGCCGGTCGCGGATGAGGTGTGGTGGGAGGCGGGAGGCATGCCTCTTCGTAGCATGCGCGGGGCGCTGCGGCCTACGGTCACTCCTCCGGGCCGGGGTCGTGCGCGACGTCCATGCCGAGCACGCCGGGCGTGCGGAAGATCTCCGTCGCCAACCGCCGTACGTCGCCCGTGCCTTCGATGCGCAGCAGCACCCGCGCGGTGTCGTCCTCGCGCTCGCGCCCCTCGCCGGCCGCCTCCTCCGCCGCTTCGCCGGGCTGGGGCACCCGGTCGACGCGTACGGCCAGGATGCGGAAGCCGCGGCTGGTGCACATCTCCATGAGCTGCGGCAGCAGGGCCGCTCCGGTGCGGTAGCGCAGCCGGACGGTGGACTCCGTCGCCGGCGGTCCCACCGAGAGCCGGGAGGCGAGCAGCGGGTAGCCGCGGACGATGACGAAGTGCAGCGCCGTGGTCACCGCGGCCAGCACACCGAGGCCGCCGCCGCAGGCCATGCCGACGGCGCAGGTGAGCCACACGGTCGCGGCGGTGGTCAGACCCCGTACGGCGTCCTTGCGCACGAAGATCAGGCCGCCGCCGATGAAGCCGATGCCGGTGACGATCTGCGCGGCGACGCGCGAGGGGTCGAAGGAGATGTCCTGCGTGCCCAGCACGTTGCTGAATCCGTACTGGGAGATCTGCATCATCAGCGCGCTGGCGACGCCGACGATCGCGTGGGTGCGCAGCCCCGCGCTCTTCTGCTGCGCGCCGCGCTCCCAGCCGATCAGCGTGGAGAGCACGAGCGCGAGACCCAACTCCCCGAGCTGGGCCCAGCCTTGGTGGTTGTGCACGTCCCACAGCGGAGCGGCCAGTTCCATCGCACTCCTCCTCTCGGTCCGGTACGCCGGGAAACTACCAGCAAGCGTACGATTCCGGACGCCCGCCGCGGGGAGGGGTCCTGGCGCGGGGACCGCTCCGTACGGCGCGGACGCCGGCCGCCCCGCGACAGGTGCGCGACGGTCACGAGGGTGCCGCGTTCCCGACTTCGGCCGGAATCAAAACAGTTCGGCATTCAACGTGATGCATTACCGGACGGCGTTTCTTCGAACAGGGCTTCCTCTACGGGGAGTCGGGCATCCCATGACGCGGCACCATGCCGCACCGTGAGCCCTACCGTGAGCCGTACCGCGGCGGCGTCCGGGCAACTCCCGCCGCCCGCCGCGGCGTCATCACAAATACACCCGCGGGGCGCTGACATATGCTCAGCACATACCCCACCTACGGGCGCGGCGCCAAAGCCGTGCCGAAAGGTGGAGAAACAGGGGCTCCCCGCGCGGAGCGATGGGGATTAGTGGTTCCGGTGGGTCATGACGCTGAGTAGGGTGTGCGTTGCTGCCGGGCACCGGGCACGTTCCGGTCGAATTCGGGTTGCCCGGATTGTGCCCATTGGCGCGGCATCGGCAGACACAGCAGATTCGGCAGGAGAGCATGACCGCTGGCTTTTTCGAGGGGCAGTACGTATGGCACCCGGCGGCCGATGACCGTCAGCTAGCGCGTGCATGCGTGGACGTACGGGCCGGCCGCTACCTCAGTTCGCACGAAGTGCTCAAGGACGCACGCAGGGACAACGGGCTGCGCGCGCACCGTTCGCTCGTGCTCGCCTCCGAGGCCTGCGACTCCGACCTGGCCGAGCGCTGGCTCGCGGAGGAACCCGGCAAGGAGGCCGCCCTGTTGTGGGCGCGGGTCTCCGCGCTGCGTGCGCTGCGGGCCGCGGACGCGGACGACCGGCACGCCGGCGACCTCGGCCGCATCGCCTTCGCCGCCTGCCAGCGGGCGGCGCTGATGGCCCCCAGGGATCCCACGCCCTGGGTGACGCAGCTCTGCCTGGCCCGTCTCCAGCGGCCCCGCGACCCCGCGCCGCAGGGCCTGTTGACCTCGCCGCCGGGTCCGTGGTCGCTCTTCTCGCACATACTCCGGCTCGACCCCTGGCACAGGGAGGCACACCACCGGTTCCTTTCGTTCTTCTTCGCCCGCCACGGCGGTTCGGCCAACGCCGCCTGGGACGTCGCCGCGTTCCTCGGCCAACGGGCCCCCGCGACCTCCGCGTTGCGGCTGCTCCCGCTCGTCGCCCTGCTGGAGGAGCACGACCCCTCCTCGCTGCTGGCCGACCGCACCTGGGAGCAACCCCAGTGGAAGGCCACGGCGTTGGGCGCCTACCAGCACTGGCTGCCGGAGGTCGCCGAGTACGAGTTCACGCCCGTACTGGACCTGGCCTATCTCGCGCACGCACTGATCATGGCCCACTGCGAGTTCGAGGCGCGCCCCGTCTTCGCCGCCATGGGCCCCTACGCCTCCCGTATGCCGTGGAGCGCGATGGGCGACCCGGTGCAGGAGCTCAACAAGGCCCGGCTGGCCTGCGGTCTGCCGGTGCCCGACTCGCGCTGAGGCGGCCCCAAGGCAAGGTACGGGCGACGGTCGCGGACTGTGACGGACCGTCCGCACCGCCTCCGGCTTCCGGCTTCCGGTCGTCGGCTGACGGGCTCCCGGATTCCGTGCCCCCGCCGCGGCCGTCAGCCGGCAGCCGCCCACCGGACTTTCCTTCAGCAATCCACAAAGAAAGGTATGACCGTGTCCGACTCCGCTTTTCCGGGGCTTTCGAGGACCCGGCAGCGCGAAGCGCCTGCCGCCCTGGACGATGATGCCACGCTGCACGCGATGGGATATCCGCGGAAACTGACCCGCAGATTCCGGGCGTTCGACAATTTCGCGATCTCCTTCACCATCATCAACATCATCTCCGGGATCTTCTCCTCGTTCGGCCACGGCATGAATGCGGGCGGACCGCTCGTCCTCGTATTCGGCTGGATCGGCGTCTCGCTGATGGTGCTCACCATCGGCGCCTCGATGGGCGAGATAGCGTCCGCCTATCCCACGAGCGGCGCGCTGTATTTCTCCGCCGGCAAACTCGCCAAGTCCCACAAGGGCGCGTGGTCCTGGTACACGGGCTGGCTCAACTTCGTGGGCCAGGTCGGCGGTACGGCCGCGACGGGGTACGCCGCCGCCACCTTCATCCAGGCGTTCGTCGCGATGCAGTGGCCGTCGTACGAGGTGACGGGCGAGCACACGGTGTTCATCACCGCCGTGATCCTGCTGCTCCAGGGGCTGGCCAACACCTACACGGTGCAGCTTGTCGCGCTCCTCAACCGGATCTCGGTGTGGTGGCTGCTGATCGGCATGGTGGTAATCGTCGCGGCGCTCACGGTGGTGCCGGACCAGCACCAGTCCGCGTCCTTCGTGACCCACTTCGCCAACAACACCGGTTTCACGAGCGCCCTTTACGGCGGCATGCTCGGCCTGCTCGTCACGAGCTGGACCTTTACCGGCTTCGACGGCAGTTTCCACATGTCCGAAGAGACGGTTCAGGCCACGGTGAACGCGCCGCGTGGCATCATGCGTGCGATCGGTTACTCCGCGATCACAGGTCTCGCCCTCATGCTCGCCCTGGTGTTCTCGATCCGCGACTACGACAAGGAAGCCGCCGCGGACGCCCCGCCCGTGCAGATTCTCATCGACTCGCTTGGCATGGGCATCGCGAAACTTCTGCTGCTCATCGTCATCGGCGCGATGCTGTTTTGCGGGCTGGCCAACATGACCAGCAACACCCGGCAGATCTTCGCCTTTTCACGGGACGGCGCCATGCCCGGCTCCCGCTGGTGGCATTCGGTCTCCCCGCGTACGCGTACGCCCGTCAAGGCCGTGTGGCTCGCCGCGGCGTGCTCCCTGATCCTGGTCATCCCGGGCTGGTGGTCGGAGACGGCGTTCACCGCCATCGTCAGCGTCAACGTCGTCGGGCTCTTCCTCGCCTATGCGGTGCCCATCTACCTCCGTCTGCGGCTGGGCAACGAGTTCCAGCCCGGACCGTGGCACCTCGGGCGCTGGGGACGGCCGATCGGGATCATCGCCGTGGTGTGGATCGTCCTCAGCAACGTGCTGTTCATGCTGCCGCACGCCTCGCCGATCACCGTCACGACGTTCAACTACGCACCGATAGCGCTCGCGGTGGTCCTGATCATCGCCACCGTGTGGTGGTTCGCCACCGCCCGGCGGCGCTTCCAGGGCCCGGTCAGCTACGGCCGCCCCGACGAAGTGGCGGCCATGGACCTGATCTGACGCCTCGTCACCGGACGCGGGCGATCGGTCCGACGCCCCAACGGGACGCCGGCGGGCCGGAGTTCCCGGCC
>NZ_LJGW01000359.1 GCF_001751255.1 Streptomyces nanshensis | reverse complement strand
GGGTGGGCGCCGTCTTCCGCCGCTACGACGTGGTGCTCGCCCCGACGACCGCCGGGCCGCCGCTGCGCATCGGGGATCTCGCCGGGCTCTCGGGGCTGCGCACGGACCGCACGATGATCGCGCACTGCCCGTACGCCTGGCCGTGGAACGTGCTGGGCTGGCCCGGCGTCAACGTGCCCGCGGGCTTCACACCGTCGGGGCTGCCGGTGGGCGCGCAGCTCCTCGGACCGGAGAGCAGCGAGCCCCTGCTCGTACGGCTGGCGGCCCAACTGGAGGCGGACCGGCGGTGGTTCGAGCGGTGGCCGCCGGAGCGGTAGCCGAACGGGGGCGGACCGCGGGACCCGCGCCCTGCCCCACCCCGTACGCCGTCAGCGCAGTCCCAGCCTGGTGAGCGCCGCGGCGACCTCGTCCGCGTCGCTGCCCGCGTCCGCGGCGATGCCGAGATGACCGTCCGGGCGGACGAGGAACACGCCCCCGCCGTACGCCTTTTCGGCGTGCTCCTCGGTGTCGCGGATCGCGTGGACGTGGACGTGCGCGCCGGACGGCACGGCGGCCGGGTCCGGCAGCCGTGCGCCCCCGAAGGCGAGCAGCGTCCAGTGCGGGCCGCGGAAGGCGTCGAACAGCCGTAGCCGTTCGCCCTGTTCGGTCACGCACTCGGCGTCGGGTGCGCGGTCGCCGGCGCGCAGTCCGCCGTCCGGCGCCGTCCGCAGTTCGGCGGCGAGGGAGCTGTCGCGGTAGCCGATGTCGAGCTGGCCGGTGGCGCGTCCGCGCCGCTGCGCGCCGTGGTGGATCCGCGTGGTGAGGTCGAGGACGCCCGCCGCGAGTGGCATCCGCTCCTCTTCGTAGGTGTCGAGCAGCGCGTCGTCCGCGCCGTGCCGCAGCACCTGCCCGAGCTTCCAGCCGAGGTTGAACGCGTCCTGGACGCCGGTGTTCAGACCCTGGCCGCCGGCGGGGGAGTGGATGTGCGCCGCGTCGCCGGCGAGGAGCACGCGTCCGTGCCGGAAGGCGCCGGCGAGCGCCGCGTTCGCGCGGAAGACCGAGGCCCAGTGCACCTCCCGTACGTCGTCGGCGGCCAGCGGTGTGCGGCCGGCGACGAGGGCGCGTACGGCCTCCGCCGAGGTCTCCGGTTCCGCGCCGGGCTCGGTGAACCGTGCGGTGAGCTGGAACAGTTCGGTGCCGTGCAGCGGGCAGAGGCCGAGGGCGCCGCCGTCCGCGTGCGGCCACATGTGCCAGTGCCCGCGGTCCAGGCCCGCGACCGCCACGTCCGCGACGAGCGTCGGATGCGGGTCGACGCTCTCCCCGGTCATGCCGATGCCGAGCATCGTCCGCACGGTGCTGCGGCCCCCGTCGGCGGCGACGAGGAAGGCGGCGTGCGCGGTGGACGTACGTCCGTCCCGGGAGGTGAGCCGTATGTGCACCCCGTCCGCGTCCTGTTCGAGCCCGGACAGCCGGGTGCCGAACTCCACCGAGCCGCCCAGCGCGCGCAGCCGTTCGTGGAGCAGGGCCTGCGTACGCCACTGGGGAAGCATGCGGCCCTCGAAGTAGGGCTCGCCGGGCCGGGGTTCACCGGGTGCGGCGAAGTCGAAGGGCTCGCCGGGCTGGGCGCCGTTCCACGGGAGCATCCGCGGATAGCGGCCGCTCTCCCGCAGCACGGCCTCGCCGAGTCCGAGGTCGTCCAGGACTTCGACGGTGCGGGGCTGGAGGCCCTTGCCGCGTGAGCCGGGGAAGAGCTCCTCGCCCTGTTCGACGAGCCGCGTCCGTACGCCCCGGCGCACGAGGTCGCAGGCGAGGGCCAGACCGACGGGGCCCGCGCCGGCGATCAGTACGGCGGTGGATCCGGACGCTTCCTTAACGCCGTTAAATTCAACCATGGGGGAAGGCTGCCCTTAACGGTGTTAAGTTGTCAACATGGCGAAGGCGAAAGGGCGGTCGCGGCTGGACCGCGCGCAGATCGTGGAGACGGCACTGCGGTTGCTCAACGAGGTCGGGCTCGAAGGACTGACCCTGCGCCGCGTCGCCACGGAGCTGAACGTGCAGGCGCCCGCGCTCTATTGGCACGTCAAGCACAAGCAGCAACTGCTGGACGAGATGGCCACCGTGATGCTGCGGGAGATGAGTGCACCGGAGGGTGGGGGAGACGGTGACGGGGGCGGTGGCGGTGAGGCCGGGGAGCCGGACGCCGGCGAGGACTGGCGGGAGGTGCTGGCCGGGACCGGCCGGGGTCTGCGCCGTGCGCTGCTGCGCTACCGGGACGGCGCCAAGGTCTTCGCGGGCACGCGCCTGACCGACGCCGGGCACGCCGCACGGCAGGAGGAATATCTGCGGCGGATGGTCGCGGCGGGCTTCGCACCGGGCGCCGCCGCCCGCGCCGCCTTCGTCGTCTTCGCCTTCACCGAGGGGTTCGTCATCGAGCAGCAGGCCGTCGAGCCGATGCCCGGCGAGCGCGACCCCGGGTACGACGTGGCCGCGCGTACGGAGGCATTCGGCCCCCGGTACCCCCTGGCGGCGCAGGCGGGCGAGGAGCTCTTCGGCGACTTCGACGCCCGGTTCGAGGAGGGGCTCGCGGCCGTCGTGGCCGGCATCGCCGCGACGCTCGGCCCGGCCGAACGGGACTGACGAAGACCCGCCCGCGGGCCGGGAGTCGGGCCGAGGGTCGCTGCGGTCCCGGGACGCCACGTCCGGCTCCCCGCCCCGCCCGCGGCACCGCCCGCCCGGCGGAAATCCGGTTGCCCTCCGTGGCCGCCCTCTGCTGTGCTCCTGCGCGACAGCACCGGCGAACACCAGGAGCAGAGATGCGGCGAGCGTTCATGTCCACCCAGAAAGGAATCGCCTTCCACCCCGAGGACATGACGCTCCGTGAAACATCTCAATCTGGGAATCCTGGCGCATGTAGACGCCGGTAAGACGAGCCTGACCGAGCGGCTGCTGCACGCCGCCGGTGTCATCGACGAGGTCGGCAGCGTCGACGACGGCAGTACCCGTACCGACTCCCTCGCGCTGGAGCGGCAGCGCGGCATCACCATCAAGTCCGCCGTCGTCTCGTTCGCCGTCGGCGGCACCGCCGTCAATCTGATCGACACCCCCGGCCACCCCGACTTCATCGCCGAGGTGGAGCGGGTCCTCAGCGTGCTCGACGGCGCGGTGCTGGTCGTCTCCGCCGTCGAGGGCGTACAGGCGCAGACCCGTGTGCTGATGCGGACGTTGCAGCGGCTGCGCATCCCCACACTGCTCTTCGTCAACAAGACCGACCGGCGCGGCGCCCGGTACGGGCACACCCTGCGCGGCATCGCGGAGAAGCTCACCCCGGCCGCCGTCCCGATGGGCCGGGTCCGCGAAATCGGCACGCCCGCCGCGGAGTTCACCCCGTACGGCGCGTCCGGCACCCCCTTGGCACCGCCGCGCCTCGCCGACGTGCTCGCCGAGCACGACGACGCCCTGCTCGCCGCGTACGTCGAGGACGAGGCGTCCCTCACCCCGGCCCGGCTGCGCGCGGCGCTCGCCGAACAGTCACGGCGGGGCCTCGTCCATCCCGTCTTCTTCGGCTCGGCCGTCACCGGGGCGGGCGTCGAGGCGCTCACCTGCGGGCTCACCGAACTGCTGCCCCACAGCGTCGGCGATCCCCAAGGGCCCGCCCACGGCACGGTGTTCAAGGTCGAGCGCGCGGAGGGCGGCCAGAAGACCGCGTACGTGCGCATGTTCTCCGGCACGGTCCGGGTGCGCGACCGGCTGCTCCACGGCGACGCCGGCGAGGGCAAGGTCACCGGCATCGACGTCTTCGAGGACGGGACGCACACCCCGGCGCCGTGCGTCTCTGCCGGCCGCATCGGCAGGCTGCGCGGGCTCGCGGGCGTACGGATCGGCGACGCGGTCGGCACGGAGCGGACGGCGGCACGGGAGGGGCACCACTTCGCGCCGCCGACGCTGGAGACGGTGGTCACGGCCTCCCGCGACGCGGACAGGGGCGCGCTGCACACGGCGCTCACGCTGCTCGCCGAACAGGACCCGCTGATCGGGCTGCGGCAGGACGAACTCCGCGGCGAGCTGCGCGTATCGCTCTACGGCGAGGTACAGAAGGAGGTCGTCCAGGCGACGCTGGCCGACGAGTACGGACTGGAGGTCGCCTTCCGCGAGTCCACGACCATCTGCGTCGAACGTCTCGACGGGCCGGGCTCCGCGGTGGAGATCATGGACAAGGAGCCCAACCCGTTCCTGGCGACGGTCGGTCTGCGCGTCGAGCCGGCACCGCCCGGCAGCGGCGTGCGCTACGGCCTGGACGTCGAACTGGGCTCCATGCCCTACGCGTTCATGAGGGCCGTCGAGGACACCGTGCGCGAGACGCTGCACGAGGGTCTGCACGGCTGGCAGATCCCCGACTGCGCCGTGACCATGACGCACTCCGGATACGCGCCCCGGCAGAGCCACGCCCACGCGGTCTTCGACAAGAGCATGTCGAGCACGGGCGCCGACTTCCGGCTGCTGACGCCGCTGGTGCTGATGGACGCGCTCCGGGACGCCGGTACGACGGTGCACGAGCCGATGCACCACTTCCGTCTGGAGATCCCCGCCGTCTCCTTCGGCGCCGTGCTGCCCGTCCTCGCGCGGCTACGCGCGGTGCCGCGTGCACCGGTCACCAAGGGCGACGCGTATGTGCTGGAGGGCGAGATGCCGGCGGCGCGCGTCCACGCCCTGGAGGGTCGGCTGCCGACGCTGACCAGCGGCGAAGGCGTGCTGGAGACGGCCTTCGCGCACTACCGGCCGGTGACGGGCGAGATCCCCGAACGTCCGCGCACGGACCACGATCCGCTGCACAGGAAGGAGTATCTGCTGCGGGTCGTACGGAGAGTCGCGGGCGCCTGAGCGCGGCGGGCGCCCCGGCGCACGGACCCTCGATCAGGGCGCCAGGACGTCCAGTTCGGCGAGGGCGTCCTCGGTGATGGTGCGCATCAAGCGCTCCGCGTTCGCCCCGTCGTGCTCCCGTACGGCCTCGGCGACCTGGACGTGCATGGTGACGGCCTCGGGGCGGGGGTCGCTGAACATCACCTCGTGCTCGGTGCGTCCGGTCAGTACGGCGGCGACGACGTCGCCGAGCCGCGCGAACATCTCGTTCCGCGACGCCCGCAGTATGACGCGGTGGAACGCGACGTCGTGCACGAGGTAGTTGGGGAGCTGCTGCCCGCGCGAGGTGCGCACCATCCCGAGCGCGTGCTCGGTCAGTTCGGCGCACTCGTCCGGCGTGGCCAGCTCCGCGGCGAGCCGCGCGGCCACCGGTTCGACGGCCGAGCGCAGCCGGGTCAGCGAGCGGAGCTGCCGGGGCCGGTCCGCGCCCGCGAGACGCCAGGTGATCACCTGCGGGTCGAAGACGTTCCACTGCTCGGTCGGCAGGACGCGAACGCCCACGCGGCGCCGGGACTCCACGAGATGCATGGACTCCAGAACGCGTACCGCCTCGCGCACGACCGTGCGCGACACCTCGTACCGCTCGGCCAGTTCGTCCGTGAGCAGCACGGTGCCCGGAGGGTAGTCGCCCGCGGTGATCGCGGGCCCGAGGCGGCCGAGCAGCCGCGCGTGCAGTCCGCGGCCCCCCTCGTCACGGCCGTGCGCAGCCTGGCTGGTCATGACTCTCCCGTGTCGTGCGGTGGGCTCAGCGTACGTGGTGACCCTCACGCCAATTAAGTATGACGAATTCATTTCCACCTCTTGAATACGTGTGACGTATTGAGGTTGAGTGTGCGGCGCCCTGACGGAGAGCGACAGTGAGGTGCGCATGGGGTCTCCAGACCGGAGGCAGGGGACGGGCCCGTCGGACGGCCCCTGCGACGGACTCGCGGACGGATTCGTGGACGGATTCGGGTACGGGCCCGGCGGGTTCGAGGGCGGACCCGCGGACGGGCTCGCGGACGACCGCGGATCCGGCGGCCTGCACCGCGGCGTCGCGGTCGTGATGGGCGTCGCCGGCACCGGCAAGACGACCGTCGGCGCGCTGCTGGCCGAGGCGCTGGGGGTGCCCTACGCCGAGGCCGACTCCTTCCATCCCCCGGCGAACGTCGCCAAGATGACCGCCGGGCGGCCCCTCGACGACTCCGACCGCGAACCGTGGCTCGACGCCATCGGCGCGTGGGCCCGTCAACAGGCGGAATCCGGCGGGGTCGTGAGCTGCTCGGCGCTCAAGCGCGCCTACCGCGACCGGCTGCGTGCCGCAGCCCCGCACGTCTTCTTCGTCCACCTCACCGGGGACCGCTCGCTGATCGCGCGCCGCATGGAACAGCGCCGCGACCACTTCATGCCGCTCACGCTGCTCGACTCGCAGTTCGCGGCGCTGGAGCCGCTCCAGCCGGACGAGGCGGGGGCCGCCGTCCCCGTGGGCGCCGGACCGGAGGCCGTCACACGGCGGGCGCTCGCGGCGTTCCGCGACGGGTCGGCGGCGCCCGGGCGGCTGCG
>NZ_LJGW01000356.1 GCF_001751255.1 Streptomyces nanshensis | reverse complement strand
CGGGCCGGAGTTCCCGGCCCGCCGGCCGACCACCCCCGACAGGGAAAGGAAGACGCACGGCATGGCACCTCTCGGCGACGACGCCCCGCACCGGCACTCCCCCGCAGGCATCTCCCAGACGGCCTCCCACGCCGCGGACGAACTCGGCGTCAGCCGCGCCTCGTCGCAGGAGTGGCTCCAGGTCGAGGAGTGGGCGGCGGAGGAACAGTGGAACCCGGGCCTGGGCGACACGGCCTGCTTCCACCCCACCGACCCCGAGGGCTTCTTCCTCGGACGCCGCGGCGGCAGCCCCGTCTCGGCGGTCTCCGTCGTCAACTACTCCGGCGACTTCGCCTTCCTCGGCTACTACCTCGTCCACCGCGACCTGCGCGGTACGGGCCTGGGCAAGGCCACCTGGGACGCGGCCGTGCTGCACGCCGGCGAGCGGACCGTCGGCCTGGACGCCGTCCTCGAACAGGAGCCGACCTACCGCCGCTCGGGCTTCGTGCCCGACTACCGCACCGGCCGCTACGGCGGCCGCCTCACCGCCCGCGGCGCCGCGCCCTCGCCGTCCGTCGTACCGGTGACGCCGGAGCACTTCGAGGCGCTCGCCGCGTACGACGAGCAGTGCTTCCCCGCGCCCCGCCGCGGCTTCCTGGAACGGTGGCTGAACGCCCCCGGGCACCGGGCGCGCGTCTTCCTCGACGGCGAGGGCGACCCCGCCGGCTACGGCGTGATCCGGCAGGCCCGCAGCGGCCACCGCGTGGGCCCCCTCTTCGCCGACACCCCGGAGGCGGCCGATGCCCTCTTCGACGCCCTCACCGCACACCTCAGCCAGGACGACGAGGTCTATGTCGACATCCCCGAATCCCACGAGGCGGCGGTCGCGATCGCGACGAGCCGCGGTCTGGAGCTCGGCTTCGAGAGCGTCCGCATGTACAAGGGGACGCCTCCGGCCGTCAGCTCCGAGCGCGTCTTCGGCGTCACGAGTCTCGAACTGGGCTGAGGCGTCCGCCTTCTGCGGTCCGCGGCCCCGCGGAGGTGTCCGTACGCACGCCCCGCGGTGCGCCCGCCGACGTACCGGCCGTGGAGGCGTGCACGCAACCCGCCGCGGCGCGCTCGCGGACCTCGGCAGCGGCCCTCCGGTGCGGCAGGGTGTAGGGGTGCGCCCGTACCGGGTGACGCCCCGGGCCCCGGCGGAGCGTCCCGGCACGGACCGCGGACGCTCCGCGGCACCTGACCGAGTCCGGCACGGGGTGCGCGGGGACCGTTCCACGCGGCCCTCGCGGCGGGACCGCGCAGCCGCGAAATCGGTTCTGACCTGTAGTAAGACTGGCCAAAGGGACAGTGCTGTGTTGACTCGGAGGTATCGATGAAGATGCTCATCAACGTGCCCGAGAACGTCGTGGCGGACGCCCTGCGGGGAATGTCGGCCGCCCATCCCGAACTGACCGTCGACGTGGAGAACCGCATCGTGGTGCGGCGGGACGCCCCCGTGGCCGACAAGGTGGGTCTGGTCTCCGGCGGCGGCTCCGGGCACGAGCCGCTACACGGCGGGTTCGTCGGACGCGGCATGCTCGACGCCGCGTGCCCGGGAGCGATCTTCACCTCCCCCGTCCCCGACCAGATGACGCGTGCCGCGGCGGCCGTCGACAGCGGCAACGGCGTCCTGTTCATCGTGAAGAACTACACCGGCGACGTCCTCAACTTCGACATGGCCGCCGAGCTGGCCGAGGACGAGGGCATCCAGGTCGGCAAGGTCCTCGTCGAGGACGATGTGGCCGTCACCGACAGCGAGTTCACGGCCGGACGGCGCGGCACCGGCGGCACGCTCTTCGTCGAGAAGATCGCGGGAGCCCTCGCCGACGAGGGTGCGCCGCTGGAGCGCGTCGAGGCGATCGCCCGTCAGGTCTCCCAGTCCTGCCGGAGCTTCGGCGTGGCACTGGCCCCCTGCACGACGCCCGCCAAGGGCAGCCCCACCTTCGACCTGCCCGCGGGCGAACTGGAGCTGGGCATCGGCATCCACGGCGAATCGGGCCGTGAGCGGCGCCCGATGATGACCTCCGGCGAGATCGCCGACTTCGCGGTGGACGCCGTCCTCAGCGACCTGGAGCCGGACGGTCCCGTGCTGGCCCTCGTCAACGGCATGGGCGCGACGCCCCTGATCGAGCTGTACGGATTCTGCGCGGAGGTGCAGCGCGTCCTGGACGAGCGCCGGGTCCCGGTCGCCCGTACGCTCGTCGGCAACTACGTCACCTCGCTGGACATGGCCGGAGCCTCGGTGACACTGTGCCGGGCCGACGAGGAGATGCTGCGGCTGTACGACGCACCGGTGAACACACCGGGGCTTCGCTGGGGTTGCTGATGACGAGCCATGAGCACCGGGCCGGGCCGCACTCGCCGCTCCGGGAGCGGCCCTCGGCCCTTCGGACGAGGGAGTTGTCTTGACCGACCTGACCGACGAGCTGGACGCCGACGCCGTCTTCCGCTGGCTCACCGCGGCTGCCGCCGCCGTCGAGCGCGAAGCGGACCAGCTCACCGAGCTCGACTCGGCCATCGGCGACGCGGACCACGGCACCAACCTGCAGCGCGGCTTCGCCTCCGTCGTGACGGCCCTGGGCAAGGAGCCGCCGTCGGCGCCGGGTGCCGTACTGATCCTCGCGGGGCGGCAGTTGGTCTCCACCGTGGGCGGCGCCTCGGGTCCGCTGTACGGGACGCTGCTGCGCCGTACGGGCAAGGCGCTGGGCGACGCGGAACGGGTCACGGGCGATCAGCTCGCGGAGGCGCTGCGCATCGGCGTCGACGCCGTGGCCCAGCTCGGCGGCGCCGCGCTCGGCGACAAGACGATGCTGGACGCGCTCTATCCGGGCGTCGAGGCGCTGTCCGCGGGCGGTCCCGATCCGTACGGCGCGGCACGCACCGCCGCCGACGAGGGGGCGCTCGCCACGGTGCCGATGCGGGCGCGCAAGGGACGCGCGAGCTATCTGGGCGAGAGAAGCGTCGGGCACAAGGATCCGGGCGCGACCTCGTCCGCGCTGCTGTTCACCGCGCTGGCGGGGGCGGTCGCCGATGAGTGAGCAGCAGGACCCTTCCGCCGCCGGCGGAGGGGCCGCCGACCGCTCCGCGGCCGGGAAGTCCCACGGGCAGGTCGGGATCGTTCTCGTCTCGCACAGCAAAGAGGTCGCGGACTCCGTCGCGCGCCTGGCCGTCGGGCTCGCCGCCGGGCAGGACAGCGCCCCGGTGGAGGGCGCCGGCGGCGGCCCGGACGGCGGCATGGGCACCAGCGCGGAACTCATCAGCGCCGCCGCGCACAACGTCGACTCGGGGGCCGGTGTGGCCGTCCTCGTCGACCTGGGCAGCGCGGTGCTGACGGTGAAGGTGCTGCTGGCCGAGGGCGACGAACTCCCCGAGAACACACGGCTCGTGGACGCCCCGCTCGTCGAGGGGGCCATCGCGGCGGTGGTCGCCTCGGCGGGCGGAGCGGATCTGGACGACGTCGCGGCGGCGGCCGAGGAGGCCTACCACTTCCGGAAGGTGTGACGTACGGGGCGGCCCGCCGCCTTCCGTACGAGGTCCGGTCCGGGGTCCGCCGTCGAGCGCCGTTCAGCGGGGCCGCGCGGTCCCGGCGCGCAGCCTGGGGGCCGCCGGCGGCCGCTCCGCCGCGCCGCGGGTCTCCGCACCGCCCGTACCCGAACCGCCTGTGCCCGAACTGCCGGTGTCCGCCGGGCCGTTCGCCTCGTCCGCGGTGGTACGCGCCCAGTCCGCGAGCCCGGCGACGTCGATGCCGTGCGGCGCATCGCTCCGGTACGGGTCGATGTTCGCGGTGCCGCGCAGCAGCAGCCGCGCCCCGCCCGTGGTGTTGCCCCGCGCGAGGTGGGTGATGCCGACGGCGAGCTGCGCCAGGCCCTTCCACAGCGGGGCCTCGGCCTCCGGTGCCGTCTTCCACGCGTCCTCCAGCACCTCGTGGGCGTGGAAGGGCATGCCGCCGTCGAGCAACTGCTGTGCCTCGTCCAGGGATTCGTCAGGTGTGCGCACCACGCCCTCGGGCTGGCGCTCGACGCCCTCCTGCCCGTACGGCAGCGGACGTCCCAGTCCGTCGCGGGGCCGCGCGTTGCGGGCCCTGCCCTCGGGATCGCGGTCGCGGCGGCGGGAGGGGCCGGAACGGGCGGCGGCCGCGGGCACCGGACGGGGCGTCACGGGGTCGTGGCCGCAGTGCTCGCACGCCGTACGCGAGGCGTCCTCACGGACCTTGCCGCACTCCTCGCACACCTGGTGGAGCCAGCACGCCGGCTCCCCGCCCTGCTGCTCGTGGCTCTCCGACACGTGACGCTCTTTCTCTCGCTGCTCTCCCGCGAACGCCGCGTCCCCCGACGGCCGTGACTTCCCGCGTCCCGGCGTCCGTACGGCGTCCCTCCCCGTCGAGTCTCCCCCGCGGCACGGGCCCGCGACCAGCCGCCGTCGCGCGGGCGGAACCGGTGGTGTCTACGCCGCGTCCGGAGCCGCCGCCCGCAGCTCCCCGTCCAGCGTCGTCAGCAGGTCTTCCCAGGAGTCGGCGAACTTCGCGACGCCCTCGTCCTCCAGCGTCGCCACCACATCGTGGTAGGAGACGCCGGCGACTTCGAGGTCGTCGAGGATCTGCTGCGACTCCGCGTAGGTGCCGTGGACGGTGTCGCCGGTGATCTCCCCGTGGTCCTCGACCGCGTGCAGCGTCGGCTCCGGCATGGTGCACACCACGTCGGGCGCGACGAGCCCGGTGACATAGCGGGTGTCGTCGAAGGACGGGTCCTTCACGCCGGTCGAGGCCCACAGCGGACGCTGCGGCGCCGTTCCGGCCGCTTCGAGCGCCTGCCAGCGGTCGCCTTCGCGGGCCCGCTCGAAGTGCTCATAGGCGAGGCGGGCGTTGGCGAGGGCAGCGCGTCCGCGCAGTGCCTGCGCCTGTGAACTGCCGTTCTTGTCCAGGCGGTTGTCGGTCTCGGTGTCGACGCGGCTGACGAAGAAGGACGCCACGGAGGCCATGCCCGTCAGATCGCGCCCGGCGGCGCGTGCCTCCTCCATACCGGAGACGAAGGCGGCGAGGACCTGGTCGTATCGGTCGNGGGAGAAGATCAGCGTGACGTTGACGCTGATGCCCTCGGCGAGCGCGGCGCTGATGGCGCCCAGTCCCTCACGGGTGGCGGGGATCTTCACGTACAGATTGGGCCGGTCGACCAGCCACCACAGGTGGCGGACCTCGGCGAGGGTCGCCTCGGAGTCGTGGGCCAGCCGCGGGTCCACCTCGATCGAGACCCGGCCGTCCCCGGGGTGCGCGCCGCCCCGGCCCCCGGCACCGTCCGCACCGCCGCCGCGGACGCCGTCGTACACCCCGCGCAGCACGTCGCAGGCCCAGCGCACGTCGTACGCCGTGACCAGCCGGGCGGCCTCGGACACCTCCACCCCGCGGCGCGCGAGCCCCGCGATCTGGGCGGCGTAGTACGGGCCCGAGCGGATCGCCTTGTCGAAGATCGTGGGATTGCTGGTGACGCCCCTGACGTCATGCTCGCTCACGAGGCGGGAGAGCCCGCCTCCGGTGAGCCGCTCACGGCTCAGATCGTCCAGCCAGGGGGACACGCCCTGTGTCGTGAGGCCCTCCAACGTGCTGGTCATGGTCCTCTCCTCGGCTCGTCGCCCCCGAGCGGTCCACGGTTCCAACGTAACGCCGGGCGGGCCGGGGATTCAGTCCGCGCCGATGCCCTCGAACCAGGTGGGGCCGTCGCCCGTCGCCTGCTTGATGCGGGTCAGGATGCCCTCCGACATGGGCGGCAGGGCGTCCGTGGAGAACCAGCCGACCTCCAGCGACTCGTCGTCGTTGACCCGGGCCTCGCCTCCGGTGGCGCGGCAGCGGAAGCAGATGTCCATGAACTGGCAGACGTCGCCGTTGGGGAAGGTGACCGGCTCCTGCCACGCCTGTACGAGGACGACGCGTTCGGCGACGCAGCGCACGGCCGTCTCCTCCTCCACCTCGCGCAGCACCGCCGCCGCGGGCTGCTCGCCGGGCTCGGGGATGCCGCCGATGATCGACCACTCCCCGGAGTCGGCCCGGCGGCCGAGCAGCACGCGCCCCTCGTCGTCGAACACGACGGCGCTGACGCCCGGCAGATAGAGGAGCTGGTGGCCGGCGGTGGCGCGGATGCGGCGGATGAATTCGGGTGTCGCCATGATCCCGAGCCTACGCGGTGCCGGACGTGCGGCTCTCGCTCAGGTGTTCACGGAAAGCACATCCGCCGAGTACGGGACATCCACAATCCGGCCGCCACGCACTACCGTTGACGCGCGTCGTCGCACTCCGCGCACTCCCGGGGAGGGGAGCCGCCGCGGGGCGCGCAGGTTTCGGGGGGTCGAGGATGACGTCACCTGTGCTCGGGACGTCCGCGTCGGACGTACGGGAGTACGGCACCGCGGACGTGACCGGGGTGCTCGTGCTGGGGGCTTGTGCGGGCTGGGCGCTGATCACGGCGGCGGGGCGGGACGCCAGGCCGGAGGGGCTGCTGCTCGCGGTGCTCGCCGTGGGGGCCGGGTATGCCACGGGGCGGATGACGGGGGCGGTGCTGCCCGCGGGGGCGGCGGCGGGCGCCGGGGTCGTGGGGGTCTTCCTGGCGCTGTTCGGGCCCTCGTCCTCCCATGTGCTGCCCGGCAGCCTCGACTTCGCGGGTCCTGCGGGGCGTTCGGGGGTGACCGCCGCGCTGCTCACGCTCGCCGTGGGGGCGCTGTGCTGTGCCGCGTGGTCG
>NZ_LJGW01000363.1 GCF_001751255.1 Streptomyces nanshensis | reverse complement strand
AGGACCGACAGCGCGGCGTCGCCGCGCGGGCCGGGTACGACGCCGGGCGGAGGCCCGCCGGACGCGCCGCCCCCGGAGGCGCCGTCTTCGGACGCACCGACAGCCGAGTCGCTGCGCAACACCGCTGCCGCGCCCAGGCCCCGGACCACCTCCTGCGCCAACTCCTCGGCGCCGCCGGGAAGTTCGGCGATCCGCCAGAGCTCTCCGCGGCGCGCCTCCGGCGTCCGAAGAAACGCTTCAGCCGTGCGGAGCGCGGCCAACGGCGCATCCGACGACGGGAGTTGGAGCACACAGGAGGACCGCGGTCCGATGCGCAGCGCCGCCGTACCGTCGCCACGGGCGGTCAGCGTGACGTCCGCGCCCAGCCCCGCCGTGTCCCCGCGTCCGTCGTCGAGGGCGAAGAGGAACCGTCCGGACAGCGCGTGAGCGGTCTCACTCGCGCACAGCATCCCGTCCAACTCCCGCAGCCACGGCCGCAGATCGCCGTGCCCGTAGCCGTCGAGACCGGCCAGCGGCGAGGCGACGACGTTGCGTACGCGCTCGTGGCGGTGGGACGGCAGCAGCCCGGCCGCGTCCAGCAGCTCCGCCAACTCCCGTCCGCAGTCCGCCCGCAGACCCCGCAACTGCACATTGCCGCGCGAGGTGAGATGCAACTCCCCGTCGCCGAGGCGCCGTGCGGCCCGCGCCAGCGCCCGGGCCTGTGCCGCGGAGAGGATCCCGCCGGGCACCCGGACGCGGGCGAGCGCCCCGTCGTCCGCCGTGTGCAGCCGCAGCGCCCCCGGGCAGGCGTCACCGCGGTCCCGCATCGGCGTCGTGTCCAGGGCGGATGGCCGGACCGGGGCGGTACACATGGCGGCGAGCATACCCACCGCCTCTCGGGGCCGTATGGCCCGCGCCCGCCCCCCGGCCCTTACGATGCTTCTCGGCGGACCCGCAGGTCCGCCGCCGCCACAGACGGCGACTTGGGAGGAAGCCCGGTGCGAATCCGGCGCGGTCCCGCCACTGTGAACCCGGCCACGGCGGCCGGGCGAGCCAGGAACTCCCGCCGTCCGACACCACCCGGGGCGCGGACACCCCGAGGAAGGCCAGACGCCGCGTGATTCTTCTCCTGTCGACGTCCGACACCGATCTGCTCAGCGCCCGCGCCTCACAGGGCCCCGTCGGCTACCGCTTCGCCAACCCCTCCCGGCTGCCGCTGGACGAACTGCCCGCGCTGCTCGACGGCGTGGACCTCGTCGTCGTACGGCTGCTGGGCGGCGTCCGCGCCTGGGAGGACGGCCTCTCCCAACTGCTCGCCGACGGGCGCCCGGTGGTCGTCCTCACCGGTGAACAGGCCCCGGACGCACAGCTCATGGAGGCCTCCACCGTCCCCGTGGGCATCGCCGCCGAGGCGCACGCCTATCTCGCGCACGGCGGGCCCGCGAACCTCGAACAGCTCGCGCGCTTCCTCTCCGACACCGTTCTGCTGACCGGGCACGGCTTCGAACCCCCGGCGCCCGCGCCCAGTTGGGGCCCGCTGCCCCGGGAGACGAAGGAGGCGAAGGAGACGAAGGAGGGGGACGGCCCGGCGATCGCCGTGCTCTACTACCGCGCCCACCACATGAGCGGCAACACCGGCTTCGTCGAGGCGCTGTGCCGTGCCGTCGAGGACGCCGGCGGACGTCCGCTGCCGCTGTACGTCGCCTCGCTCCGCGCGCCCGAGCCGGAGCTGATCGACGAACTGCGCGCCGTGGACGCCGTGGTGACCACCGTCCTCGCCGCCGGGGGCACCCGGCCCGCGGAGGCGTCCGCCGGCGAGGACGACGAGTCGTGGGACGCGGGAGCCCTCACGGATCTGGACGTGCCGATCCTCCAGGCGCTGTGTCTGACGGGGTCCCGTGCGGCCTGGGAGGAGAACGACGAGGGCGTCTCGCCGATGGACGCCGCCAGCCAGATCGCCGTGCCGGAGTTCGACGGACGGCTGATCACCGTCCCGTTCTCCTTCAAGGAGGTCGACGAGGACGGTCTGCCCTCCTACGTCGCCGACCCCGAACGCGCCGCGCGCGCCGCCGGTATCGCCGTACGCCACGCACGGCTGCGCCGTACGCCCGCCGCGGACAAGCGCATCGCGCTGGTGCTCTCCGCCTATCCCACCAAGCACTCCCGCATCGGCAACGCCGTCGGTCTGGACACCCCGGCCAGCGCCGTCGCCCTGCTGCGGCGGCTGCGCGAGGAGGGCTACGACTTCGGCCCCGCGGAGGACATCCCGGGCCTGGTCTCCGGCGACGGCGACGAGCTGATCCGCGCCCTGATCGACGCCGGCGGCCACGACCAGGACTGGCTCACCGAGGAGCAGTTGGCGCGCAACCCGGTGCGCATCCCGGCGGCCGACTACCGCCGCTGGTACGACACGCTGCCCGAGGAGCTGCGCGCGTCCGTCGAGGAGCACTGGGGGCCGCCGCCGGGCGAGATGTTCGTCGACCGCAGCCGCAACCCGGACGGCGACATCGTGCTGGCGGCCCTGCGCCGCGAGAACCTGCTGATCCTCATCCAGCCGCCGCGCGGCTTCGGCGAGAACCCCATCGCGATCTACCACGACCCCGATCTGCCGCCCTCCCACCACTACTTGGCGGCCTACCGCTGGATCGCCGCGCCCGCTGGGGGCACCTCCCACGCCGAAGGCAGTGGTGGGGGCACCTCCCACGTCGAAGGCAGTGGGGGAGGGGGCTTCGGCGCCGACGCCATGGTCCACCTCGGCAAGCACGGCAACCTGGAGTGGCTGCCCGGCAAGAACGCCGGGCTGTCCGCGGCCTGCGCCCCGGACGCCGCGCTCGGCGACGTCCCGCTGGTCTACCCGTTCCTCGTCAACGACCCCGGCGAGGGCACCCAGGCCAAGCGCCGCGTGCACGCCACCCTCGTCGACCACCTCGTACCGCCGATGGCCCGCGCCGAGTCGTACGGCGACATCGCGCGCCTGGAGCAACTCCTCGACGAGTACGCGCAGATCGCCTCCATGGACCCGCCGAAGCTCCCGGCGATCCGCGCCCAGATCTGGACCCTCATCCAGGCCGCCCGGCTCGACCACGACCTCGGTCTGGAGGAGCGCCCCGACGACGACGGCTTCGACGACTTCCTGCTGCACGTCGACGGCTGGCTGTGCGAGGTCAAGGACGCCCAGATCCGCGACGGTCTGCATGTGCTGGGCCAGGCGCCCGAAGGCGCCGCCCGGGTCGACCTCGTCCTCGCGGTGCTGCGCGCCCGCCAGATCTGGGGCGGCTCGGCGGCGCTGCCCGGACTGCGCGAGGCCCTCGGACTGGACGAGTCCGCCGCGACCCGTACCACCGCCGACGAGGCGGAGCAGACCGCGCGGACGCTGGTGCAGGCGATGGACGACGCGGGCTGGGACCCGTCGGCCGTGCCGGACGGACACGGCGAACAGGTCGCGCGCATCCTGGAGTTCGCCGCCGAGGAGGTCGTGCCGCGGCTGGCCGCGACCACCGCCGAGCTGGACAACACGGTGCACGCACTGGCCGGTGGCTTCGTGCCCGCCGGTCCCTCCGGTTCGCCGCTGCGCGGGCTCGTCAACGTCCTGCCGACCGGCCGCAACTTCTACTCCGTCGACCCCAAGGCCGTACCGTCCCGCCTCGCGTGGGAGACCGGGCAGGCCCTCGCCGACTCGCTGCTGACGCGCTACCGCGACGACAACGGCGAGTGGCCCGCCTCGGTGGGGCTGTCGCTGTGGGGGACGAGCGCGATGCGCACCGCCGGGGACGACATCGCGGAGGCGCTGGCGCTGCTGGGCGTGCGTCCCGTGTGGGATGACGCCTCCCGCCGCGTCACGGGACTGGAACCGGTGCCGCCGGAGGAGCTGGACCGTCCCCGTATCGACGTCACGCTGCGCATCTCGGGCTTCTTCCGGGACGCCTTCCCGCACGCCGTGGGGCTGCTCGACGACGCCGTGCGGCTGGCGGCCTCGCTCGACGAACCGCACGAGCAGAACCACGTACGGGGCCACACGCAGCAGGAGCTGGCCGAGCACGGCGACGAACGGCGGGCCACCACCCGCATCTTCGGCTCCCGGCCCGGTACGTACGGCGCGGGCCTGCTCCAGCTCATCGACTCCCGTGACTGGCGCACCGACGCCGACCTCGCCGAGGTCTACACCGCCTGGGGCGGCTACGCCTACGGACGGGAGCTGGACGGGCGGCCCGCCCGCGCGGAGATGGAGACCGCCTACCGGCGGATCGCCGTGGCCGCGAAGAACACCGACACCCGCGAACACGACATCGCCGACTCCGACGACTACTTCCAGTACCACGGCGGCATGGTCGCCACGGTGCGGGCGCTGCGCGGCACCGCGCCCGAGGCGTACATCGGCGACTCCACCCGTCCCGAGACGGTGCGCACCCGCAGCCTCGTCGAGGAGACCTCGCGGGTCTTCCGCTCCCGGGTGGTCAACCCCAAGTGGATCGAGGCGATGCGCCGCCACGGCTACAAGGGCGCCTTCGAACTCGCCGCCACCGTCGACTATCTCTTCGGCTACGACGCCACCACGAACGTCGTCGCCGACTGGATGTACGACAAGCTCACCGAGGCGTACGTACTGGACCCGGTCAACCGGGAGTTCCTGCAGGAGGCCAACCCCTGGGCCCTGCACGGCATCGCGGAACGGCTGCTGGAGGCACAGTCGCGGGGCCTGTGGGCCAAGCCCGACCCGGCGGTGCTCGACGCGCTGCGGGAGATCTATCTGGAGGCCGAGGGGAATCTGGAGAGCGAGGACTGAGCGCCGACTGAGCGTCGCGGGTCCCGGGCCGTCAGCCGGGCCCGGACGCGGAACCGGCGCCCCCGGCACCCGAGTCCGGGATGCCGGAGGCGCCGGTGGAGTCCGACGCGATGGTGGAGTCCGAGCGCAGATGGTGCATGGTGCCCTCGCCGTCGCGCCGGCCGGCCGGAAGTGCCGTGGCGCTCCCGGCCGGTGGCGCCGGCGCGTCAGGAGCCGGGCAGCTCCGCCCGTACCGTCCGCGCCGCAGCGACGAGGTTCTCCAGCGAGGCGCGGGTCTCCGGCCAGCCGCGGGTCTTCAGACCGCAGTCCGGGTTGACCCACAGCCGCTCGGCCGGGATCGCCTCAAGTCCCTTGCGCAGCAGGGCCGCCGCCTCGTCGGCGCTGGGGACGCGCGGCGAGTGGATGTCGTAGACGCCCGGGCCCGCCTCGCGCGGATAGCCGTGCGCCGCCAGCTCCCGTGCGACCTGCATGTGCGAACGGGCCGACTCCAGGCTGATCACGTCGGCGTCGATGTCGTCGATGGCCTGGATGATGTCGCCGAACTCCGCGTAGCACATGTGGGTGTGGATCTGCGTCGCCGGACGCACACCGGCCGTCGTCAGCCGGAACGCCTCCGTCGCCCACTCCAGATAGGCCGGCCGCCCGGCGGCACGCAGCGGCAGCGTCTCGCGCAGCGCCGGCTCGTCGACCTGGATGACCGACGTTCCCGCCGCCTCCAGGTCCTGCACCTCGTCCCGCAGGGCCAGCGCCACCTGGCGCGCGGTGTCGCCGAGCGGCTGGTCGTCCCGTACGAAGGACCAGGCGAGCATCGTGACGGGCCCGGTGAGCATGCCCTTGACGGGGCGGCTCGTGAGGGACTGGGCGTACGTCGTCCAGGGCACCGTCATCGGCTCCGGACGGGAGATGTCGCCCGCGAGGATCGGGGGACGGACGTAGCGGGTGCCGTACGACTGGACCCAGCCGTGCTGGGTGGCCAGATAGCCGGTGAGCTGCTCGGCGAAGTACTGGACCATGTCGTTGCGTTCGGGCTCACCGTGCACCAGGACGTCGATCCCGACGCTCTCCTGGAAGGAGAGGACCTGCTGGATCTCGGTCTTGATCCGCTCCTCGTACCCGGCGGTGTCGATCTTGCCCTTGCGCAAGTCGGCGCGCGCGGTGCGCAGTTCGGTGGTCTGCGGGAAGGAGCCGATGGTCGTCGTCGGCAGCAGCGGCAGCCCCAGATGCTCCCGCTGGGCCTTCGTACGCTCCGGGTAGGGCTGCGGACGGCGCCGGTCGGCGTCGGTGACCGCCTCGGTCCTGGCCCGCACCGCCGGGTCGCGGGTGATGGCCGAACCGGCGCGGGAGGCCAGGTCGGCGCGGTTGGCGGTGAGTTCCGCGGTGATCGCGTCGGTGCCGTGGGCGAGGCCCTTGGCGAGGACGGCGACCTCGTTCGCCTTCTGCCGGGCGAAGGCCAGCCAGCGCAGGATCTGCGCGTCGATGACGTCCGACTCGGCGGTGGCGTCGATCGGGACGTGCAGCAGCGAGCAGGACGCGGCCACGTCGACACGGTCGGCGAGGCCGAGCAGGGTGCCGAGCGTGGAGAGCGACTTGCCCAGGTCGTTGATCCAGATGTTGCGGCCGTTGACGACGCCCGCGACCAGGCGCTTGCCGGCCAGCCCGCCGGCCGAGGCCAGGTCGTCCAGGTTCGCGGCGGCGGCCTCGGTGAAGTCGAGCGCGAGGCCCTCGACGGGCGCCTTGGCCAGGACGGGCAGGGCCTCGCCCAGGCGGTCGAAGTAGGAGGCGACGAGGAGCTTCGGGCGGTCGCCCAGCCCGCCCAGTTCGCGGTACGTCCGCTCGGCGGCGTTCAGTTCGGCGGCGGTGCGGTCCTGCACGAGGGCCGGCTCGTCGATCTGCACCCACTCCGCACCCGCGGCGCGCAGATCTGCGAGGACCTCCGCGTACACCGGAAGCAGCCGGTCCAGCAGCGTCAGCGGGTCGAAGCCGGGGGCCACGCCCGGCGCCGGCTTGGACAGCAGGAGGTAGGTGACGGGGCCGACGAGGACGGGCCGCGGTGTGTGCCCGAGCGCCTGGGCCTCCTTGAACTCCGCGACCTGCTTGGAGGAGTCGGCGGCGAACTCGGTGTCCGGCCCCAACTCCGGGACCAGATAGTGGTAGTTGGTGTCGAACCACTTGGTCATCTCCAGTGGCGCGACCTCCTGGGTGCCGCGTGCCATGGCGAAGTACCCGTCCAGGGCGTCCGCTTCGACGGCGGAGCGGTGGCGCTCCGGTACGGCGCCGACCATGACGCTGGTGTCCAGCACATGGTCGTAGTAGGAGAAGTCCCCGGTCGGGACCTCCTCGATGCCGGCGTCGGCGAGCAGGCGCCAGTTCGTACGACGCAGCTCCGCCGCCGTCCGACGGAGGTCCTCGGCGGTGACACGGCCCTTCCAGTAGCCCTCGATGGCTTTCTTCAGTTCCCGGTTGCGTCCCTGCCGGGGGACGCCGTACACGGTGGGCCGTGCTGCCGCGGCTGCGGACTTCGCTGTCACGAAACTCTCCTTCGCGAACGATTCGGACGAGCCCCGGTGATCCGGAGGAGCGCGAAGGGAAACCGAACCAGACGGTGAGCGGGACATCGCGCAGACACACGCGCGGTCGCTCCGTCTGGTGTTGTGGTCGCCGACCCGCCCTCGAGGTCACTGGGACAGACCGCGCGTGATCGGTCACGCGCGGGCAGCCGGCAGGTCTTCGGACTCGCGGGCGCGTCCGCCGTCGAGGCGGACACCTACTGGCCGTCGCTTCCCGGACCCCTCGGGCCCAGTGCTGTGTGACGGCGGTCGTTCCCACTCACCGCTGCGGGGCAGTCCCGGAATTCCACCGGGTTCCCTCTTGCGACGTCCTGCCTGGCGGGCAGGACGAACCAGCTACGCCTGCCAGCCTAGGCGCGGAAGCCGACGGGGGGAACACCGCCTTCGGCGGGAGGGGTGTGCGGGGCGGGGGCCGGGCGGTACGGGGGCTGTACGGACGTGAGCGGTTTGCGCACCGGGGGTTCCGGGCGGCGGCACGGGTGCGACGATGGGCAGGTCATGCATGCGGGAGGCGTTCTCAGGGCGCTGCGAGCGGGTGTGTTCGCGGCGGTCTGCGTGATGCTCGCGGCGGCCGGTCACACGCTGATGTCCGGCCGACCGGTGCCCGTCGGCTTGCTGTCGGGGGCGCTGCCCGCGGCGGCGCTGGCGGCCTGGGCCGTCGCCGGGCGGGAGCGCGGACCGGTGGTGGTGGGCACCCTGACGGTCGGCACGCAGGCGCTGCTGCACGGCCTCTTCTCCCTCGGCCAGGCCCTCGCGGGGTCCGGCGGTACGGGAGGTACGGGAGGGTCCGGCGGCACGTCGCTCGGCGCACGCTGGGCGGCCGCGCTTGTGGGGCATCCACTCGCCGGGGCGCCCGACTCGCCCGCGGGCGGCGGCACTTCGTACGGCGCGCACGCGGCGCACGGTGTGCAAGGAGTGCACAGCATGCAGGGCATGCACGGAACGGACAGCGTGCACAGCATGAGCGGCATGCACGGCGGGGGCATGGGCCAGCACGCGCACGACGCGATGGCTCATCACGCGATGCACCATGCGATGAACCACCAGGGCATGGGCCAGGCGGCCATGGACCACGCGCACGCGGGGATGCCGGGCGGTACGTCCGGGATGATCGCGGTCCATCTGCTGGTGGCGCTGCTCAGCGCATGGTGGCTGTGGGGCGGCGAGCGCGCCGTCTTCCGTGCCGTACGCGCCGTACGGGCCGCGTCGGTACGGCTGTTCGCACCGCTGGTCGCCGCCGCCGACGTGGTGCTGCCCGCTCCGGCGCCGACGGTACGGGCGGCGCGGCCCGAACGGACCCGCGCGCCCCGCAGGCTCTTCCTCGGTCATGTCATCTGGCTGCGGGGTCCGCCGCACGGCCGGGCTGTCTGACGACAGCACGGCCCATCCCTCCGGGAGGCCCGCCGGGCTTCGCGCAACGGCCGCCGCCGGAGGGCCAGTTCACCGGTGCCGCCCACGCGGCGGCCGGACCATGCGAAGGACCTCAGATGACGATGACCCCTGAGCGCATACGGGTGCGGTCGGCACCCGCCGCGCGACGATCCACGGCCCGAGCGGGCCGTCCCCGCTCAACAGGCGTGCCGGCCACGCCCGTTGCGCCCGCGCTTCCCGGAGCCGTGCCGGTGCGCGTGCCCCTCGGCGTACCCGCCCCCGTCCGTCCCCGTTCCGGTCTCGGTCGCCGGCTCCGGCTCCGGATCCGGTTGCGCGGACGGTGCGTGCTCGCCGGCGGACAGGCGCCGCAGCCGCTCGGCCTGCGTCTGCCACCGGCGGCAGTCCGGGCAGGACGCCAGGTGCTCCGCGAGCCTGCTCTCCGTGACGCCCGGAGGCAGCGCCTCCTGGTCGAGGCGGGCGGAGAGCGCGGTGCGGGCCCGGGAGCAGTGCATGTCCCCATCCTCGCCGATCGCCGCGTCACCGGTCGCCGCGATGCCGGTCCCCGCGACGAGGACCGTGGGGGGAAACGGCATGCGTGAGCGGACGGACGCGGAGACGACCGGCTGGGCGCTCGCGGCCCGCGCCGGGGACGCGGAGGCGGCGCAGGAGTTCGTCCGCGCGACGCAGCCCGATGTACGCCGGTACGTCACGCACTTGAGCGGCGACGCCCAGGCCGCGGACGACCTCGTACAGGAGACGTATCTGCGTGCGCTGCGCAGCCTTCCGGGTTTCGAGGGCAGATCCTCGGCCCGTACCTGGCTGCTGGCGATCGCCCGCAGAACGGTGGCCGACCGCATCCGTGCCGGTGCACGCCGTCCGCGGGCGGCGGACACGGACGACTGGCAGACGGCGGCGGAGCGCGCACAGCCGCGCGGTCTGCCCGGGTTCGAGGAGGGGGTGGCGCTCGGCGAACTCCTCGCGCTCATCGGCCCGTCGCGGCGTGAGGCGTTCGTCCTGACGCAACTGCTCGGGCTGCCCTATGCCGAGGCGGCGGCGGTCGTCGGCTGTCCCGTGGGCACCGTGCGCTCGCGGGTCGCGCGGGCACGCGAGTCCCTCGTCGCGCTGCTGGAGGCGGCGGAGGGAGCGGGTACGGCGGCGGACGGCACGCGGAATGCGGAGTGCACCCGGAGTGCGGAGGGCACGGACCGAGGCGGCGGCAGTGCCGTCGCCCTGGTCGGCTCCGCGGCCTGACGGACGGCGGTACGACGGACGGCGGCACGACGGACGGCGGCGGTCTCCCGGAGACGCACGGTGGCACGGTGCGTCCCGGGCGGCCGCCGTCCCCGTCCCCGCCCCCGTCGCCCCTCGTCCCGGCCGCCCCTCCCCGGTCCTGCGCGTGATCGGACTGTTCGGGTACGCGCGGCGCGGCCCGCGGTTACGCTGACGGCCGCACCGACCCGGCCGCCCTGACCGCCAAGGCAGCGGCGGCCCGCGGCCCGCAGGCCACACCGGAGGTAGCGCAGCAAGTGCCGACCAGCGACACCGTCACGCCCCGCGCGGAGGGGACCCGCGACGCCGCGGAGAGCCCGCAGAGTCCGGAGAGCCCGCACAGCCCGGAGGGTTCCGGGAGCGGCGGGCGCAGAGGCGGTTCGTCCCTCGCCCTGATCGTGGTGCTGCTCGCCGTGCTGGTGGCGCAGGCCCCGGTCGGACGGGCCCTGTCCACGCCCGCCATGCAGGGCTGGATGACGGTGTTCGTCGCGGTGGTCGTCCAGGCGCTGCCCTTCCTCGTGCTGGGCGTGCTGCTCTCGGCGGTCATCGCGGTGTATGTGCCGGCGTCGTTCTTCGTACGGGTGCTGCCCGCACGGGCCGCGCTGGCGGTGCCCGTGGCCGGGATGGGCGGCGCGGTGCTGCCGGGGTGCGAGTGCGCGTCCGTACCGGTGGCCGGTGCGCTCGTACGGCGCGGGGTGACGCCCGCGGCGGCGCTGACGTTCCTGCTGTCGGCGCCCGCGATCAACCCCGTCGTGCTGACGGCGACCGCCGTCGCCTTCCCCGGACGCCCGGAGATGGTGCTCGCGAGGTTCGTCGCGAGTCTGCTGGTGGCGTGCGCGATGGGCTGGCTGTGGCAACGGCTGGGCCGCACCGACTGGTTGAAGCCGCCGTCCCGGCCGACCTTCGAAGGGCTGGGCAAGGGCGCGGCGTTCTGGGGGTCGGTGCGGCACGACGTGATGCACGCCGGAGGGTTCCTCGTGGTCGGGGCGATGGCCGCCGCCACGCTCAAGTCCCTGGTGCCGGAGGAGTGGTTGCGCAGCGCTGCCGGAAACCTCGTGATCTCGGTGGTGGTACTGGGACTGCTCGCGGTGCTGCTGTCGATCTGCTCCGAGGCGGACGCCTTCGTGGCCGCGTCCCTCACACAGTTCTCGCTGACCGCGCGGCTGGCGTTCCTCGTCGTGGGGCCGATGATCGACCTGAAGCTGTTCGCCATGCAGGCCGCCACGTTCGGACGGGGCTTCGCGCTGCGCTTCGCACCGGTGACCTTCGTCCTGGCGCTGCTCGTGTCCGTCCTCGTCGGGGCGGTGCTGCTGTGAACCGGCAGGCGCAGGCGGCCGTTCTCCTCCTCCTCGGCGTGGCCGTGCTGCGCGCCAGCTCGACGGATCTGTATCTGCGGTATGTGAAGGCCGGGTTGCGGCCGCTGCTGCTGGCGGCGGGCGTCGTGCTGGTCGCCGCGGCGGCCGCGACCGTCTGGTACGAGCTGAAGGCGGCGCGCGCGGCACGGGCCGCGCGGACCGTACACGGCGATGGTGACCACGAAGGGGCTGCCGAGTCCGGTCACGAGGACGGCCACGGCCATGCGCACCGGGAGCCGCGGATCTCCTGGCTGCTCGTGCTGCCGCTGCTCGCCCTGATCCTGGTCGCCCCGCCCGCCCCCGGTTCGTACAGCGCCATGCGCGCGGGCACCGTCCTCCAGCCGCTGCCCGACTTCCCCGAGCTGCCGGACCACGGCACCCTCCGGCTGGACGTCAGCGACTACGCGGGCCGTGCCGCCTTCGACCACGGACGCCAACTCGCGGGCAGGCACATCGAGATCACCGGTTTCGTCGCCCTCGACGCGAGCGGCGCCCCGTATCTCACGCGCATGGTGCTCAGTTGCTGCGCGGCGGACGCACAGCCCATCAAGGTCCGGCTGACCGGGAAGCTGCCGCCGACACTCCAGCCCGACACCTGGCTGGAGGTCACGGGCGAGTACACCAGCAGACAGATGAAGGACCCCGTGAACGGCGGTGCCATACCGTTCTTCAAGGCCGCCTCCGCACGGCCCGTCAAGGCACCGGCCGACGAGTACGAGAACTGACGCCCCGGGCCGCCCACTTCACCCCGGACACGGCGAACGGCCGTACGGGGACGGGCTCGTCGTCGCCTGCCGTCGCCCGCCGTCACGTGTGCGGTATCACCGCCACCGGACGCGGCGAGTGGTGCAGCAGCGCATGGGCGACGGGCCCGATACGGGTGGGGAAGGGCGCTCCGCGCAGCCGCCGCCCGACGGCCAGCAGCGCGGCGTCGGCGCCGACTTCGAGCAGATACGGGGCGACCGCCTCGCCCTCCGTACGGATCTGGACGCCGACCTCGCCGAACCGCTCCCGCCACGGCTGCACCGCCTCGTGCAGACCCTGCCGTGCCCGCTGCTCCGCGCGTGCGGTCATCCGCGGCTCGGGCAGCGCCGAGGGATAGGAGTAGAGCGCGCGGACGCTCCAGGCGTGTGCGACCCGTACGTCCCTGCCCTCGGCCGCGGCCGTACGGAACGCGAACTCCAGGACGTCGTCGGTGCCTTCGCGCAGATCGACCCCCGCGACGACCGGGCCCCGCACCGCCGCCACGCCCGCCGGCGCCCGTCCGCGCACGGCCACCACGCCCGCC
>NZ_LJGW01000346.1 GCF_001751255.1 Streptomyces nanshensis | reverse complement strand
GGCGGACAGACGGGCGGCGGTGGGACCTGCCCGCCCTCCAGCGGCCCGCCGTCCTCGCCGGGCCCCTCCGGCACGGCGGATTCCGGCCCCACCGGCGCGCCGCCCTCGGGCTCCGCCGCCACCGACGCCGTTCCTACGGACGGTACCGGCTCGCCGAGCCCGAACTGCCCCTCTCCGACCGGCACATGAGCGGTGCACCCGTACCGGAACCGGCACCCCGGGAGGAGCCCACGGCGGCGGGCCTGCTGAGCGTCGTGGTCGCGCAGGCGTCCTTCCTCGTGGCCGTCATGTTCTTCCTGGGCGCGATCTATCTGAGCGCCTACTACGGCTACTTCCGCGTGGACATCTTCAGCGCCGGCTTCGGCTTCGCCGAGATCGCCATGCAGAGCCTGAACGTCGTCACGGCCCCGGCGGCGCTCGTCGCCGTGGTCGCCGTTCTCGTTGCCCGTCAACTGGCCGTGTATCTCGACCCCGTCGCGCGGACGGACGGCCGCGACGGGAGCCGCGCGCTGCACCGCCTGGAACGTGCCGTGCGCGCGGTGGCCCGTGCCCATCTGTACGTCGTCGGGGCCGGGCTGCTGCTCCTGGTGCTGTGGCCGTGGCTCGGCGGCTTCCGGTGGGCGGCTCCGCTGCTGCTGGCAGCCGGCGTACTGCTCGGGCAGAGCCGCTGGAGCGGCGGCCCCGGCACGGCGCCGGAGCCGGGCCCTTCCGCGTCGGCGTCGCACCGGACGTGGAGCCGGGCCGTCCCGGTCTTCACGGCCGGTCTGCTGGTGATGTGGGGACTCAGCCTGGCCGTCGGGGCGTTGGGTGAGCGGGAGGCCCGGCAGGCCGCCGACAACCTGGTGCGCCGCCCGGCCGTCGTCCTGCTGAGCACCGAGCGCCTCAGCCTGGTCGGGCCGCCCCAGGTGAAGGCCGAGGACCTGGGCCCCGGCACCCACTTCCGGTACCGCTACAGCGGTCTGCGCCGCCTCGTCGAACGCAACGGCCGCTACTACCTCCTCCCGCTCGGCTGGGACCACCGGACCGGGCCGACGTACGTCATCAGGGAGAGCGGGGACCTCCGGGTCGAACTCTTCCCCGGCACCCGGCAGGAGTGCGGAGTCCGCTGTACGACGCGATGACGCGGCCGAGCCCGGTCGCGGCGGCGGATGAGGTGAAAGGCGTAGCGAGCCCGTGAATGTACGCCGGTGATTTCTGACATGCCGTTCCGTAGACGGCTGCCGGACCCGCGGAAACACCGTCCGTGAATGGTCCGTCCAATGATGAGAGGCGACGCTTTCGACTTTCTCGCTGTGCGCCTTGTGCGGCCGTGGCGGCGGGTGCCATCGTGGCGGCCGCATCACGCGGCAACGCATGGCGCACATGCGGCAACGACGCGGCAGAGAACGGGGATTGCAGTGGACCGCAGGTCATTTCTGGTACGCGGCGCAGGCGCCGTCGCCCTTTCGGGAACTCTCGCGGGCGGCTATGCGGCCACCGCCCTGGCCGGACCGTCCCGTAAGAAAGCGGAGACGAAGCGGGAGGCGAAGGCGGAGGCTCCGGGTGAACTGCTGTGGGCCGCGGATCTGTCCGCGGCGAAGGATTCCAGCGAGGCCGGCTTCGGCAACGTGCAGGTGCAGTACGGGGGCGGCGACATCGAGAACGACGGGCCGCCGATGCCCGTCGTCGACCACCCGAAGCTGGGCCGCGCGTTGAAGATCACCCTGGAGGAGAACCAGGAGCGCTACGAAGCGGCCCCCGGTGCGGGCGACGACTGCGGCGAAGGCCAGGAACTCTTCTTCCGCGTCGACTTCGCGCTCGACAAGGACTTTCCCGTGGACCAGGAGAACCCCTTCTGCCTGGTGAACCAGATCCATCACGGCGGCAACGACGGATCCCCGCCGATCGAATTCGACGTGAACTCCGGGAAACTCTCGGTACGCGGCGCGGGCGACGCGTATACGAAGGAACTCGGCCCCATCGCCGTCGACACCGTCTGCAAACTGGTCTACCGCGTGCGGTTCTCCGCGGATCCGGCGTCGTCCCTGCTGGAGGTATGGCTCGACGACAAGCAGGTGCTGGCGGATTTCCAGCCGCCGTGCGCCACGCTGATCGACGGGAATTCCTACTGGAAGGGCGCGACGATGTACTGCGACCCGTCGATTCCGCCGCTCACGGTCTTCCAGAACGCCCACCGCGTCGGGACGACCTACGAGTCGGTGACCGCATAAGCCGGACCCCGTCCCTCGCCCCCCGGTCCCGCTCAACTTCCGCCCGGCGCCCCGCTCATTCCTTGTTGATGATCTGGTCGTAGTCGATCAGCCCGGTGTCCTCCAGGACGGCCAGGTGGTCCAGAACGATCGAGTTGACCCTCGTCGCCAGCGACCGGACCATCGAGTTCTGCGTCTGGTCGCGCACCAGGGCGACGAGGTTGATGACCCCGCCGTTGTGCTTGCGGAGATGACCCACGAGCACCTTGTCGAACTGCTCGCCCTTGGCCTGCTTCAGCTCGTCCAGATATCCCTGCTCGGTACCGGTCGGCTTGTTCGGCAGCGCCACCTTCAGCGTCCGTCCGGCCTCGATGACCCGCCGGTCCAACTCCGTGTCGCCGTCCACGAGATGATCGCCGACGATACGCACCGACCGCCGGTCGCTGCGCTCGCGCGCGGAGCGCCCGGCGGGCAGCTCCCACAGTCCGGTCGCCCGTACCGTGCGCAGAAACTCCCGGTCGAGCGAGGTGAGCGGCCCGTATTCCGTCTTCCAGGTCCCCTCGCCGTCGTCCTGCCAGCCGGACCTGGCGACGGCGGCGGACCTGTTGCCGTCGAAGAAGTACACGGGCACCAGCAGCGAGGCGAGCGTCGCTATGAGCCCGAACACGACCAGCACGGTGCCGGCAGCACGACTCGACGGTACGGCGGAGCGCATGCGTTTCCCTCCACACATCTCTGTTGTCCGGCGGACATTAGCGGGATCAGCGAGGTCGTGGTGAAGATTCCGTTCAGATTGACAAGGTGGTTCCGTGACGGGCAGGCCGGGGCCGGATCGGGGCCGGGCCGCTGGTCACGGGCCTTCCGGAAACAGCTCCTCCTGCACCGACCCGTCGTCGTGCCCGCCGTCCTCGAAGGGCGGCAGAAGCGGCTGCTCCCCGCCCGGGGGCGCGTCCCGCAGGCTGCCGGTGCACGAGACGAGGAAGGCGCGCATGCCGGCGTCGTCCGGGGGATCGTGCCGGGCGAACTTCCCGCCGGGCGTGGAGATGAGGCGGCGGCAGACCGGACACGGTCGTCTGGGATGCGTGTAGGTCATGACCCCAGCATGCCCAGGGGCACCGACAAGGGGCACCGACGCGACCCCGCGCCCCTGCCGGCGCCCGCCGCCGTCCGCCCGCGCGGATCCGGATCCGTACCGTCCGCGCGGCACTCGCCCCGCACCCCGCCCGTTCAGCGCGGGCGCCGCCCCCGCACCGTACGCACCGGAGAGGCCGACGCATACGCGGTCCGGCCCTCCCGGCACCCGCCGCGCTCGGGGCATCCGCACCCGGCGAGTTCGCCCGCGCCGCGCACCGACCGAGGCCGCCGGCAGGACTCCTCCGCGCCGCGGAGGCACTCCGGCCGCACCGGTCCCCGTGTGCCACGGGCCCACAGCACCCGCCCGTACCGGCAGGCCGCCGAGGCCCGTACGGACGTCACCGCCTCGTCGCCGTACAGGGCCGCGATGCGGAACCAGACGAACAGCAGCAGCGGATAGATGAGGTAACCGCTGCGCGAGGCCGGCGCCAGCAGCATCGCGAGGATCAGGCCCAGCGCGATCCGGTCCGCGGCCACCCAGGCGGTACGCGGCGGACGCAGCACGAGCGAGGCCGCCATGAGGACGGCGGCGAGCGCCAGCGCCGCGAGCGTGACGGCGGTGCCGTGCGGGACGTACGTCGCCAGCAGATGCCCCGGCAGCGGACTCGCCGCCGACGAGGGCACATCGGCGAGCCCGAGCGGATAGAGCACCACGTGCTGGACGCAGGCCCGCGCACCCGCCACCACCACCGGGGCGCAGACCAGGGCGAGGACGGCCGCCGTCGACAGGGCGCAGCGCAGCGCCG
>NZ_LJGW01000357.1:1714-10983 GCF_001751255.1 Streptomyces nanshensis | reverse complement strand
CAGCCCCCGCCGGGACGCCGCGACCCGCGGCCCCTCCGGCGCGGCCAGGCTGTCGATGAGCCGGGAGGCCGTCTCGGCCACGCCGTCCGCGGCCTCCGCCGCGACCGCTCCCGCGCCCTCCGCCTCCGTCGAGACATGACGGTCGAGCACGAACCAGCCGCGCAGCACGTTGTCCGTGCCCAGCGAGGTGAGCACGGGCCGCAGCGCGTAGTCGATCGCGAGGACGTGGGCGGTGCTGCCGCCGGTCGCCAGCGGCAGCACCGTCTTTCCGGCGAGGGCGAACTGCGGCAGCAGATCGAGCAGTGTCTTGAGCAGCCCGCTGTAGGCGGCCTTGTAGACGGGCGTGCCTACGACCAGGGCGTCCGCCCACTCGATCGTCTCGATCACCTCCCGTATCGCCGGATGGGACGCGTCGCCCGCGAGCAGCGCCTCGGCGGGCAGATCGCGGACGGCGACATGGCGTACGTCGTGGTTCTCGGCCGCCAGCAGCGCGCCCACGTGCCGTACCAGGGACGAGGTACGGGAGCGGGACGACGGACTGCCGGAGACGGTCAGGACGTTGGGCATCGGGATTCTCTCCTCGGAAGGTCTCGGGTTGGCGGAGGCGGAGGCGGAGGCGGAGGGGGGAGGGGAAGCGGATGCGCGGAGGGGGTCCGTCCGCCGCGGGTCAGCGGAGGAGCGTCGCGTGCGGGCCGTCCGGCTGTGGCTCCTCCGACCGCCCGTCGGACTGCCGTTCGTCGGACTGCCGCTCCTCGGACTGCCGTGCGCCGGGCCGGTGTTGATCCGCCCGCTGCTCGCCGGACACAGCGGGCCGGCTCCCGTGCGGGCCGCCCTGCGCTCCGCCGCCGGTGACGACGTACAGGTCCCGCTCCCGCAGCCGCGCGGTCGCCCACATGCTCACCAGCGCCGTCAGCGCGAGATAGCCGCACGCCCACCAGGGCGAACCGCCGCCCAGCGCCAGCAGCGCCGTCATGATCAGCGGGGTGATGCCGGAGGCGAAGATGCCGGACATCTGGTAGACGAACGACATTCCGGTGTAGCGGACCTGCGTCGCGAACAGGGCGGCGAACAGGGTGCCTTGGGCTCCGTAGAAGTAGGCGTGCACCAGCCCCAGCGTCACGACGAGCACGGCCGCGAACGCCCACGTCCCGCCGAGTGAGAAGACCCAGAAGGCGGGGAAGACCGACAGCGCGAACAGGCCCATGCCCACGAAGTAGACGTGGCGCGCGCCCTGCCGGTCGGTGAGCGAGCCGGAGACGGGTATCGCCACCGCCATCACCACCGCCGCGGCGGTCACCGACAGCAGCACCGCGGTGCGGTCCAGCTTCAGCGTCGTCGTCGCGTAGGTGAGGGCGAAGACGCCCCAGGTGTTGAAGGCGGCGCCCTCGCCCCAGCGGGCCAGCATGCCCAGCCCCACATGCCGCCTGGACGGGCGTTCGCGCAGCAGCTCGACGAGCGGCGCCGACCGCGGAAGCTCCCGGAGCCGCCGTACCGCCTTGAACGCCGGTGTCTCGTCGATCTTCAGCCGTACGGTCAGACCGACCGCGACGAGCACGAGCGAGACGAGGAACGCCACGCGCCACCCGTACCCGAGGAACGCCTCGTCGCTGAGCACGTTGTTCAGCAGCGCGAACGCGCCCGTGCCCAGGGCGAGTCCGAGCGCCAGCCCGATCTGCGGATAGCTGCCGAAGCGTCCCTTGCGGCCCTTCGGTCCGAACTCCACGGCGAGCAGCACCGCACCGGCCCACTCGCCGCCCAGTGCCACACCCTGGGCGATCCGCAGCACCAGCAGCAGTGCGGGAGCGAGCAGCCCGGCCTGTTCGTACGTCGGGAGGACGCCGATCAGCGCGGTGGACACGCCCATCAGGCTCATCGTGAACGCGAGGGTGCGCTTGCGCCCGATGCGGTCGCCGATGTGCCCGAAGAGCAGCCCGCCGACGGGGCGTGCGAGGAAGCCCACCGCGAACGTCGCGAAGGAGAGCATCGTGCCGACGGTGCCGTTGCCGGTGGGGAAGAACAGCTCGCCGAAGACGAGTCCGGCGGCCGTGCTGTAGAGGAAGAAGTCGTACCACTCGACGGTCGTGCCCAGCAGGCTGGAGAGGACGACCGTCCGCAGGCCGCGGGCGTCGTCGGCCCCGTCGGCGTCGTCCGGTGCCACGGTCTCCTCCGGCTTCGCGGTCTCCTCCGGGGCGGAAGTCCCGTCCGGCCGGGCGGAGTCGGCGCTACGGACGTGCCCGGCGGCCTCGGCGGATTCGACCGGTTCGGTGGTGGACTCGGCGGGTGCCGGGTTCTCCGGCCGCTCCGCGCTCACCGGCCCGCGAACGGGACGATGCCCGCCTCGGTCGTACGGTCCCCGTCCGGGTGCCGCCACAGGCCGCGCCGCTCCAGCAGCGGCAGGACTCCCTCCCCGAACCAGTACGCCTCCTCCAGGTGCGGGACGCCGGAGAGGACGAACTCCTCGATGCCCAGGCGGTGATACTCCTCGATCAGATCCGCCACCTCGGCGTGGCTGCCCACCAGCGCCGTACCGGCGCCGCCGCGCACCAGCCCGACGCCCGCCCACAGGTTGGGGTAGATCTCCAGCTTGTCGCCCCGGCCGCTGTCGTGCAGCTCGCGCATGCGCCGCTGGCCCTCCGACTCGCTGGTGGCCAGGCCCTCTTGGACGGCCTTGATGCGCTCGGGATCCATGCCGTCCAGCAGTCGCTGTGCCTCCGCCCACGCCTGCGCGGAGGTGTCCCGGCTGATGGTGTGCAGCCGGATGCCGAAGCGCACCTCGCGTCCCTGCGCCGCGGCGAGCGAGCGCACCCAGTCGATCTTCTGCTTGACCTGCTGCGGGGGTTCGCCCCAGGTGAGGTAGACGTCCGTGTGGCGGGCGGCGACGTCGCCCGCCGCGGGGGAGGAGCCGCCGAAGTAGACCGTGGGGACGGGATCGGGCAGTCGGTTCAGCCGGGCGCCCTCGACGTGCAGATGCTCGCCGTCGTGGTCCACGGTCTCGCCGGCCCACAGCCGCCGCACGATGTCGAGGAACTCCCCGGTGCGCGCGTAGCGTTCGTCCTTGCCGAGGAAGTCGCCGTACGCGCGCTGCTCGGCGGACTCGCCGCCCGTGACGACGTTGAGCAACAGCCGCCCGTGCGACTGGCGTTGGTACGTGGCGGCCATCTGCGCGGAGAGCGTCGGGGAGATCTGCCCCGGCCGGAAGGCGACGAGGAACTTCAGCCGCTCGGTGACCTGCGTGAGCATCGCCGTGGTGATCCAGGCGTCCTCGCACCACGCGCCCGTGGGCGTGAGCGCGCCCGAGAAGCCCAACTGCTCGGCGGTGCGGGCGATCTGGCCGAGGTACTCCACGGACGCGGGACGGTCGCCGCCCGCCGCGCCCGGTGTGGAGCCGTGGCCGCCGCCGACGATGTGGCGGCTGTCGCCGGTCGTCGGCAGGAACCAGTGGAAGGTGAGCGGCGGCGAACTCGCCGACGGCGCGGGGGAGTCGGGAGAGTCGGGGGACGACTGCGCCGCGGGGGACGCGGAGGTCTGTGAACGCTCGGAAGACAAGGGGGACTCCAGGGAGGGAAGCGGGACGGGGCTCCGCGCGGCGGGAGCCGGTACGGGGGCGGAGGACGGGGCGTCGGCGTCGGTCGTCCGTACGGGCGGCGGCGGGACGAGGGCCCCAACCGGGGCCGTACGAGGGGCGGTCGGCGGACGGCCCGCCCTGCCGACCCGGCACGATGCCTCCGTACGCACGCCTCGACTCCCGGCCGTGGCCGGGCACATGACGTGACGGGGAAGCACGACACCCGCGGATCCGTCCGTACGGCGCGGCACCGCACGGGAGTCCGGGGGAGGCCGTCCGTCCTACGGCGCGGCCGGGAGGCCCGAACGACCGTGTGCGGGCGCGCGGTTCAGCCGTGGAACGGACACGGGGACGGCGGGCGCGAGCGGCCCTGCCGGGGAATCAGCTCTGACAGGTCGCGCTGGACTGGCGGCACAGGTCGACGTGGAGGCGTTCCACGAGGATTCCGGCGGCTGCTGTCATGTCTCGCATTCTGCGCGAGCCACCCCGCAGGGTTCAACCCCTTCCCGCCGACGTTCCGGCAGGTGAGACGGGCGCCACCGTGGCGGAACGCAGCCGCGCGCGGCTCATCGCGCCCCGGGACGCGCACCCGGAAGCGGCGGGCGGCGGCGCCCGGATCAGGCGTCCAGGACGTCGGCGGCGGCCGTGCGCTGGAGGTCCTCCAGGGCCTCGGCCTGCTGGTGCGCCCGGTTCAGCAGCCGTGCTAGCTCCGCGTCGTCGAGCAGGGACGAGCGGGGCCCTTCCAGGCCGCGCAGCGCCTGCCACATCAGCCGCTTGCCCTCGACCCCCAGCCGCAGCGCCTCCAGTTCGAGGACGCTGCTCAGCGGCGCGCGGCGCAGCAGGAAGCCGTTCGACTTGACCCGGCCCGCCTTCTCCAGCAGCCATCCCGCGGCCATCCGGTAGCGGCGCGGCGGTACCCCGAGGCGCAGCATGACGCGCAGCAGCGCGCCGCGGTCCTCGGCGATCTCGTCGGCGACACGGACGAGCGTTCCCCCGGCCGGCGACCTGGCGTGCTGCTTGGCGACCCGGCGGGCCAGTTCACCGCCGGCGGTCGCCCCCAGGAGGTGGTCGTTGAGGTACACGGCCAGCGGTTCCCGCAGCGGATGCACGGCGTCGGCGCGGTCGCCGTCACCGGACGGCGGGGCGCCCGCCGCCCCGTTCGGGCCGCTCCCGGTGTGCGTGCCGTGTGCGCCGTGTGCCATGTGTGGCTCCCGTCGGGGCGTCGGAGGGCGGCGGTCCGCCCGTACCGCCCACGGCGGGCCTCGCCGTACCGGCCGGTGCCCGCCTCGTCCAGGCTCGCACCGGCCGGTGCGCTGTCAATCCGGGACGGGCGGGAGCGGTGCCGCGGTGATCCGTCCAGGTGCGCCTTGGCCCGTTCGGAGGGCCAGTCCGTTTGAGGAACGCCGAGGGCTCCGGTGAAGTGGTTCCCGTGGAGGCAGCATCTTCCGCCCGCCGGTGCGCGAGGTGCGCACGGCACTTCCGTACGGGTGCCTCCGTACGGTCCGCGCAGGTGCCGTCCTCCCGCTCCGGACCGCCGCGCGAGACGGGATGACCATGACCGACACCGCTCCCATCAGCACTCCCTTCACCGCCGAGTCCACCGCCGGCGAGGTCGTCGCCGGTATCGACCTCACCGGGCGGCGCGCCGTCGTCACCGGCGGCGCCTCCGGCATCGGCGCGGAGACGGCCCGCACGCTGGCCGGTGCCGGGGCGCAGGTGACACTCGCCGTACGGGACACCGCCCAAGGGCGGCGCCGGGCCGCGGAGTTCGTCGACGCCACGGGCAACGAGGCGATCCGCGTCGCGCCGCTGGACCTGGCCGACCGCACGTCCGTCGCGGCCTTCATCGCCGCATGGGACGGGCCGCTGCACATCCTCGTCAACAACGCGGGCGTCATGGCGCCGCCCGAGGTGCGCACACCGCAGGGCTGGGAACTGCACTTCGCCACCAACCACTTGGGCCACTTCGCGCTCGCGCTGGGGCTGCACCGCGCGCTGGCGGCGGCGGGCGGGGCGCGCGTCGTGTCGGTGGGCGCGGGCGCCCATCTGCACTCGCCGCTCGTCTTCGAGGACATCCACTTCCGCGAGCGCGCCTACGACCCGTGGACCGCCTACGCGCAGTCCAAGACGGCCAACGCGCTCTTCGCCGTGCACGCCTGGGAGCGCTGGGAGAGCGACGGGATCTCCGTCAACTCCTCGCTGCCGGGGGCGATCCGCACCCGCCTCCACCGCCACGTCGGACCGGAGGAGGCGGAGCGCGGTGCCGCCGGGCCCGGCGGGGACGCCCCGCAGTGGCGTACGCCCGCGCAGGGCGCGGCCACGTCGGTGCTGCTGGCGGCCTCGTCCCTGGTGGAGGGCGTCGGCGGACGCTGCTTCGAGGACTGCAACGAGGCACCGCTGAACGCACCGGGCTCGCACCGCGGCGTCGCGCCCCACGCCACCGATCCCGAAGCGGCCGAGCGGCTCTGGCAGGTCTCCGTCGAGACGCTGACGATCTGACCGCCGTCCATCTCCGTCCCCCCGCGGCCCCTCTCCGCCGTTTCTCCCGCTCACCGTCGTCATTGGGCGCACCTGCGGAATCCGCGGCCTCGCGCTGTCGGTACAAGACGCACATGGTGGGGGATGCCCCGAGTCCACTTGTGTGCATGAGGTGAAGATGCGTGGCCATGTGCGGTGTTCATGAATAAGGGGGCTTCACGATGTGCCTGCTTCGGGCCTCTGGCCCGTGGTGAGCACACCTCCCCCACCAACGAGGAGCGGAATGTCTTTGACGTCCCTCAGCCGGCGTGCACGGATCTCTCTGGCCGCGACCGCGGCCGGAAGTGCCGCCGTCCTCGGCTTCGCGGTGCTGCCGTCGTCCGCGACGGCGACCCCCGCCGAGAAGCCCGCCGTATCGGCAGCCAAGAGCGACAAGGTCGGCAAGGCCGATGCGATCACCCGGGCCCAGATGCTGGAGCGGGCAGCCACCTGGCTGACCGCCAACAACGGCGCGCAGGTGCCCTACAGCCAGACGCAGACCTGGTCGGACGGGTACCGGCAGGACTGCTCCGGCTATGTCTCGATGACGCTGGGCCTGTGGAAGTCGGGGCCCAACACCGTCGAGCTGGCGAGCAACCGGGACCTGACCACCCCGATCAACCTGGGTGACCTCAAGCCCGGCGATCTGCTCATCGACGCCGACGGCTCGAACACCACGCGCCACGTGGTGATCTTCGAGGGCTGGACCGACGACTCGCACACCGCCTACTCGGCCTTCGAGCAGCGCGGCGGTCACGGTACCGACCACCGGAACCTGGACTACGGTCTGGACGCCGGCAGCGAGTACAAGCCCTACCGTCCGAACAACCTGACGGACTGAGGCAGCACGACACGGGCCGCGCTCTTCGCGGACCCGTCCTGCACGACGGAGCGCCCCCGTCCCACCTGTTGGGGACGGGGGCGCTCCGCGTTGCCTGCTTCCCTGCCGCCGGGCGCTGCCGTACCGCCGTGCGCGCGGGAGCGTACGAGACCCGCCCGGGAGCGCACGGGACCCCGAACGGGCCCTGGGCGCCTACTCCTTGACGGATCCCGCGTTCGCGCCGCGGATGAAGTAGCGCTGGAAGCAGAAGAACAGCACCGCGACCGGAATCGTCGAGAGCAGCGCGGCCCCCAGCTTCAGCGGATACTGCGTGCCCGCGCCCAGACCGCCCGAGACGAACCGCGCCAGACCGGTGGTCAGCGTCTCGTAGTCGCTGGACTGCGTGGCGACCAGGAAGTGCGTGAACTCGTTCCACGAGCCCTGGAAGGAGAGCAGCGTCACCGTGATCAGCGCGGGCCGCGACATCGGCAGCACCACGTACCAGAAGATCCGTCCGACGCCGGCGCCGTCGATCCGCGCCGCCTCCTCCACCTCCCGCGGGATGGACTCGAAGAACTGCTTCATGATGAAAATCCCCGCTGCGTCGAAGAGCAGCGGCACGATCATCCCCGTGTACGTGTCGAAGATGCCGAGGGTGTTGAGCACGAGGAACTTCGGGATGAGCAGCACGACCGGCGGCACGGCCATCACCGCGACGACGAAGGCGACCAGCACCGCCCGGCCCCGGAAGCGGAGCCTGGCCAGCGCGTAACCGGCCGCGGAGTCGAACAGCACACGCCCCAGCGTCACCACGACCGTCACCAGCGTGCTGTTGCCCAGCCACCGCAGGAACGGCACGCCCTCGCCGGACCCGCCCGAGCCGGTCAGTTGCCGGAAGACGGCCGCCGTCGGATCGGACGGCAGCAGCGACAGCGGATGCGAGGCGGCCTCCGGGTCGGACTTGAAGGCCGTCGCCAACTGCACCAGGAACGGCAGTGCGTAGAGCAGCGCGAAGGCGAGCAGCACCGTGTACCCGGCCACGCGGGCGGGCCGCGGGAAGCGGGCGAGCACCGGCCGCTCGTCCGTGGAGAGCCGTATCTCAGTCCTGCGCACGACGCGCCTCCTCGACCTCGGTCACGCCCGCGCGCGGGAGCCCCGCCGCCGCGAGACGCCGGCGCAGCGCGCCCCGTCCGTCCCGTCCGCCGCGTTCGCGCAGCAGCCAGCGCTGGACCCCCGTCATCAGCAGCACGATCCCCAGCAGGATGAAGGAGATGGCCGCGCCCTGTCCGAAGTCCGCGTTGTCGAACCCGTAGGAGTACGAGAGATACGCGGGCGTGAGCGTGGTGTTGGCGGGATCGCCCTGCCCCAGCACGTACACCTGGTCGAAGACCTGCCAGGTGGCGATCAGTCCCAGCGTCGTCACCAGGAACATCACGGGACGCAGCGCCGGCAGCAGCACATGGCGCAGGATGTGCCGCCGTGCCGCTCCGTCGAGGGCCGCCGCCTCCTCCAGTTCGCGGGGGATGTTCTGCAGCGCCGCGAGGAAGATGAGCATGAACGTGCCCGAAGTCGTCCACACGGCAAGGAGGATGAGGGTGCACATGGCCACCGACGGGCCCGCCAGCCACTCGCCGAGCGGCAGCCCCATCAGCCGGTGGTCGGCGAGGAAACCGGTCGGGTGGCTGTCGTCGCTGACGCCCAGCGCGTCGAGCAGGACCCACACCACTCCGCGCGGGTCCTGGAACCAGTTCGGCCCCTTGATCCCTATCCAGCCCAGCAGTTGGTTGACCGCGCCGCTGCCCTGGAAGAGGAAGAGGAAGACGGTGCACACCGCGATCGAGCTGGTGACGGACGGGAAGTAGAACGTGGTGCGCAGCATGCTGCGGCCGCGCAGCATCCGCTGGTTGACGATGATCGCCAGCGTGAGGGACAGCGCGGTCTGCAACGGCACCGTCAGCAGCACGTAGTACGCGTTGTTGCGCAGCGACGTCGCCAGCAGCGTACGGGCGAGACCGTCTTCGCCGAGCAGGCTGCGGTAGTTCTCCAGCCCCACGAAGTGGGCGTCCGGGGTGAAGGGGTTGGACTGCCCGTCCCAGTCGAGGAAGCTCACCCACGCCGCCATCAGGATGGGCAGCGCCATGAACAGTCCGAGGCCCAGGACCATGGGGCTCACGAAGAACCAGCCCCACAGCCCCTCACGCCCGCGGGCCGTGCGGGGCCGGGAGCCCGCGCCGCCGGACCGGCCCGGGGGCGGCACGGACGGCGGCGCGGGCCGCTCTGTGACAGTGGTCGGCATGCCGGGTCAGTCGCCCTTCTTGATCGCTTGCTCCCCGTTGCGCTGGAGCGCGGCGAGGATGTCGGCGGGCG
>NZ_LJGW01000357.1:0-1651 GCF_001751255.1 Streptomyces nanshensis | reverse complement strand
GGGCGAACCGGTGCGCAGCGACTGGAGATCGGCGTTGAACTGGTCCAGGACCTTGGTGAAGCCGGGCACGGTGACCGGGCTCTGCGCGTAGGAGTTGCCCTCGACCCACGCCTCGGACTCCGGGTGCTCCTTGGCGAAGGTGCCCATGACGCTCTCCCGCGAGGGCATGACGCCGATCGCGTCGGACGAGGCCAACTGCTGCTTCTTCGAGGTGAGATGGCGGATCAGATCGATCGCCGCCTCGTGGTGCTCGCTCTCCTGCGCCACGCCCCAGCAGTTGCTGAAGGCGAGCGTGCCCTTGCCGGCGGGACCGGCGGGCAGCGGGAGGACCTTGTAGTCGACGTCGGGGAAGTCCTGCTTCATCGCGCCGTCCAGCCAGTTGCCCTCGATGATCATGGCGGCCCGGCCCTTGCCGAGCGCTTCGCCCGCCCATCCGGTGTCCACCTGCTTGGCGAACTTCATCGAGCCCGAGCGCAGCAGCTTCTTGGCGAAGCCCAGGCCCTCGGCGTTCTTCTTGCTGTCGGCGGTCATCTTCGACTCGCCAGAGTCGGTGATCCAGCCGCCGGCCTGCTTCATGAACACCCCGAGCCGCTGGTACTCGTTGGTGGTCACCAGGCCGGTGGTCTTGCCCTTCGTGAGCTTGTCGGCGGTCTTCTCCAGCTCGTCCCAGGTGGTGGGGTAGTCCTTCTCCGTCAGCCCGGCCTTCTTCCACTTCTCGGTGTTGACGACGAGGCCGAGCGTCGAGGAGTCCTTCGGCAGGCAGACGAGCTTGCCGTCGTAGGTGAACGCCTTGCGCAGTTGCGGGGCGAAGTCGTCGCGGTCGGGGATCTTGTCCCCGTAGGCGTAGAGCGAGCCGCCCTTGGCGTAGTTCGCGAACTGGTCGGAGTTGATGTAGAAGGCGTCCGGCGGACGGTTGCCCGCGAAGGCCTGCGCGAGCTGCTGGTCCATGTCCTTGGCGATCTGGACGGTGACCTTGTTGCCGGACTTCTTCTCCCAGGCCGCCGTCGCCGACTTCACGGCCTTGGTCTCGGCGTCGCCGGAGGTGGCGATCAGCACCCGGAGCGACTGGTTCTTGCCGCTGTCCTGTTCGGGTCCGTTCTTGTCCTTGTCGAACCCGGACGAACAGGCGGTCGCGGTGGCGGCCAGCACCGCGCACGCGGTGACTGCCACGGTGGAGCGACGGAACATGCGGGCCTCCTGGGGGAGTTGATGCGGGATGAGAGCTGTGGGGCGGTGGTGGTGCGACGGGCCGCATGAGGCGCGGCGGTGTGCGGTGGTGGTGGCGGGACGGCGAGGGAGCGAGGGGACCGTGCCGGACGCGGCGCCGGGCCGCGCGGTCAGCCGGACGCGGCCCCGAGGCTCGGCCGTACGACGAGAGCGGGCGGCAGCAGCACCCGTTCGGGAGGCTTCGCGGGATCGGACATCCGGGCCAGCAGCAGGCGCATGGCCTCCCGGCCCACGTCGCCGAGCGGCTGCGCGACGCTGGCCAGGCCGGGGGAGAGCAGCGGCGCGACCGAGGAGTCGTCGAAGCCGACGACCGAGACCTCGCGCCCCGGTGTGCCGCCGGCGTTGGTGACGGCGCGGTAGCAGCCGAGCGCGAGCGTGTCGCTGGCGGCCACGACCGCGCTGGCACCGGCGTCGAGCAGCGGCT
>NZ_LJGW01000036.1:259-37601 GCF_001751255.1 Streptomyces nanshensis | reverse complement strand
CTCCGCCGGGGGCCCGCCGCGTGTGCCGCCGCCCAGCACCGGGAGCCCCGCGCCGATCAGCCCGTAGACCGCCGACTCGGCGGCGTCCAGAAGCGCTTCGGGACCGGCCCCCAGATCGAGCGGCGCCGTACGGCCCGCGACCACGCCGCCCGAGAGATCGACGAGCACCGCCGTGAGCTGGTCACGGTCCAGCTCCAGGCCCACCGCGTGCCGGGCGCCGGGCGCCAGCCGCAGCACCGTGCTCGGCTTGCCGCCGGTCGAGGCGCGGCGCCCGGCCTCGGTGACCAGTCCGTGCGAGCGCAGCCGTGCCGTGATCTTGCTGACGGCCTGCGGTGTGAGCCCGGTCCGCAGCGCCAACTCGCCCCGGTCCGCGCCCTCTTGGCCCGCGAGGCGCAGCAGTCCGAGCACCCGGGCGGCGTTCCGTCCGTAGGGCACGGCCGGTCCGGCGCCGCCGAAGGCGGGATCACGGGCGGGAAGGCTGCTGCCGCTGGCGACCGGTTCGCTGCTCATGTGGCCATTGTCCGTGTGGCTTGCGCTTACGCAACCGCGTTGCGAAAGTGTGGCCATGGACCGTACGGAAGCAGCCGCCCCTCCTCCGCTCCGCGTGGGCCTCATCGGATACGGCCTGGCCGGCTCCGTCTTCCACGCCCCGCTCATCACCGCGACGGAGGGCCTCACCCTCGACACCGTCGTCACCGCCGCCCCCGAGCGACGGGCCAAGGCGCACTCGGCACTCGGCGGCGACATGCGTACGCTCGCCACCACCGACGAACTCTTCGCCCGCGCGGACGCCCTCGACCTGGTCGTCGTCGCCACCCCGAACCGCACCCACGTCCCCCTCGCCCGCCGCGCCCTCGAAGCGGGGCTGCCCGTCGTCGTCGACAAGCCGCTCGCGGGGACGTCCTCCGAGGCGCAGCAGCTCACGGCGTACGCCGCCGAACGCGGGCTGCTGCTCTCGGCGTTCCACAACCGCCGCTGGGACAACGACTTCCGTACGGTCCGCTCACTCGTCGCCGACGGCGCGCTCGGCGACGTCCACCGCTTCGAGTCGCGCTACGAACGCTGGCGGCCCCAACTCAAGGGCGGCTGGCGGGAGTCGGGCGATCCGGCCGACGTGGGCGGCCTGCTCTACGACCTCGGCAGCCACCTCGTCGACCAGGCGCTCACCCTCTTCGGCCCGGTACGGAGCGTCTACGCCGAGACCGACGTACGCCGCGCGGGCGCCGAGGCCGACGACGACGCCTTCATCGCCCTCACCCACACCGGCGGCGTCCGCTCCCATCTGTGGATGAGCGCCGTCGCGGCCCAACTCGGGCCCCGCTTCCGGGTGCTGGGCAGCGAAGCGGCGTATGTGAAGGACGGCCTCGACCCACAGGAGGCCGCCCTGCGCGAAGGCGCACGCCCCGTACCCGGCGAACGGTGGGGCGTGGAACCGGAGATCGCCTGGGGCACCCTCGGCGACCTCGACGCCCGCCGCCCCGTCCCCACCCTGGACGGCGACTACCCCGCCTACTACGCGGGCATCGTCACCGCCCTCCGCGAGGGCACACCCCCACCGGTGACGGCCCACGAGGCCGTGGCCACCATCCGCATCCTGGAAGCGGCCACCGCCTCGGCCCGCGAACACCGCGTGATGACGACGGACTTGTCCTGACGACGACGGCCGTTGCCGTCAGGAGAACGGCGAAGTACGGGCGTACTACGGGAAGTTCACGAAGCGCGCCCCGGCCGGAACGACCCACCTGAGCCGGAAACAGCCGGAGGATCCACAGAACCCCGAGGTACCGGAGGAGTCAGAGCACGCGGGAGGCACCGGGACCGCACGAGCCGAAGTACCGGACCACGACGGGAAGTTCGAGGAGAACCACGACCGAGCCGAGTGGCGCTGCGCCAGCAGCGACGCGAGGTGAGGGAAACCGACCGGCAGAACGCACGCCACGATCACCCAGCCCCCCCCGCAGCCGGCCGGAACCAGAACACCAAGTCCCCCTGACCGCCCCGAGGTTGAGCGGCCCGCAGGGCCCGCTCTCCCCTGGCCCGGGGCCTGGCCCCGGCCTGACCCCGGGCCGCGGGGTCAGGCCACGCGGCGACCCGGACGGACGTCCGGCCCCGCGGCCCCCGGAATGCGGGGCGCTCGCCCCGCCCCTCACGCCGCGCGCAGCGCACTCCGTTGGCGCCCCAACCCGTCGATCTCCAGCTCCACCACATCCCCCGCCCGCAGATACGGCTTCGGCTCCGGAAAGCCCATCGCGACGCCCGCCGGCGTCCCCGTGTTGATGACGTCCCCGGGCCGCAACGTCATGAAGTGGCTGAGATAGCGCACCACTTCGGCGACGGGGAAGATCTGCTCGGCCGTCGTACCGTCCTGCCGCAGCTCGCCGTTCACCCACAGCCGCAGCCCCAGCGCCTGCGGGTCGGCCACCTCGTCGGCCGTCACCAGCCACGGCCCCAGCGGATTGAACGTCTCGCAGTTCTTGCCCTTGTCCCACTGGCCGCCGCGTTCGAGCTGGAAGGCGCGTTCGGAGACGTCGTTGGAGACCGCATAGCCCGCGACCGCCGCGAGGGCCTCCTCGTGGGAGGAGAGATAGCGGGCGGTACGGCCGATCACCACCGCCAACTCCACCTCCCAGTCGGTCTTTTCGCTGTCGCGCGGCACGAGCACCGAGTCGTACGGGCCGACCACCGTGTCCGGTGCCTTCATGAAGAGGATCGGCTCCTGCGGTATCGCCGCGCCCGTCTCCCGCGCATGGTCGTGGTAGTTGAGCCCGATGCACGCGACCTTGCCGATGCCGGACAGCGGCGGTCCGGTGCGCAGCCCGCCCTCCGCGTCCAGCACGGGCAGCTCCCCGGGCGAGGCCGCCACCGTACGTACGAGCGCGAGCGCCGCGTCGTCGGCGAGCAGCGCACCGTCGATGTCGGGGACGAGCGCCGAGAGGTCCCGCAGGACACCGTCCCCGTCCAGCAGAGCGGGACGCTCCGCGCCCGCCGGTCCCACGCGCAGCAACTTCACGTCTCGACTCCACTCCCGAGGCCGGCCCCGGCGCCGTACGGCCGGCCGGTCCGGCCCGGAGGACCGGCGGCCGGAATCCGGCACCGAAATGTCTCAATCGGAACGGCCGATCCTCCAAGAGGGCGTTCAGATCCACAACCGGGTGTTCACGTAGTGGACCGCCGCCCCCGCGACGGCTTCCCGGACGCACCGTCGCGACGCCCGCCCCCACGCCCCTTCGCCTGCTCCTCCGCCTGCTCCTCCTGCTTCGCCGGACGGCCCGCCCGCAGCGCGGCCCGCTCCACCGCCGTCCACGTCGTGCTCGTCACCACGTACAGCCCGGCGGCGAGCGGCACGAACCCCACCGTCAGCAGCGTCCCGAACGACAGCAGCGGCAGCATCCGCCCCATCGCCGCAGCGCCCGGCACCGACGGAGACGGGGCCCCGGACGAGGAGGACAGACCCGCCGGTACGGACGCGGGCGACGCCGCCATGAGACGGCGCGTCCGCACATACGTCCATGTCGCCACGGCGGCCACCAGCACGAACAGCCCCACGTACACCAGCCCTTGGTCGCCGAACGCTCCGCCCGCCGCCAGCGCGTCACGCCAGCGCCCGCCCAGCGGCGCGCCCAGCAGCGTGTGGCCGAGCAGGGACTCGTCCGTCGTGAAGAGGTGGTACATGGCGAAGAAGACCGGGAGTTGGAGCACCGTCGGCAGACACCCCGCCGCCGGAGAGGCGCCCTCCTTCGCCTGCACCTTCTCCAACTCCCGCCGCAGCCGCTGCGGATCGGAGCCGTACCGGCGCCGCGCCTCGGCCAGCCGCGGCGCCAGCCGGGCCCGTACGCGTTCACCCCGTACGGCGGCCCGCGCCAGCGGATGCAGCACCAGCCGGACGCACAGCGTGAACGCGACGATCGCCGCGGCCGTCGCCGAGCTGCCGAAGAACGGGCCGAGGACATCGGACAGTTCGGTCACAAAGGAAGCGAAAAAAGACATGCGTGAGGCCTCCACGGGTCTCGTCGTGCCGGATCGGAACACCGCGGGACGCGCACAGTGCGCGCAGGACGCGCAGGACGCAGCCGTGCGGTGCGGGAGGAATCGGCGTGACGAGCCGCGCAGACGCGGGCCCGGAGAAAGAGCGGAGAGGGGGCGCGAGCGCTACGCGGCCGTCGCGACCCGGCGGCCCGGTGCTCGCGGACGCGGACGCCCGGCGGCGTCCGGATCACGCTGCGGAAGGAAGGCCGTACGCAGCTCACGGTCCCTGATCGCCGTACGGATACGGCCACTTGGGACGCGCGGCACGGCCACGGCGAGCACGGCGACGGCGCCGAGCACCGAGCGGCACACGAGGACCACCGCGGCGGACGACGCGGCGGCGGTCAGCGCGGTCGTGAGACCGGCGCCGGTCAGCAGGAAGCCCACGAAGGAGAGGACGGCCGCGGAGAGATGGACGCGCCAGGCCCGCAGGGTCACACCCGTACCGGCGTTGAACATGCGCGCTGCCACCTCCCTGCCGCCTCGGGGCGGTTGCTTCCGTCGCCGGGCAACTCGGCCCGTACATCGGCCGGTACATCGGCTCATACGTACGAGATGCCCCGACCGTACGTACGAGAATAGCCTCCCGGCCCGCAGGCGCCACCGGCCCACCCGGCGCCAGGGGCCGGCAACCGGAACCGGAACCGGCAACCGGGGCCCGCGCGGCGCGATGGATAATCGGCGCCATGAGCAGCAGCGCCAACGCCCAGCCCCCGTCCGGCCGCCGGCTGGTCCTCGCCACCCGCAACGCGCACAAGGTCGGCGAACTCCAGGCCATCCTCACCGAGGCCGGCGTCGACTTCGAACTCGTCGGCGCGGACGCCTATCCCGAGATCCCCGACGTCAAAGAGACCGGCGTGACCTTCGCCGAGAACGCCCTCCTCAAGGCGCACGCCCTCGCCCGCGCCACCGGCCTGCCCGCCGTCGCCGACGACTCCGGCCTCTGCGTGGACGTCCTCGGCGGCGCCCCCGGCATCTTCTCCGCCCGCTGGGCGGGACGGCACGGCGACGACAAGGCCAACCTCGACCTGCTGCTCGCCCAGCTCGCCGACATCGACCCGGCGCACCGCGCCGCCCACTTCGCCTGCGCCGCGGCGCTCGCCCTGCCGGACGGCACCGAACGCGTCGCCGAGGGCCGCCTCCGCGGCACCCTGCGCCACGAGCCCTCCGGCACGGGCGGCTTCGGCTACGACCCGATCCTCCAGCCCGACGGCGAGTCCCGTACGTGCGCGGAACTCACCCCCGAGGAGAAGAACGCGATCAGCCACCGCGGCCGCGCCTTCCGCGCACTGGCCGGGGAGATCGCGGAACTGCTGGGCTGAGCGGAGGCGACGGACATACGGCGAGACCCCGCTCCGGTCTACGGAACGGGGCCTCTGCTGTGCGCGAGGAGGGACTCGAACCCTCACGCCCGAGGGCACCGGGACCTAAACCCGGCCCGTCTGCCAGTTCCGGCACTCGCGCTCACCAGCGCAGTCTACTGTCGCACGGGACCCGTACGGGCCGCCTCCCGGCGGCGGTTGCGCCCGCACCATGTCGCCGTGACGGCATGGCAGTTGGGGCACAGATAGCGCAGATTCTCCCGGCGGTTGTCCCGCCAGTCCCCGTTGATGTGGTCGATCTGGAGCGTCATCGGCTGCCCCTCCCAGGACCCGGGGTTGCCGCAGCCTGCGCACGCGTACGCCATGCCCGTCTCGTCGAGTGCCCGGCGCAGCCGCTCGTGCCGCACACGGGGAAGCCCGTCGGGGCGGACGGTGAGCACCCCCCGCGCACCGCCTCCCGCGCCCGACGAGGCGGAGCGCGACGCCGCGCCCTTCACGGGCCGCCGGAAGTGGCCGTCCTCGACACCGAGCCGGCGCGCACGGCGCTGGACCTTCGCACGGTTCGGCTCCGTCACCGGCAGACCCAGCTCCCGCAGCACCCCGGCGTACGAGACGCTCCGCGCCATCGCCTCCCGCAGGTCTCCTTCCGGTATGGCCACGCGGGCATGGGAGAAGTGCGAGACGTCTGCCCCTGCGTCCCGGAGCATCCGCCGCAGCGCGCCGCGCGAGCGTCCGTCGTCGGGGATCCCGAGCGCGCGGGCGAGCGCACGGAGGCTCTCCGCCGACGCTGCCGCCTGCCGCAACTCCGCCGCGGAGAAGGGCAGTTCGGGACCGGACCGGTGCAGGCCCGGGAAGTGGCGCACGTCCAGGCGCGCGGCGGCCACGCGGCGCCGGATATGGGAGAGCGTCCCGGTCGAGGGCGCGGCTCCCAACACGGTCGCGACCTCGCGCAGCGTCGTGGCCGAGGCCACGGCCCGTCGGATCTGCTCGTCCGAGTACTTGGTCCAGGGGCTGCGACGCACGAAGTGACTCGTGTCGAGCCCGTATGCGGCGACCGCGCGCTGCACCGCACGCCGTCGCCCTCCGCTGACCGGCAGACCGAGCGCCCGCAGCACGCCCGCCCAGGTCGAGGCCCCGGTCACCGCCTCCGCGAGCTGCTCCCGCGCGTACCTTCCGCCCGTCTCCCGCATGCCCCCGTCTCCCCCAGCCACCGTGCTCCGCCCCGCCCGGACGCCCGGACATCCGTCGCGGCCTCGCACAGATCAACGACGAAAGGCGGCGACGGTTACGCCGTACGAGTACCGCGTACCGGGCCCGAGCCAGAGCGAGGCCCGGCCCCGACGCGGCCCGAACAGGCCCACCGGACGCGGGAGTCGGAACGCCGTCAGAGCACAGACGCGGTCAGAACGCCGGGGACTGCGGTGCCTGGGAGCGGCGGGCCAGTTCCTTCGCCTCCTGTTGTGTCGCCACCGACGGCGGCGAGCCCTTGAGCGGCTTCTGCGCCGTCTCCTGCATGGCCAGCACCGAGATCACGCCGACGACCGCGAAGAGCGTCGTGTAGTAGGCGGGCATCTGGTCGTCGTCGGTCAGCGCCACCAGGCCGTCCATGACGAGCGGAGTGGTGCCGCCGAAGAGGGACGCGGAGATGTTGTAGCCGATGGAGAGGGAGCCGTAGCGCACGTCGGTGGGGAAGAGCGCGGGCAGGGCCGCGGACATCGTGCCCAGCAGGCACACCAGCGAGAAGCCCAGCATCAGCATGCCGCAGATCACGGAGGGGAAGCTGCCCTGCTTCAGCAGCAGGAAGGCCGGGACGGTGAGGACGAGGAAGCCGAGCATCCCCGTCATCAGCAGGGGCTTGCGTCCGTACCGGTCGTTGAGGCGTCCCACGCGGTTGATGACGCACATCATCAGCAGCATCGTCCCGACGAGGATGAACGTGCCGTGGCTGGGCTCGTAGTGGAGGGTGTCGGTGAGGTAGGTCGGCATGTACGACAGCAGCATGTAGTCGGTCACGTTGTACGCGCCGACGAGGGCGATGCACAGGACGAGCACCGCCCACTGCTCCTTGAAGATCTTCGAGAACTCCCGCCGTGGGGCGTTCTCGGACAGATGCGGCTGCGGTGGGACGGCCTGCGGTGCCGGTACGCCGTCGCCGGGAGGACCGGTCCCGTCGGACTCTCCGGTGGCCTCGCTCCTCTCGGCCCCCGAGGGCACTCCGGTGCCTCCGAATACCTCCGCCCCCTCGCCCCGTACCCCCTCGCGTGCCTCGCGCGCGTCCCGCGCCTCCCGTGCCATCCGCTGGAAGGCCGGCGTCTCGTCCAGCTTGAGCCGCAGATAGATACCGACGACGCCGAGCGGTCCGCCGACCAGGAACGGGATGCGCCAGCCCCAGGAGACGAGGTCGTCCGCGCTGAGGGTGTACTGCAGGACGGCCGCCATGGACGCCGCGGCCGAGTAGCCGGCCAGGGTGCCGAACTCCAGGAAGCTGCCGAAGAATCCGCGCTTCTTGTCGGGCGCGTACTCGGCGATGAAGGTCGAGGCGCCGCCGTACTCGCCCCCGGTGGAGAAGCCCTGTAGCAGCCGGAAGAAGATCAGCAGGACCGGTGCCCAGACGCCGATGGTGCTGTAGCCGGGGATCAGGCCGACGCAGAAGGTGGCCGTGGCCATCAGCAGCATGGTCGCGGCGAGGACCTGTTTGCGGCCGATGCGGTCGCCGAGCGGGCCGAAGAAGAGGCCGCCGAGCGGCCGGACGATGAAGGTCACGGCGAAGGTGCCGAGCGAGGCGAGGGTGCGGGCGCCGCCGTCGAGTCCGGAGTAGAAGACGTCGCCGATGGTGACGGCGAGGTAGGAGTAGATCCCGAAGTCGAACCACTCCATGGCGTTCCCGAGCGAGGCGGCCTTCACGGCGCGCTTGACGGCCTGTTCGTCGGTGACGGTGATGTCGCTGCGGCGCCAGGCCGGGTTCAGGCGCCGGCGGATGGCCCTGAAGAGCGTCGGGTGGCGTTTGACGGCTTCCGGATCGTGGCCGAGGGATTCCCCGTTGTGGCTGCCCGGCATGGAGCGGAACCTCCTCTGCTTCCTCGCGGCGTTGTTCCGACCACGGCGAGGCGGATACCCCTGCACTCCGTACGCACACTGTCGCCCCGCGCCCCTCCCGCCGCCACCGCGGGTGCCGTTGCGGGCACTCCGCGGCGAGCAGAGGCGGGAAGGGACACGGGGCGAGGCCGTGTGTGCCCTCGTGTGCAGAGGACAGAGGACAGTGGGCAGGCGCGTCAGGCGCCCTGCCCCAGTTCGAGGTCCTTGATCAGCTTGGCCACGTGGCCCGTCGCCTTGACGTTGTAGAGGGCGCGTTCGACCGTGCCGTCCGCGTCGACGATCACGGTGGAGCGGATGACGCCGGTGACGGTCTTGCCGTAGAGCTTCTTCTCGCCGTAGGCGCCGTAGGCCTGCATGACCTCCTTCGAGGGGTCGGCGACGAGCGTGACGCCGAGGTCCTCCTTCTCCCGGAACTTCGCGAGCTTCTCGGGCTTGTCCGGGGAGACGCCGATGACGTCGTAGCCGGCGTCGGCGAGCAGCGCGAGGTTGTCGGTGAAGTCGCAGGCCTGCTTGGTGCAGCCCGGTGTCATCGCGGCGGGGTAGAAGTAGACGATCACTTTGCGACCGGAGTGGTCGGCGAGCGACACCTGCTTGCCGTCCGCGTCCGGCAGCGCGAACTGGGGGGCGGTGTCGCCGGGCTGGAGTCGCTCACTCATCTGTTGTGCTCCGCTCCTCGCTGGGGCTTGTTCGGTAGGGCCGTCCCGGTGCGTACGTGTCGTCACGTACGGCCGTCGCCGGTCCCGAGAGTAGCCGCAGCGGTCCGCCGGCGGGCGTCGACGGGGGTGCCGCGGGCCCGTGCCCGCGGTGAGCTGACAGACTGTACGGCAGTCCCGCCACGGGCCGGGCACGCGGCCGCAGCCGTTTCGCGGCGTCCGCTTCCGGTGTGTGCGGGGCGAGTTCGGCGTGACCGGTACGGGGAACGCGACGGGTCGGGTACGGCCGTGCCGCCCTCTCGACGGGCGCACCTCCCCGGTCGTGGGACCGGAGGGGCGGCCGACTGCCGTGGCCCCGGGCCTCGTTGGCCGGGTGGACGACGTGGTGACGCAGGACGTATGACGGCTCACGAGGACGTGAGCGACGGAACGATCGACGGAGGCGGCGCGGTGCCGGAAGCCAGGACTCCCGCGGACATCGAGGCGGACATCGTCAGCAGGCGGCGTGAACTCGCCGCGACGCTCGATGAGATCGCCGTACGCGTGCACCCCAGCACGATCGCGGGGGACGCGAAGGCGAAGGCGTTCGGTGCGGTCGACCGCACCGTGGGCCGTGCGTATGTGGCGGCCAACCGCGCGGTGGCGGACGTGCGCTCGCAGTTCGTCGACGAGGAGGGGGCGCCGCGGCTGGAGCGGCTGATCCCCGCGGGGCTCGTCGCGGTCGCCGTCGTGGGCGGGCTGTTGGCGCTCTCGGTGCGGCGCCGTCGCCGCTGAAGCCCTGATATACGGTCTAGCCGTGAGTTCCGAAACCTCTACCGGCCGAGCGGCCTCCGGCGCGGAAGCGGGCGGCGGCGCGGGCATCGAGCGCCATGACAAGCTGCCGATCCGGATGCTGCACGACCGTGTACTGGTCCGCACCGACATCGAGGAGGGCGAGCGCCGTTCCTCGGGCGGGATCGTCATTCCCGCGACGGCGGCGGTCGGACGACGGCTGGCCTGGGCGGAGGTCGTGGCCGTGGGGCAGAACGTCCGCACGGTCGAGCCCGGTGACCGTGTGCTCTTCGACCCGGAGGACCGGGCGGAGGTCGAGGTGCGGGGCACCGCGTACGTCCTGATGCGGGAGCGCGATCTGCACGCGGTGGCCTCGGAACGGCTCCAGGGGTCGGAGGACTCGACGGGGCTCTATCTGTGACACCGGCACCGGCGCCGCGCCGACTGCGGCCCCGGATCCGGCACCGGCCTCGGCACCGACTCCGACTCCGCGTGCCGTCGCGAACACCGGGCCGCGCGCCGTGACATGAGCCGTCCCGCGCTCCCCCGCCGGCTGACGGCCGCCGTTCCGCGGCGCACCGCACCCGCTCCCGTCAGCCCCCGGTCTCCCACTCCCCGCCGGTGTCCCCGCCTCCCGACTGCGCCGTACGCGCGGCCGAGGCGGGTCTGCCCGTGGTGTTGCCGCCCTGCCANCCAGCCGCCTCCGGGGTCGCCCGTGGTGCCGTTGTTGTCGCCGCCGGTCTGTCCGCCGTCGGTGTTGCCGCCTTCGAGGCCGCCCGTCGGAGGTGTGCCGGGGTCGGTGGGCGGTCCGGTCGGCGGGGTGCTCGGGGTGCCGGGGTCGGTGGGCGGCGTCGTCGGTCCGGTGGTGGGCGGCGGTGAGCTGCCGGGGCCGCCGTCGGTGGGCGGTGCGCTGGGGTCGCCGCTGTCCGGGGGCGTGCTGCCGGGGATCTCGGCGTCGCCGCCGGTCTTGAGGTCGAAGTCCCGTACGGGCTTCCCCTTGAGCGCGGCCTTGGTGTAGTCGCCCCAGATCTCGGCGGGGAAGCCGCCGCCGTTGACACGGTCCAGACCCGCGGCCCCGTAGAGGGACTTCTGTACGCCGGTGTCGGAGTTCTGCCCCATCACGCTGATGACGGTGGCGAGTTCGGGGGTGTAGCCGGCGAACCAGGCGGCCTTGTCCTCCTCCGCGGTGCCGGTCTTGCCCGCGGCGGGGCGTCCGGCGCTGCGGGCGGCGGTGCCGGTGCCGCCGTCGACGACCTTGCGCAGTACGGCGGTCGTGGAATCGGCGGCGCTGCGCTCGACCTGTTCGGAGACGTCGCGGTCGGGCAGGTCGATGACCTCTCCGCCGTGTGTGGCCTTCTCGACGAGGCTGTAGTGGCCGCGCTTGCCGTGGTTGGCGAGCGTCGCGTACGCCTCGGCCATGTCGGTCGTGGAGGCGGTGGCGACGCCGAGCGCGATGGAGCCGTCCTCGGGCATGTTGGGGGTCTTCTCGGGGAGTCCGAGGTCGACGGCGGTCCGCTTGACCTTCTTCGGGCCGACGTCGACGCCCATCTGCGCGAAGACGGAGTTGACGGACTTGTTCATGGCCAGGGTGACGGGGATCTGTCCGTAGGACTTCTTGTCCTCGTTCTCCGGGGCGTAGTCGGTGCCGTGGCCGTCGCTGATCACTTCGCGCTTGTTGGTGCCGTCGTAGACGGTGTTGGCGTTGATGCTGCGCCCGTCCTGCGTCTTGGAGTCGTTCTGCAGGGCGGAGGTGAAGATGAACGGCTTGAAGGTGGAGCCCACTTGGTAGTCGCGGCGGGTGGCGTTGTTGACGTACTGCTTGGTGTAGTCGACGCCGCCGTACATCGCGACGATCTTCCCCGTCTTCGGGTCGACCGAAGTGCCGCCCGCGCGAACGTACTTGTCGACCTTGCGCTTCTTGTCGAGCTTGGACATCAGCCGGTCCTCGACCGCCTTGCCCATCGCCTTCTGGCGCTTCGGGTCGAGTGTGGTGGTGATGCGGAAGCCGCCCGCGGCCAGCCGGCGTTCGTCGATGATGCCGTTGCCGATCAGATAGTTCTTGACGGCTTCGACGAGATAGCCGCGCTGGCCCGCCATACCGGTGGCCGGCTTGGCGCGGCCCGGCTCGGGGAACTTCATCGACGCGCGCTCGTCCCGTGCGAGCCAGTGCTTCTCGGTCATGCCGTCGAGGACGTAGTGCCAGCGGGCCAGGGCGCGCCGGCGGTTCTCGGGGTGCGCCTCGGTGTCGTAGGCGTTGGGCGAGTTGACGAGCGCGGCGAGGTAGGCGCCCTCGGCGGTGCTCAGGTCTTTGGCGTCCTTGCCGTAATAGGCCTGTGCGGCGGCCTGGATGCCGTAGGCGTTACGCCCGAAGTAGCTGGTGTTGAGGTATCCCTCGAGGATCTCGCCCTTGCTGACCTCGTTGTCGAGCTTCAGCGCGATGAAGAATTCCTTGGCCTTGCGGGTGAGCGTCTGGTCCTGATTGAGGTAGTAGTTCTTGACGTACTGCTGCGTGATCGTGGACCCGGACTGTTTGCCGCCGCCGGTCACCATGTTCCAGCCGGCGCGGACCATGGCCTTCGGGTCGATCGCGGATTCCTGGTAGAACTCGCGGTCCTCGGCGGCGAGTACGGCTTCCTGTACGCGGCGGGGCACCTGGGAGAGGTCGATGTTCTCCCTGTTGATCTCGCCGTCGCGGGCGATCTGGGAGCCGTCGGAGTAGAGGAAGACGTTGGTCTGCGCGGCGGCGGCCTTGTTCGCGGGCGGGATGCTCACCAGCAGATATCCGGCGAGGAGCACGCCGCACACGAGGACGAGCAGGATCATGATCCCGCCCAGCGTCCACCGCCAGGTCGGCAGCAGCCGGCGGAATCCGGTCCTGCCGCTCCCGGCGTCGCCGGCTGCTTTCGGCTCGTCGCTCATCTCTCCTGGGACCCCTCGTCCGAATTCGGGCGATCCGGTCATGACGCCCAACGGTCTGACGCGTGCCTGGCTCGATCGTCCTGCTCACCGGGGTCGGTCGTACGCGAGCGCGGCCCCCGTCACTGTACGTGCCACGGCCCCGAGGCCGTGCACGCGAATATTCGTTGGCTGCCCGCTTCCCGGGTGGGCTAGGCTCCCTCGTTTCCCAATCGTGAGAAAGCCACGAGGAACCACTACTGAGATAGACGGAGAAAGGCTTCAAAAGGATGCGCCTGAGAGGCGTTTATTTCGCCGTGGCCGCAGGCAGCTTTCGCCGGTACGCGACCTACCGGATCGCGACGGCGGCCGGTGTGTTCACCAACACAGTGTTCGGGATCATCCTCGCCTACACCTTCACGGCGCTGTGGAGCGAGCGTCCGCACCTGGGCGGTTACGACCAGTCACAGGCGCTGACCTTCGTGTGGACGGGACAGGCGATCCTCGCCGCGGCGGCGTTGATCGGCGGAGGGTTCCAGGAGGAGCTGCAGGAGCGCATACGTACCGGCGACGTCGCCGTCGATCTGTACCGGCCCGTCGATCTCCAGATGTGGTGGCTCTCGGCGGACCTCGGCCGGGCCGCCTTCCACCTGCTGGGCCGCGGCATCGCCCCGGTGGTCGTCGGCTCGTTCCTCTTCGAACTGGCCCTGCCCGTCTCGCCGTTGGCGTGGCTGGCGTTCCTGGTCTCGGTCACGCTCGGGGTCGTCACGGGCTTCGCACTGCGCTATCTCTTCGCGCTGAGCGCCTTCTGGCTGCTGGACGGCGCGGGTCTGAACATGCTGAGCACGCTGCTGAGCATGTTCTTCTCCGGGATGCTGCTGCCGCTGACGGTCTTCCCCGGCGCCTTCGGCGAGGTGGTGCGGGCGCTGCCGTGGGCGGCGACGATGCAGGTCCCCGCGGATGTGCTGCTGGGCCAGTACGAGGGGGCGCGGTTGTCGGAGGCGTACACGTTCCAGGCGGTGTGGGCGGTGGTGCTGATGGCGGCGGGCCGTGCGCTCCAGTCGCTGGCCACGCGGAAGGTGGTGGTCCAGGGTGGCTGAGCCGCAGGCGGATACGGATGGGGTTACGGAGACGGAGACGGCTTCCGCGGCCGCACGGGCGGTGCCGGCGCCCGCCGGGTCGGTACGGACCGGTGCCGGGCCCGCGACCCGGAACGGGCCCGCGCGGCGGGACCCGTGGGACGTACCGCCCGAGGGGCTTCTGACCCGGCTGGGCTGGGGCGTGCGCGCCTACTGCTTCATAGCGGCGATGTGGATCCGCTCGACCATGGCCTACCGGACGTCGTTCGTGATGATGGCCGCGGGGAGCTTCGTCTCGTCCGTGCTGGACTTCGTCGCCATCATGATCATGTTCTCCCACGTGGACTCTCTCGCCGGTTTCTCCCTGCACGAAGTCGCCCTGCTCTACGGCATGTCCGCGACGTCGCTGGGCCTCGCCGACCTGCTGCTGGGCTCCTTCGACCGCGTGGGCACACGCGTGCGCGACGGCACGATGGACACGATGCTGGTGCGTCCCGTACCGGCGCTGGCGCAGGTCGCCGCGGACCGCTTCGCGCTGCGCCGCCTGGGCCGCATCGGCCAGGCGCTGCTGGTGCTCGGCTGGGCGCTGGCCGGGCTGCGGCTGGAGGGCGGGGTGTGGGCGCTGCCGCTGCTGGCGGTGACGGTGCTGGGCGGTACGGCGATCTTCGGATCGGTCTTCGTCCTGGGCGGCGCCTTCCAGTTCATCGCGCAGGACGCCGCGGAGGTGCAGAACTCCTTCACGTACGGCGGCGCGACGCTGCTGGAGTACCCGCCGACGGTCTTCGCGAAGGACGTCGTACGCGGTGTGACGTTCATGATCCCGCTCGCCTTCGTCAACTGGCTGCCCGCGCTGCGCCTGTTGGGCCGCGACGACCCGCTGGGCCTGCCGGGCTGGGCGGACTTCGCGGGCCCGGCGGTCGCGGCCGGCTGCTGCGCCCTGGCGGGACTGGCGTGGCGGGCGGGGCTGCGCGCGTACCGCAGCACGGGGAGCTGACACGGATGTACGGGATCTGGTGAACACGGCCCGCGGGCACGGGAGTTCGCACGGCGGCACGTCCGCGCGTACGGACGTACGCACACCGGGATCGGGGCGAGCGACGGAAGAACGGAAGAGAGGAACGGGAGGCCATGGACGAGGACTTCATCGTGCTGGAGGGCCTGGAGAAGGTCTTCCAGGTACGCCGCAGAGCGGGACGGCTGCGGCGCGAGCGGCGCGAGGTGCGCGCCGTGGACGGCATCTCCTTCACCGTCCGGCGCGGCGAGATGGTCGGCTACATCGGCCCCAACGGCGCGGGGAAGTCGACGACGATCAAGATGCTCACCGGCATCCTGACGCCGAGCGGCGGACGGCTGCGCGTCGCGGGCGTCGACCCGTCCCGTGAACGGACGCGGCTGGCCCGGCGGATCGGCGTCGTCTTCGGGCAGCGCACCACCCTGTGGTGGGACCTGCCGCTGCGCGACTCCTACGCCCTGATGCGCCGCATGTACCGCATCCCCGAGGCCCGCTTCCGGGAGAACCTGGAGCGGTGCGTGGAGCTGCTGGACCTGGGCGGGCTGCTCGAAGTCCCCGTACGGCAACTGTCGTTGGGGCAGCGCATGCGCGGCGACATCACCGCGGCACTGCTGCACGACCCCGACGTGCTGTATCTGGACGAGCCGACGATCGGCCTCGACGTCGTCAGCAAGGCCACGGTGCGCCGCTTTCTGAGCGGCCTCAACGCGACCGAGGGCACGACGGTGCTGCTCACGACGCACGACCTCACCGACATCGAGCAGCTCTGCAAGCGCGTGATGGTCATCGACGAGGGGCGCCTGATGTACGACGGCGAGCTGTCGGGGCTGCACGAGGTGGGCGAGAGCGAACGGACGCTCGTCGTCGATCTGGAGCGCGAACTCCCCCCGATCGAGGGCGTCGACGGCGCCCGTACGGTCCGTACGGACGGCCCGCGCCAGTGGCTCGCCTTCCCGGCGTCGGCGAGCGCGGCACCGATCGTCTCGCAGATCGCGGACGGCTGGCCGCTGGTGGATCTGTCGGTCCGCGAGCCGGACATCGAGGACGTCATCGCCCGGATGTACGGGGCGAGTTGAGGACGCCCACGGCGGACGGGGAACGGGCGGAACCGGTGCCGGGGCCCCGCCGCGCGCCTATGTCCGTGCGGGCGACGAGCCCTTCAGCAGCTTCAGGTCGAGCGCCTCGGCCATCGCACGGAACCCGTTATCGCTGGGGTGCAGATGGTCGCCGGAGTCGTAGGCGGGACGCAGCCGGCTGGGGTCGGCCGGGTCCCGCAGCGCGGCGTCGAAGTCGACGACGGAGTCGTAGACCTTGCCGGAGCGGATCTGCTCGTTCACGCGCTGCCGTATGACGTCCAGCCGCCGCTCGTAGCCGCGGTGCCCGCCGAAGGGCGTGAGCGTGCCGCCGACGACGCGCATGTTGCGCGCGTGCGCGTACTTCACCAGTTGCCGCAGGCCGTCCACGATCCGGTCGGGGTTGTTCTGTCGGGGCGGCTTGATGATGTCGTTGAGGCCCATCTCGACGACGACGGTGCGCACTCCGGCGCGTGAAAGGACGTCACGCTGCATGCGCGTCAGGCCGCTGGGCCCGTTGTTGGGCGAGTAGCGGGGACCGTCGACGAGGACGCGGTTGCCGCTGATGCCGCCGTTGAGCACGCTGTAGCGCGGCGCGTTGCGTTCCGTACGGAGGCGCTCGGCGAGGAAGTCCGTCCAGCGGCGGTTGGCGCCGGGGCTGGAGGTGATGCCGTCGGTGATGGAGTCGCCGAGGACGGCGACGGCGCCCTGGGTCTGGTGGGTCCACACGTCGACGGCGGTGAGGTAGCGCCAGTACGGGCTCTGCTGGGTGAAGGCGGTGCCCGAGGTCTCGTCGGCCTTGTCGCCCTGTGCGACGTAGCTGGTCTGACGCGCGTAGGGGTGGTAGGTGACCGGCCCGGACGGCCTCGGGGAGTAGGTGGTGACGAGGAGGTCAGCGGCGTGCGGGACGTTGAGCCGCACCGCGTCGCTGGTGGCCTTGCGTCCCGGAGGGATCGTCACCGTACGGGAGTTGTTGAAGGTGAGCCGGCGCATCGTGCCGGTCGCCGCGGTCGGGTTGCTGGGTGCGGCGGCGAGGGCGAGCGTCGCGTGCGTGACGACGAGGGGCTTGGTGCCGTAGAGGTTGGAGAGCGTGATGCGGGCGCCGGAGCCCCCGACCGAGGTGTGGACGACGTTCCGTATCGACATCCGGTGGTAGCCGTCGCGGGTGTTGGGCTCGGCCGCCACGGCGGGCGCGGACCAGGTGCCGACCCAGTTGCCGGAGGAGGCGGGCGCCGCGGAGTCACCGGTGCTCTGCGTGAGGCCGTCGAGGCTGCCGTCCTCGCTGCCGACGCCGATGAAGACGGCGGTCGAGACGAGCACGACGATCGCCGCCAGACCGGCGAGCAAGGCATAACCCATGTTTCTGGTCACGCTCGGTGTATCTCCTCGGGCAGGCGGAGCCCGAGGCTCCGAGTGGTCGCGGTGAAATGATCCCACGATCCCGGCGGGGGCCCGCCGCGGGGGCGGTGCGGGGCCGGTGACGGTCGCTTGGCCGTCCGCAATGACAGACGCCGATCGCCCGGGCTTCGTTCCACCTGTCAGGCACCTTGGGACACTGTAGGGGGGACCGGCCGAACGGTGGAGTGGATGGATCAGGCAAAAGCGGGCGAGGTCGCCGCCGGGGGCGGCGGCACAGTGAGAGCAATCACAGGCGGTACGGCGGCGCGGTCCGCGGACGCGGGCCCGAACGGGCGCTCGGGCGGCGGCAGTTCGGCGTCCGGCCCACCGTACGGGAGAACGGGCGGTGGCTCGGGAGCAGGCGAGGGCGCGGGCTCCGGCGGCGGGCGCCGTCCCCCCAACCCGGGCCCGCTGGGCACCTTCACCGCCGCCGACGAGGAGCGCGCCCGCGGTGTGACGCGGATGAAGACCATCGCGACGGGCGCCCTGCTGCTGATGGCCACGGTCTTCGTGCTGGCCAAGTGGGCGCAGCACGAGGGCGCGGGAGTGTGGAGCGGTTATGTCGCCGCCGCCGCGGAGGCCGGGATGGTCGGCGCGCTGGCGGACTGGTTCGCGGTGACGGCGCTCTTCCGGCATCCGCTGGGGCTGCCCATCCCGCACACGGCCATCATCCCCACCAAGAAGGACCAACTCGGGCACACACTGGGCGAGTTCGTCGGGGAGAACTTCCTCTCGGGCGACGTCGTACGCTCCCGGCTGCGGGCGGTGGGCATCTCGGGCCGCTTCGGGTCGTGGCTCGCGGAGCCGGAGCACGCGGACCGGGTCACCTCCGAGCTGTCGACGGCGCTGCGGGGCGCCCTCGCCGTGCTGCGCGACTCCGACGTGCAGGCGGTGGTGGGCGAGGCCGTCACGCGCCGGGCCGACGCCCAGGAGATCGCGCCGGGTCTGGGGGCGATGCTGGAGCGCGTCGTCGCGGACCAGGGGCACCGGAGGATCGTGGATCTGGTGTGCGCGCGGGCCGCCGACTGGCTTGAGGCGCACAGCGATTCGGTGATGGACGCCGTCACGGGCGGCGCGCCCGGCTGGACGCCGCGCTTCGTGGACCGCCGCGTCGGCGACCGCGTCTACCGGGAGCTGCTGCGCTTCGTGACGGAGATGCGCGACATGCCGGAGCATCCCGCACGCGGCGCGATCGACCGGTTCCTCAACGACTTCGCCGCGGACCTGCGTTCGGACCCGCGCACACGGGAGCGCGTGGAACGCCTCAAGAGCGATGTGCTCGGCCGCAGCGAGGTGCAGGACCTGATCTCCTCGTCCTGGAACTCGGTGCGTTCGATGATCGTCGCCGCCGCGGAGGACGAGCGCAGCGAACTGCGGGTGCGCGCACGGACGTCGCTGCTGTCGCTGGGGCAGCGGATGGCGTCGGACAAGCGGCTGCGCGGCAAGGTCGACGGCTGGATCGAGGGCGCCGCCGTGCACGTCGTGACGACCTACCGGGACGAGATCACGTCACTGATCACGGAGACCGTCGCGGGCTGGGACGCGGAGCACACGTCGAAGAAGATCGAGGCGCACATCGGCCGCGATCTGCAGTTCATCCGTCTCAACGGCACGGTCGTCGGTTCGCTGGCGGGACTCGTGATCTACGCGCTGACGCATCTGGCCACCGGCTGAACGGCCGGGCCCTGCCCGCGCGTTGAGCCCCGCCGGCCGTGCCGCCCGCCCGCAGACTCCCCGCAGGCGCGTCAGCCCGTGCAGACCCGGGTCAGCTCGTCCGCGGCCTTCCCCACGGGCCGTACGTCGGGCTCGCGTCCGGCGTCGACGGCCTTGCGGGCGTCGTCGACGGCGTCGCTCATGTGCCCCACCGCCTTGTCGACGTCCGCGTCTCCCGTGCTGTCGTCGAGCTTGTCCAGGCTCTTGTCTATCCGGTTTATCGACTCGCGCGCCTGCGCCGGGTCCTCCGAGGCGCCGGAGACGGCCTGTTGGAGATCGTCGGCCGCCTCCGCCACGGTGACCGCCGTGTTGGCGCAGCTCACCGCCTTGTCGACGGCGCCGCATCCGGTCAGGACGGTGGCGGCGAACACGGTGGTGCCGACGGCGGCGAACACGGGGGAACGGCGCAAGAGGACCTCTTCCGTTGTCATTGGACGGGCCGTGCGGTTTGACCCGCACGGCCCGTACCCCCTAGGACGCGTAAAGCCCACGCAAAGTTCCCGGGTCCCAACTGCCCTTCGTACGCTGCGCATTCGGCGCCCCGCGCGGGGCGCACCGCCCGCCTCGGCGGGCTCGGTCAGCCCAGCAGGCTCAGTCGCCGACCGACTCCCACTGGAAGCCGGCGAGCTGCTCGCAGCCCGCGAGGGAGAGGTCCAGCAGCCCGTCGAGTTCCGCGCGTGCGAACGGCGCGCCCTCGGCGGTGCCCTGCACCTCGACGAAGTTCCCGTCGCCGGTGCAGACGACGTTCATGTCGGTCTCGGCGCGCACGTCCTCCTCGTAGCACAGGTCCAGCAGCGGCACCCCGTCGACGATGCCGACGCTGACCGCGGCGACCGTGCCGTTCAGCGGCTGCGCCTTGCTCTTGACGATCTTCTTCTCGCGCGCCCAGGCCACGGCGTCCGACAGCGCGACATAGGCCCCCGTGATCGCGGCGGTGCGGGTGCCGCCGTCGGCCTGGAGGACGTCGCAGTCGAGGACGACCGTGTTCTCGCCGAGCGCCTTGTAGTCCACGACGGCCCGCAGCGAACGCCCGATGAGCCGGGAGATCTCGTGCGTACGGCCGCCGATCCTGCCGCGTACGGACTCGCGGTCGCCGCGGGTGTTGGTGGACCGCGGCAGCATCGCGTACTCGGCCGTCACCCAGCCCTCGCCGCTTCCCTTCCGCCAGCGCGGCACGCCCTCGGTGACGCTGGCGGTGCACAGCACCCGGGTGTCGCCGAAGGAGATCAGAACGGATCCCTCGGCGTGCTTGCTCCAGCCGCGGTCGATGCTGATGGGGCGCAACTGGTCAGCCGTACGGCCGTCGATACGAGTCATGGGGCGAGCCTAGGGGGTCTCCGCGGTGGCGGGTCGCCCGCCGTCGCTGCGTACGGGATGCGTACGGGATGCGTACGGGATGCGTCGGGCGCGACGGCCCCGGATCGCGAACACCCGTTCCCTGCATGGCCGTTCGGCACGAGCCCCTCAACACGGGCCCGTCCGGCGCACGTTCAGCGCACGGGCGTGGGCGCCGGCCGTCCTGCGGCCTCCGCACCCGTCACAGCATGTCCTCGATCTCCCCCGCGATCGGGTCGGCGTCGGTGCCGATGACGACCTGCACGGCCGAGCCCATCTTCACGACGCCGTGCGCACCGGCGGCGCGCAGCGCAGCCTCGTCGACGAGGGCGGCGTCCGCGAGTTCGGTACGGAGACGGGTGATGCAGCCTTCGATCTCGGAGATGTTGTCCAGCCCGCCGAGCGCGGCGACGATCTTTTCGGCTTTGCTGCTCATGTCTGTCTCCTGATCTCCGGCGCCACTGGCCCGACGCGCGGCACGCACCGGGCCAGACCGAGGTCACACCAGTATGGCGCGGTCCGCCGCAGCCGCCCGCCGGGCCGGAACCGGACCGCCGGGGCGCCCCCGTGGAGCCGGCACGGAGGGCTCCCGTACCGACAGGCGGATATGCCCCCATACCAGACAAACTGGGCTTCTCGCGTCTTCCGCGCTCGTGCTACAAGAGGTCTACACCACTAACGGGGTCTGCTCCGTACGGTCCGACCTCCCGCAGACCACTGGAGGAACGTTGATGACCACGGCTACCGACACCCAGAGGGCGGCCCGTGGCTCGGGCGCGATGGCTGTCGCCCAGCGCATCGGCCGCAGCCTCATGCTTCCGATCGCGACACTGCCCGCCGCGGCACTGATGGTGCGGCTGGGCCAGGCCGACATGCTCGGCCGCCCGGGGTTCCCGCACTTCCTCAACCGCATCGCCGAGTTCCTCGCCAAGGGCGGCGGCGCGCTGATCGACAACATGCCGCTGCTCTTCGCCGTCGGCATCGCGGTCGGCTTCGCCCGCAAGTCGGACGGGTCGACCGCGCTCGCGGCGGTCGTCGGCTACCTGGTCTTCAAGAACGTCCTCGGCGCCTTCTCCGACGGGAACCTGCCCAAGGTCGAGAAGGTCGTCGACGGCAAGGTCGGCACGGCCGCGCCACCCGTGGACGCGGGCGTGCTCGGCGGCGTGATCATCGGCATCGTCGTCGCGCTGCTCTACCAGCGCTACTACCGCAAGAAGCTCCCCGACTGGCTGGGCTTCTTCGGCGGACGCCGTCTGGTGCCGATCCTCTCCGCCTTCGCGGGGCTCGGTATCGGCGTGGTCTTCGGCTACATCTGGCCCGTACTGGGCACGGGGCTGCACGACTTCGGCGCCTGGCTCGTGGGGTCGGGGGCAGCGGGGGCGGGTGTGTACGGGGTGGCCAACCGGGCGCTGATCCCGATCGGCATGCACCACCTGCTCAACTCCTTCCCGTGGTTCCAGGCCGGCTCGTACAAGGGACAGCACGGCGACATCGCGCGCTTCCTCGCGGGCGACCCCAGCGCCGGGCAGTTCATGACCGGCTTCTTCCCGATCATGATGTTCGCGCTGCCCGCGGCCTGCCTGGCGATGTACCACTGCGCACGCCCGGAGCGCCGCAAGGTCGTCGGCGGACTGATGCTCTCGCTCGCGCTCACCGCCTTCATCACGGGCGTGACGGAGCCCATCGAGTTCTCGTTCATGTTCATCGCGCCCCTGCTGTACGCGATCCACGCGGTGCTGACCGGCGTCTCCATGGCCCTGGCCTGGGCGCTGGGCATGAAGGACGGATTCGGCTTCTCGGCCGGTGCGATCGACTTCCTGCTGAACCTCGGCATCGCCACCAACCCGTGGAGTCTGATGCTCCTGGGCCTGGCCTTCGCGGTGGTCTACTACGCCGTCTTCCGCTTCGCGATCGTCAAGTTCGACCTGCCCACGCCGGGCCGTGAGGCGCCGGAGCCCGACGAGGAGAGCCGGGAGCGGGAGCGCTCGCGCGAGCCCCGTCCGGAGAACGAGGGCCAGGTCGGCGACGGGGTGCCCGTGGCCGTCGTGGGCGCGGTCTCCGAGACGTCCTTGGAGAAGTCCGTGGACAAAGCCATGGACAAGGAGGAGCAGCCCGCCCTGCTCGACGGCTCGGCCCGCAACACCGGTTCCCCGCGGGATCCGCGCCAGGACCGTACGGCCCGGGGGTCCGGGCGTACGGGAGGGGACGACGGAGAGGGCGACGGCGACCAGGACCGCGCACCCACCCGGATCTGACCGCCGAATCCGACCACCGCATCCGACCGGCCGCCGCGCCCGTCTCCCGCTCACCGGCGGGCGGCGGGCGCGCAGCCGTGCGCGCGGGGGTTCGCGGAGGCGCGGGGGCGCGAGGGCCCGGGGGTGCTACAGCTCGTAGACCGCGCCGGCCCTGGCCAGCTCCACGGGCCCCTCGAAGACGTCCTTCGCGTCCCGCAGATTGACCTTCGCGTCCGTCCACGGCGGTACGTGTGTGAGCACCAGCCGCTCCACCCCCGCCTCCTGCGCGCAGACCCCGGCCTCGCGGCCGTTGAGGTGCAGGTCGGGGATGGACTCCTTGCCGTCCGTGAAGGACGCCTCGCACAGGAAGAGCCCGGCGCCGCGGGCCAGTTCCGTCAGCGCTCCGCACCGGCCCGTGTCACCCGAGTAGACGAGGCTGCGGCCGCTTTCGCGGTGGGTGACCCGGAACGCGTACGACTCGACGGGATGCGCGACCTCGTCCGTACGCACGGTGAAGGGGCCCAGCTCGAAGACCGCTCCCGCGGTGAGGGTGCGGAAGTCGAAGACCTCGCTCATGGCCGAGTCGGACGGGGTGTCCCCGTAGGCGACGGTGAGCCGCCGCTCGGTGCCGCGCGGTCCGTAGACCGGGATCGGCTCGCAGCGTCCGCCCTCGTGCCGGTAGTAGCGCGCGACGAAGTAGCCGCACATGTCGATGCAGTGGTCGGGGTGGAGGTGGCTGAGGGCGATGGCGTCCAGGTCGTAGAGCCCGCTGTGCCGCTGTAGCTCACCGAGCGCGCCGTTGCCCATGTCGAGCAGCAGCCGGTATCCGTCGGCCTCGACCAGATAGCTCGAACAGGCCGACTCCGCCGAAGGGAAGGACCCGGAGCAGCCGACGACGGTGAGCTTCATGAAGCGGGACCTCCGTTGGCGGCTGTGGGGTTTTTCGAGCGTAAGCCGCTGGGCGCCGCCTTTGGACTCAAGAGCGTGCTGGTGTGGGCGGAATCACCAGCGCGGGGGGTACGGTCGGCAGTCTGTGCGGTGCCGCCGCGCACGGCCGGGAAAGGCCGGTCCGGAGGCCGGGAGGCGAAGCGGGCGTGGAGACTTGGTGGTGGCTGGCGCTGGGTGCCGTCGTGGTGCTGTCACTTGTGGCCGCGCTGGTCGACGGGGGCGCGCGTACGGGCCGTCCCTTCTTCCGTCCGCGCGGCGGCGGCAGCCGGCGTACCGGGGTGCCGCTGCCCGACCGTGGGCCGCGCGCCGGGGAGATCTGGTGGACGCGGGAGCCGCTGCTCGTCCTGGTGCTCGCGGTGCGCATCGACGGGGCACGCGTGGTACGGGTCAGCGCCGAACGCCCGTACGGCGAGGGCGAGTCCCGTACGCCGGAGACACCGGGGGCGACGCTGGCGCTGCCGCCGGGGACGGTCCCGGACGCGCCGGGCCGGGTGACCGCGCTGCGTACCGGCGACGCGTGGGAGGTGCCGCTGCGCGACTTCCGGCGCCGGGCGGGCGAGGTGGACCGGGAGACCTGGGCTCAGGTGCGTCACCTCTGCGGCGAGGAGTGAGCCGGGCGGACGCCCGCACCGGAGGCCGCCGGTGTACGGGCGAACTCCCCGCTCACCGCGCCCTGTTGGGCGCGTACGGCCCGAACCCGGCGGTCTACGCCCAGAGTTGGCCGTGCAGCAGCTCGACGGCCGCCTCCGTGGACTCCGCCGTGTAGATGCCGGTGGAGAGGTACTTCCAGCCGCCGTCGGCGACGACGAAGACGATGTCGGCGCTCTCGCCCGCCCGTTGGGCCTTGCGTGCGATCCCGGCGGCGGCGTGCAGCGCGGCGCCGGAGGAGACGCCCGCGAAGATGCCCTCCTCGGCGAGGAGTTCACGGGTGCGCCGCACCGCGTCCTCGGAGCCGACGGAGAAGCGGCCGGTGAGCACCGACTCGTCGTACAGCTCCGGCACGAAGCCCTCGTCCAGGTTCCGCAGGCCGTAGACGAGGTCGTCGTAGCGCGGTTCGGCGGCGACGATCTGGACGCCGGGGCGCTGCTCGCGCAGATAGCGGCCCGCGCCCATCAGGGTGCCGGTGGTGCCCAGACCCGCCACGAAGTGGGTGAGGGAGGGCAGGTCCGCGAGGATCTCGGGACCCGTGGAGGCGTAGTGCGCAGCGGAGTTGGCCGGGTTGCCGTACTGGTAGAGCATCACCCAGTCCGGGTGCTCCGCGGACAGCTCCTTGGCGACGCGTACGGCGGTGTTCGAACCGCCCGCCGCGGGCGAGGAGATGATCTCGGCGCCCCACATGGCGAGCAACTGGCGCCGCTCCTCACTGGTGTTCTCCGGCATCACGCACACGATCCGGTAGCCCTTGAGGCGTGCCGCCATGGCGAGCGAGATGCCGGTGTTGCCGGAGGTCGGCTCCAGGATGGTGCAGCCGGGCGTCAACCGGCCTTCCTTCTCGGCCTGTTCGACCATGTAGAGGGCCGGACGGTCCTTCACGGAGCCCGTCGGGTTGCGGTCCTCGAGCTTCGCCCAGATCCGTACGTCCTCGGAGGGCGAGAGCCGCGGCAGCCGTACGAGCGGGGTGTCGCCGACCGCGTCGAGGGGCGAGTCGTAGCGCATCAGCGCTCACCGGGGCGGGCGTGGGCGGGCGATCCGCCGGCGACGGCGGGCAGGATCGTCACGTTGTCGCCGTCGTTCAGCTCGGTGCCGATGCCGCCGAGGAAGCGGACGTCCTCGTCGTTGAGGTAGACGTTCACGAAGCGGCGCAGCTCGCCGCCGTCGACGATCCTGTCCTGGATGCCCGTGTGGCGGCTCTCCAGGTCCTCGAAGAGCTCCTTCAGGGTGCCGCCCTGCCCCGTGACGGACTTCTCGCCGTCCGTGTAGGTGCGGAGGATGGTCGGGATGCGGACCTCGATGGCCATGGAAGCTCCTGTGGTGGAGACGGGCTGGACGGTGTGCGTGCGGGACGGACAGTGCGATTCCGGTGCGGTGCGGTTCGCGGGTACGGGACGCATCGGCCGGCGCGGCGCCGGGACCGCGTCGCGCCGCCGCCGTCGTGTGCGGACGTACGCGCGGCGCCGCTAGCGTCCCAGCGCGCTGGCGAGACGGCACAGATCGACGTGCAGGCGCCCGACGAGCAGCGTGCCCCGCGCCCTCGGAGATGCACTCACGTCGTGGACAACCATGGGCTCATCGTAACGATTCCCGGCGCGCGGCCCGGATGTGCGTCCCGGGATGCGGACGGCAGCGTCTCGTATGGCGGCTGGCCGCCCGGGAGCCGGCGGGGAGCGGACGGTCCGGCCTACGGGGCGGCCGGAGGCTCAGGCGGAGCGCTGCCCGTCCACGATCTCGACGTCCTCCTCGGTGACCTCGCCGTCCACGATGCGGAACGACCGGAAGGAGACGGGGCCTTCGTCGTTGCCGCACTCGGCGGTGGAGACCAGCACGTAGTGGGCGCCGGGCTCGTTGGCGTAGCCGATGTCGGTGCGCGAGGGGTAGGCCTCGGTGGCGGTGTGCGAGTGGTAGATGACGGTGGGCTCCTCGTCCCTGTCGTCCATCTCCCGGTACAGGCGCAGCAGATCGGCCGAGTCGAACTCGTAGAACGTCGGTGAGCGCGCCGCGTTGAGCATGGGGATGAAGCGCTCCGGGCGGTCCGTGCCCGCGGGCCCGGCGATGACGCCGCACGCCTCGTCCGGGTGGTCCTTGCGGGCGTGGGCGACGACCTTGTCGTACAGCTCCTGGGTGATGGTCAGCATGACGGGAAGGATATGCGGCGGCCCCGGCCCGCCGCGGAGGGCGTCGGACCAGGGCCTTCGCAGGGTGCGGACGTACGGCGGGGCGGCGCGGGGCCGGGCGCACCGCGCGGGCCGTACGTACGGGTCAGGGCTCCCGGGGCTGCTCCGCCCCCGCCTCGCCGCGCACGAAGGTCCCCGGGTCGCGCGCCTTGAGCACGAAGTACGCGACGACGAGACCGGCCGCCCACACCGGCGCCCCGTACAGCGAGACCCGGGAGTCGGGGTCGAAGCCCATCAGTACGACGACGGCGCCGATGAAGCCGAGCGAGGCCCAACTCGCGTACGGGGCGCAGGGGGCCGGGAACGCCGAGCGCGGCAGCAGCCCGCGGTCGGCGGCCCGGCGGTAGCGGATGTGCGCGGCGAGGATCATCACCCAGGCCCACATGCCGGAGATCGTGGCGAAGGCCACCACGTAGTCGAACGCCTTCGACGGCCACTGGTAGTTGATCCACACGCCCACCGTCATCAGCGCCGCGGAGACGCTGGTGCCCAGCAGCGGCAGCCCGTTGCCGGTGAGGCCGCGGAAGGGCCGCGGGCCCTGTCCGTTGAGCGCGAGGTCGCGCAGCATCCGGCCCGTGGAGTACATGCCGGAGTTGCAGGAGGAGAGGGCCGCGGTGAGGACGACGAAGTTGACGACCGCCGCGCCCGCCGGCAGGCCGATCTTCGCGAAGGCCGCCACGAACGGGCTGGTGCCGGGCTCGAATTCGGTCCACGAGACCACCGAGAGGATCACCGTGAGGGCGCCGATGTAGAAGAGCGCGATGCGCCACGGCACCGTCCGCACGGCGCGGGGCAGTGTCTTGCGCGGATTCACCGACTCCCCCGCCGTGATGCCGACGAGTTCGACGGCGAGGAAGGAGAACATCACGATCTGGAGCGTCATCAGCGTCCCGCCGAGGCCCTCCGGGAAGAAGCCGCCGTCCGACCACAGCAGGCTCACCGAGGCGGTGCCGCCCGCGTCGGAGAAGCCGAGGGTGATCACGCCGACGCCGATGAGGATCATGCCGATGATGGCCGTGACCTTGACCATCGAGAACCAGAACTCCAGCTCCCCGAAGATCCGTACGGAGATCAGATTCGCCCCGTACAGCACGAGCGTGAAGACGAGCGCGGAGACCCACTGCGGTACCGCGGGCCACCAGTACTGCACATAGGTGGCGGCGGCGGTGACCTCGGTGATGCCGGTGACGACCCAGAAGAGCCAGTACGTCCATCCGGTCGCGAAGCCGAAGAAGGGCCCGAGGAACTCCCGCGCGTACTCCGAGAAGGAGCCGGACACCGGCCGGTAGAGGAGGAGTTCGCCCAGCGCCCGCATGATGAACCAGATGACGGTGCCCGCCACCGCGTACGCGAGGATCAGGCTGGGCCCGGCCTTCGTGATGGCCTTGCCCGCACCGAGGAAGAGGCCCGTGCCGATCGCGCCGCCGATGGCGATCATCTGGATCTGGCGGCTGCCGAGCCCGCGGTGGTAGCCCTCCTCGGGCGGGACGGCGGCGGCCGCCTCGGATGGTGTGGTGGCGCCGCCGCGCGGTGCGCCGCGGTCGTCGACCTGCTCGGAGGCCATGGGTGCGCCTTTCTCCGCCGTCCTCCGGCCGCGCCGGGCGCTCGCGGTTCGCGGCTCACGGTTCGCGGGATCGCGGTGCGCGGGGTCGCGGTGCGGACGGGCGCCCGCGCGGCGGGAGTTGACGGGTGCTCGGAACGCCGGGGCGTTCGTACGTACCGGCGCCCCCGGCATCGTCCGGACCGTCCGGGGGCTTCGGGATTCACAGGGCAGAGCACTCATCATGTCCGCGCGCGGGCGCATGGCCCNGTCACGCCGGTCACCGGCGGGCGGATGCCATCCGATCAGGGGCCTGGGAGGACGCGCTCGGAGGACGCGACCGCGCCGCCGCGGAGGCGCGCAGCACGGACGGCGAACGGAAAAGAGGCGTTGACGAGGCGTTACGGAAGCAGTGTCTCGACGAGCGTCTCCTGGAGCCCGCCCAGCCACAGATACGCCATCACCATCGGCTTGCGCGGGTCGTCGTCCGGCAGGGAGTACAGCTCGTTGCTGTCCTCGTCGTCGGTGACCTCGAGGCGCGTACCGATGGCCAGCCGCAAGTCGTTGAGGGCGCCGATCCACTGCCGCGACTCCTCGCGCTTGAGCGTGAGCACCGCGCCCCCGCCGTCGGGGCTCAGGGAGTCCAGGGCGCGTACGACGGCGAGGCCGTCCTCCCGCTTGCGGGCGCGCAGTTCGTTCTCGGTGAAGCGGCGGAACTCGGCGGATGCCTCGCGCTCCTCCTCGTCCTCACCGCCCGCCGGTGCGGCCGGACCGGGACCGTAGGCGTCGGGGAAGAGCCGGGCCAGCGCCGGGTCGGAGGGCGGCTGGCTCGGGCCCTCGCTGAGGATCGCCGTCAGCGGGTCCTCGCCGTCGGCCGGTTCGTCGCCGGGGCCGATCAGTTCCAGGAGCTGGACGGCGAGGCTGCGCAGGATCGAGATCTCGACCTCGTCGAGGGCGATGGCGGCGCCGCCGTCGCCGGTGGCTTCGAAGTGCCCCGCCATCAGCGGTCCTGCTGGAGAGTGGCCCAGAGGCCGTAGCCATGCATCGCCTGCACGTCGCGCTCCATCTCTTCGCGGCTGCCGGTGGAGACGACGGCGCGGCCCTTGTGGTGGACGTCCATCATCAGCTTCTTCGCCTTCTCCTTGGGATAGCCGAAGTAGCTCTGGAAGACGTAGGTCACATAGCTCATGAGGTTGACCGGGTCGTTGTGCACGATCGTCGCCCACGGCAGGTCGGGCTCGGGCACCTCCGCGGGCGCTTCGGCCGACTCGGGCTTCTCGATCTCGGTAGGGGCAACACTCACGGGTCCCATGCTGCCACCCGGGGGCGTCGGCTGGCCAAACGGCCACGAGCGATATCGTCAGAGTGACGAGATGTGGTGTAGGGTCGGGCCCCGTACCGTCCCCGCACCAAGGGGCCCTGATGAGCGAGGAGTCAGTGGAAGTGAACGTGGCCGACAAGGGACTGCCGGTGGCCGTGCCGTCGACGGCGCTCTTCACCGATCAGTACGAACTCACCATGCTCCAGGCCGCGCTGCGCGCCGGCACCGCCGAACGCCGTTGCGCCTTCGAGGTGTTCGCCCGCAGGCTGCCGGAGGGCCGCCGCTACGGAGTCGTCGCCGGCACCGGCCGGGTGCTGGACGCGGTGGAGAACTTCCGCTTCGACGACCAGGTGCTCGGCTGGCTGCGCGAGCGCCGCATAGTCGACGAGCCCACCCTGGAGTGGCTGGCGGGCTACCGCTTCGCCGGCGACATCCTCGGCTACCCCGAGGGCGAGGTGTACTTCCCGGGGTCGCCCGTGATGCGCGTCGAGGGCAGCTTCGCCGAGTGCGTACTGCTGGAGACGGTCATCCTCTCGATCCTCAACCACGACTCGGCGGTGGCCGCCGCGGCCTCCCGCATGGCCGTCGCCGCCGGCGGGCGCCCGCTGATGGAGATGGGCGCGCGGCGCACCCACGAACTGTCCGCGGTGGCCGCCTCCCGCGCCGCCTACCTCGGCGGCTTCGCCTCCACCTCGGACCTCGCGGCCGGCTTCCGCTACGACATCCCCACCGTCGGCACCAGCGCGCACTCCTTCACGCTGCTGCACGACAGCGAGCGCGACGCGTTCACCGCGCAGGTCGAGTCGCTGGGCAGCGGCACGACCCTGCTCGTGGACACCTACGACGTCGGGGAGGCCGTGCGCGCCGCCGTCGACATCGCCGGTCCCGGGCTCGGCGCCGTACGCATCGACTCCGGCGACCTGCTGCTGCTCGCCCACCGGGTACGGCACCAGCTCGACGAACTGGGCGCCGCCGGCACGCGGATCGTGGTCACCAGCGACCTCGACGAGTACGCCATCGCCTCGCTCGCGGCGGCGCCCGTCGACGCGTACGGGGTCGGCACGCAACTGGTGACCGGCAGCGGACACCCGACGTGCGCGATGGTCTACAAGCTCGTCGCCCGTGCGGGCTCCGACGGCCCGGACGCGCCGCTGCACCCCGTCGCGAAGAAGTCGATGGGCGGCAAGACCTCCTCTGGCGGTGCGAAATGGGCCGCGCGCCGCCCCGACGCGGACGGCGTCGCGGAGGCAGAGGTCGTCGGCACCGGTGCGATGCCGGAGGAACTCGCCCCGTACGGACTCCAGGTGCGGTTGGTACGCGGCGGCGAGACCGTGGCCCGTGAGCCGCTGGACGCGGCGCGGGACCGGCACCGGCGCGCGCTCGCGTATCTGCCGATGTCGGCCATGCAACTCTCACGCGGCGAGCCGGTGTTGCCGACGGAGTACGCGTGAGGGCTGCGTGGGACCTCCCACGGGAGCGGCTGATTCTCTAGGGTCGTGCCGGACCGCCTCCGACACGCCCCTCACCTCCGAAAGGCGTTCACAATGCACCGGGCACTGATCGTCGTAGACGTGCAGAACGATTTCTGCGAAGGGGGGAGCCTCGGCGTCGGCGGAGGCGCGGACGTGGCCGCGGCCATCACCGACCTCGTCGGGGACGCCGCCGCCGGCTACCGGCACGTGGTCGCCACCCGCGACCACCACGTCGAGCCGGGCGACCACTTCTCCGACAACCCCGACTTCGCGCACTCCTGGCCGCCGCACTGCGTGGCCGGCACCGAAGGCATCGGCTTCCACCCGAACTTCGCGCCCGCGGTCGCGGCCGGCTCGATCGACGCCGTCTTCAGCAAGGGCTCGTACTCGGCCGCCTACAGCGGCTTCGAGGGCACGGACGAGAACGGCACTCCGCTCACGGAGTGGCTGCGGCAGCGGGACGTGGACGAGGTCGACGTGGTCGGCATCGCCACCGACCACTGCGTACGGGCCACCGCCCTCGACGCCGCCGCCGAGGGCTTCCGTACCCGCGTCCTGCTGAACCTCACGGCGGGCGTCGCGCCCGCGACCACGGAGCACGCGCTCGACGAGCTGCGCGACGCGGGCGTGCAGCTCTCGGGCACGCCGGTGCTGCGGGGGTCCTGACCGGCGTCGCCCGCCCGGGAGCCGCTAGCCGGTGCGCACCCCGCGGTCCGAGGGCCGCAGCAGGGACTCGATGGGGTGCCAGGATTCGCGGTCGTCGCCCGGCGTCGTACGCCAGACCAGCCCGTCGGGATGGTGCAGCACCGCCGTGATCTCGTCGGCGGTCGGCGGCTCGGCGTTGCCCCGCAGATACACCGCGCGCATACCGAGGTTCCGCAGCCTGGTCAGGGCGCGGGCCCGGTTCACCGAGTGGACGAGCACGCGGACGCGCGGCTCCTCGCCGTGCCGCCTGGCCGTGACGGCGCGCACCGTGTGCGCCTCGTCGGCATGAGCGGACCAGCGACGCGGCTCCGGCATCAGGCCGTCGTACGCGCCGCCCCTGCGGCCCTGCCGCACCAAGCCCGGCTGCCGGCCCTCCGTGGCCTGCTCCGGGCTCGCGTCCGTGGTCGCCCCCGTCTCCGGCTCCGGCTGCCTGGGTGCACGCCGGTCCGGGACCGGAAGGGTCAGCGCGACGATCACGCTCCCGTCCGGTAGCTGGACGAATCCGCCTCCAGCCATGATCAACAACACCCCCGCGAGACTGTTCCGGTGGACCTCCGCGAAGGTCCGTCACAGGCATCTAAACGCGATCGGCCGCTGCCCGCCAGGGGGGCAACGGCCGATCATGTTTTGACCTGCAACGATGCAAATTAATTTGTGGAAGGTCTCACCTTGACGGTGATCGTCTTACCCGAGCGGGGCTGCTGGACGACCTCGATCCGGGTGCCCGTGTCCGGCACCCTGACCCCCTGAGTGGGGTTCGACTTGTACCAGTACGTGCCCTTGTGGTCGTCGAAGGCCGATATGCCCTTCTTCGACTTGATCTTGACCGCTTCACCGTCGTTGTGGAGAGTGATCCCCTTCGTGGCGAACTTTCCGAAGGTCGAGTCGTAGGCCTGCATACGGTTGCGCAGCGGTGTGCCGTCCGCCCACTTCTCCGCCTTCGCGTGCGCGTCCACCGGCAGGATCAGACCCTCGCCCGGGTGCGCCGAGACGTTGTTGTCCTGCTGAGAGGTGTCCCAGAGCCAGACGAGCAGTCCCTTCTGGTAGCCGTAGCGCTCGACCCAGTCGGGCTTCTCGGTGGTCCAACCGAAGTTGTACGGCCCGTAGTTCAGGGACTTGTCGTACGAGACGTGGTTGCGGTTCTCGGCGAGGTAGTACTGCGCGTAGGGCTTGGTGAAGGACTTCCCGATGCGCGAGAACCCCTTCGTCTCCCAGCCGTTGTCGTCGTCGCCCTCGGCGCCGTCCTCGAAGATCTTCTCGCCGTCCGCGGTGACGCTCAACGCGTCGGCTGCGAAGCCCTTCTGGGCCACCCCACCGTCCGTCAGATAACGGAAGCGAACATCAATCTTCTTGCCCGCGAAGTCGTCGAGGGGGAAGGAGAGGTCCTTGTAGGTCTTCGAGACGCCGGACAGGCCCGGCTGGTCGCTGCCGTCGCGCGGGATGGGCTTGCCGTCGGCCGTGCCGTCGATCGGCGTCCAGTTCTCGCCGTCCTCGGAGACCTCGGTGTAGAGGAAGTCGTAGTTCTCCTCGATGTCCCACCAGCCCTTGAGGTCCAGCGACGCCTTGGACTTGCCCGTCAGATCCACGCTGCGGGAAAGGGTGTTGCGCAGATCGTCGCCGCTGCCGCTCCACCACTGCTTCTCGCCCTCGGCGGGCTCGGTGATGGTGGTGGTGACGTCCTTCTCGGGCAACTCCACCACCAGCGCCTGCTTGTTCTTCGTCTGGTACGAGTGAGTGCCCAGCTTGTGGCGGGACTTGGTGGCCGCCTTCGCCGTGTCGTAGTCCAGCCAGCCGAGTTGGAGCTTGTCCCAGGCGCTCATGTCGCCCGCGGAGTCGCCGATGGCGTCCTTGCCCTTGTTGAGCCAGGAGCCCACGGACATGATCGACCAGAAGCCGACGGAGTTCTCCGCCTCGCCGGTGGTGTCGTAGTGGTCGGGCAGGCCCAGGTCGTGTCCGTACTCGTGGACGAAGACGCCGAGACCGCCGTTCTCCGGCTGCGCCGTGTAGTCGCCGACCCAGACGCCGCTGTCGCCGATCTGCGTGCCGCCGGCCTTGTTGCCCTCGGGACCGGTCTTGCCCGCGTCGCTGCCGTAGGCGTACCAGCGGTGCGCCCAGATGGCGTTCTCGCCCTCGGCGCCGCCGCCGGCCGACTCGTCCTCACCGGCGTGCACGAACTGGAAGTGGTCGATGTAGCCGTCCGGTTCGTTGAAGTCGCCGTCCTCGTCGTAGTCGTAGCGGTCCCACTGGTCGTACTCGGCGACCTGGTCGGCGATCTCCTTGTCGCTCTTGCCCGCGGCCTTCTGGTCCTCGACCCACTTGGTGACGCCGTCGCGGATCGCGTCCCACACGGTCGGGCAGTTGGTGTCGCCGCAGTAGTTGGACCCGTAACGGGCCTCGTTGTAGTCGACCTTGACCCAGTCGGAGACCGTGCCGTCGACGGAGTAGCGCCCGGAGGACTGCTTCTCGTAGTAGCTCTTGACCGAGTCCTCGGTCTTGTCCGAGAAGTACGTCTTCTGGAAGTGCTCCTTGTCGAAGTCCTTCTTCCAGTACGTGGAGTTGTCCTTCTTACGGTCCGGCGCGGGGATCTTGTTGTGCAGGGGACCGGGGTCGCCGCCGTACTTGTCGTCGACCTTGTCGCCGAACTCGACGAGGATGGTGAAGATCTTGTCCGTCTTCTGCCGCGCCAGCTCGACGTACTTGCCGTCGTCGAGCTTGACGACCTCGGAGCCCTTGCGCTGGACGGTCTTGGCGTCACCCTGTGCCAACTGCTGGAGCGCCGCCTGGCGTTGCGTGTCGCGCTCCTTGTCGAACGGGCCCGTGAGGTTGTCCTCGCTGTGCCCGTCCCGGCTCGCGCCCGGCGCTCCCGGCTGTGCCGGCGCCGACTGCGGCGCGGGATGCGCCGGCTTCGAAGCGGAACCCGCCGCCTGCTGCTGGGCCTGTGCCGAGCTCGCCGGTATCAGCGCGGTCGCACTGATCGCGGCGACGGCCACCGTCAGCGCCCCTGCCCTCGATCTTTTGGATCTCCGTCTGCCGTTCACCTCTGCGGTGCCCTCCCCTTGTGGAGTGTCTTGGGACAGAGGTATTGGACAGCAGCGGAGGGAGAAAAGACAGACCCTGCGACGCACAATCGCGGCGTGCGCCCAAGAGCCGGAATCCGTCCGCCTGTTGGGACGGCCGGGGCGCCGTGCGACCGTGCGCCCCCTGTGCGACTTCGACGTGTGTCAGCTCACGCTTACCGTGGTGTCCGTCCGGGAATCCCGGACCGTAGAGTCGTCCGACGGGCACCGCGTGCCGTCGTCGCGGCTCGCACGACGGCCCCACCCCCGACACGTCTCCTCCGAGGACGGATCACGCCATGCCGCGTCCGACCCCCGCACACTTCGCTTACGGTTCGGTCACCGTCGTCTGCTCGACCCTCGCGATGCTGCTGCTCTTCCGTACCCAGTCGGGGGCGGGAGTCACGCTGATCGCGGTCGTCGCACTCGCCGCCGGTGTACTGGTGGCGCTCACGGCTCCGGGACTCGCTACGGCCCGCCGCGCGCGGGCGTACTCCCAGGCGTACACCGGCGGTTCACGGGCCCGTCCCGCCTCTCCCTCGCGGGTGCACGCCCGGCACGACGCCGCGGCGGCACGGGCCGCACGGCGCGTGGCGGAGCCTTCGCTGCGCTCCTGAACGGCACTTGGGGGCCGCGCCCCTGAACTGCGTTCGCGGGACGCGCCGTTGGGCCGTGCGCCCGCGCGCGACGGCGGCGCCCTCGCCGTGGAGCGTGCGGACCGTACGTCATTCGGCCGCGACGACCACCGTCTTGACCGCCTTGTCGTGCAGGCACTGCTGATACGGCTTGTCCCAGGTGCAGAAGAGCACGTTCACGAGCCAGAAGAGGAAGCCGACGCACGGCACCAGCGGCGGCACGTGGTAGACGACCGAGCGGAGCCAGCCCGGCGCTCCCCGCGGCACCGTGCCGTCCGCGAGCATCGCGACCCTGATCCGCATCACCTTCTTGCCCACCGTCTGGCCGGACTTGGTGAGCATCAGCGCCTCGTAGACCAGATACACCAGCGTGTAGACGGCCTGCTGACCCGCCGTACGGCCGTTCTCGCCCGGGTCCCAACCCCCTTGCGCGAAGCCCATGATGAGGCCGACGGGGATGCCGATCAGCAGCGCGTCGATGATGCGCGCCAGCAGCCGCTTGCCGCGCGAGGCGAGCGGCGGCATGCCGGCGAGGGGGTCGGCGGCGCCCGCCATGTCCCCGTACGGGTTGGAGGCGTAGGGGCCGCTGTCGTACGGGCCGCCCCGGTAGGGGCCCTCCCCGCCGTACGGGCTCTCCCCGCCGCCCGGTGGCGGTGGCGGACTGCCGTACGCGCCCGCGGAGTCGCCGTAGGAGGGCGGCGGGCCGTGCGCGGACCCGGTCCCCTCCTCCTCGGGCCGGTCCTTCTTGCGGAACGGGTCACTGCCGGACGGGTCGCTGCCGGGCTGCTCCGTGCTCATGGGCCGAGTGCACCGCGCCCCGCGCGGCCCCGCACCCGGCGGGTGCCATCGGGGTGACGCGGCGCACGGCGGGAGCGTGCGGTGCGGTGCGCGGGGCGCGGTGCGGTGCGCGGGGCGCGGGCCACGCACCGACGCGACGTCCGTTTCCTGCCGGCAGTCACACGTGCGTCGGGCCAGCATCGGCACATGACCAGGTACACCGTGCTCCCCGTCGACACAGCCGTCCTCAAGGAATTGCAGGTTGCCGATGACGCGGGCCGTCCCTGCGCCCCGTACATCGCGACCCGCGGCGACAGCGGCTCCCCGCTGCGCTGCTGTCTGCGCCCCATCGCGCTCGGCGAGCGGATCGCCCTTGTCTCGTACGCCCCGTTGCGACGTTGGGCCGCCGCGACGGGTGCGGATCCGGGCGCGTACGACGAACAGGGTCCCGTCTTCGTCCACGCCGACGACTGCGGCGGGTTCACCCCCGGCGAGAACTACCCTTTCGACCGGCCGGGCGCCCTGCGTACCGTGCGCCGCTATGACGCCCGGGGCCGTATCGCCGGTGGCCGCCTTCTGGAGATTCCGGCGGACGCCACGGCCGGCTTCGACGCAGCCTTCGACGATGCGTTCAACGACCCGGACGTGGTGCTCGTGCACGTCCGGGCACTGGAGTACGGGTGCTTCCACTTCGAGGTGCGACGGCCCTCCGCCGGGGAGCAGTAGCCGCCGGGCCACCCGAGGCGAGCCGGAGCGGGCCCCGGGCTCCGCTGTTCAAGCCGCTGCGGCAGGTCATCGACGACCACACCGGACGGCCGGTCCTGCGATCGCTGACCGCCTTGAACCACTGACCCCTTGGACTCGATCGTCTAGAGGCGGATCTCGCCCGAGTCCTTGGAGACGAACGTCCCGGCCACCTTGTCGTGCCAGCACTGCCGCCAGGGGCGGTCGAAGACGCACCACAGGACGTTGACCACACCGACCACCAGGAGCGCCAGCACCCCGTACGTCAGCCAGCGCAGCAGTGCGCCGCCGAAGCCCGGACGGTCCTGCTGCTCCATCGTCAGCACCCGCAGACCGAACAGCCGCTTGCCCAGGGTGCTGCCCCAACGCTGCGTCGGCAGCACCTCGTAGAGCAGACCGAAGAGCAGCAGCGCGCCGAGGACGACGGCGAGATAGCCGCCGGTGGTGCCGTCGACGAGCCAGACCGTCTTGGTCTCGCCCGCCCTCCGCACGGCGTCGATCTTCGCCTGCACATGGTCGGCCGCCTGGCCCGCGAAGGGGGACGCTACGGCGACGGCCACGGCAGCGGTGAGCACACCGTCGACCAGGCGGGCGCCGAGCCGCTTGCCGAGCCCGGCGGGGCGGGCCTCCTGCTGGGCGGCCTGAAGGAACGGGTCGACGGTCGGCGGACGCCACGGGGTCATCGCCTCCGCGCCCCCGCCCGCCT
>NZ_LJGW01000036.1:0-167 GCF_001751255.1 Streptomyces nanshensis | reverse complement strand
GGCTGGGCCGGTGCGCCGGGTCCGGCGGCGGGAGCCTGGTGCTGCTGGGCCTGGTGCTGCTGGGGTTGGGGCGGCTGGTGGTACGAGGACGGCTGCTGTTGCTGGTGCTGGGGCTGCTGCGGCACCGCGGGCGGTGTCTGCGCGGGAGGCTGCGGCTGCTGCGCGGG
>NZ_LJGW01000354.1 GCF_001751255.1 Streptomyces nanshensis | reverse complement strand
GGCGCCGGGGTGCGCAGCGGCGGCTGCCAGCCCCGCTCCCCCTCCCAGCGGCGCACGATCCGCGCCGGCGCCCCCGCGACGACCGCGTGGCCGGGCACCTCCCCGCGTACGACCGCACCGGCGGCGACCACCACGTTCCGGCCCAGCCGTGCGCCGGGAAGAATCACCGCACCCGCGCCGAGCCAGCTTCCGCTGCCGATCTCGACCGCGGCGCTGCGCGGCCACTGCTTGCCGACGGGCTCATGCGGATCGTCGTAGGAGTGGTTGGTCGAGGTGACGTAGACGTACGGGCCGCAGTAGACGTCGTCGCCGAAGGTGACGGAGCCCTGCGCGTCCGCGATGACATGGCTTCCGCGTCCCAGGACGACGCCGTTGCCCAGGGTGAGCACGGTGTCCGGGCCGAGGTCCTGGTCCGGCAGCATCCCGGCGGCGAGGGTGACCTCCTGCCCGATGACGCAGTGGTCGCCCAGCTCGATCCAGGGCGTACCGAAGACGGTGCCCTGCGGGAAGGCCAGCCGCGTGCCGGTGCCGATGCGCCGGAAGGCGTGCGGTCCGGGCCGCTCGGCCGTGATGGCCCCCGCGTACTGCGCCCGGCGCCAGATGCCGTGCACCGCGCGGGACGCCAGCGCGGCGAGGAGGTTCCGGATGGATGGCACGCGGCCACGGTAGCCGCGCGGCGGGGCCTTCAGGGCCCGAGGGCCCTGTGATCTGGCGCCCACCCATCGCATACGGTTCACATGAGGGGCCGGTGCAGGTCCGGCCGGGAAGCGAGCGGGGAGAAGACGATGACGGAGCAGCGACCGGTGATCGCGGGAATCGGCGGCAGCGAGCCCAAGCTCGGTGAGGATTCGTACGCGGCGCCGACGTCCGTGGTCGTGGGAGACGTGACCCTGGAGGCGGGCTCCAGCGTCTGGTACGGGGCGGTGCTGCGCGGCGACTGCGATCTGATCAGGCTCGGCGAGGGCTCCAACATCCAGGACAACTGCACCGTCCACGCCGACCCCGGCTTCCCCACGCACATCGGCGCCGGCGTCTCTGTGGGGCACAACGCCGTGCTGCACGGCTGCACCGTGGAGGACGACGTCCTGGTCGGCATGAGCGCCACCGTCCTCAACGGCGCCCGCATCGGCTCCGGTTCGCTCGTCGCGGCGCACGCGCTCGTACCGCAGGGCATGCAGATCCCGCCCGGTTCGCTGGTGGCGGGGGTGCCCGCGAAGATCAAGCGGGAGCTGACGGACGAGGAGCGCGAGGGCATCAAGGCGAACGCCGCGATGTACCAGCACCTGGCCCGCAAGCACCGGGACGAGGTCACGCCCCGCGAGAGCTGAACCTCCGAGGGCCGCGCCGCGCCGCCGTGCGGCGTCCGTGGCCGTCAGTCGCCGCGGGCCGCGGAACCGGCGGGCTGCGCTTCCGCCGCGGTGCCGTCCGCGGCCTCGGCGGCGGCCCGTCCGGCGTCGGCCTTACGGGCGCGCCGTCGCATCACCAGCGTCGAGCCGATCCCGAAGAGCACCGCGAGGACGAGGCCCAGCCAGGAGAACCGCTTGAGCCAGGCCTCGGCGACGATGCCCACGTAGTAGATGACGGCTGTGGTGCCGCCCGCCCAGACGATGCCGCCGAGCACGTTCGCGATGAGGAACTTCCAGTACGGCATCCGCAGCACGCCCGCGAGCGGCCCGGCGAAGATCCGCAGCAGCGCGACGAAGCGGCCGAAGAAGACCGCCCACATCCCCCACCGCTCGAACGCCCGCTCCGCGGTGGCGACATGGTGCGGCCCGAAGTGCTTGGGGAACTTCCGCCCGAGCCAGACCAGCAGCGGTTTGCCGCCCTTGCGGCCGATGGCGTAGCCGATGGAGTCGCCGACGATCGCGCCCGTACTCGCGCAGGCGCCGAGGATCAGCGGGTCGATCTCGCCGTGCTGGGAGGCGAGAAGCGCGGAGCTGACGAGGACGATCTCACCGGGCAGCGGAATGCCCAGGCTCTCCAGCCCGATGACGACGCCGACCAGGAGGTAGACGCTCACGGCCGGCACGCTCTGGAGCAGCTCCTGGACCTCGTGCAACTGGACTTCCTCCCACCGGCGAACAGCGTGGGAGGCGTCGGTCGGCCGCTCCCGCGCACGCGCCCGTACGGCGCCGGACACGTGCCGGGCAGCCTACTCGATGCGGGGAAACACGGGACGGCACGGCGGACGGCCGCACCCGGCGCCGCCGCCCGGCCGTCGGCGTATGTCTCCGGCTGCCGCCCTCAGCCGTGGGGGCGCAGCGTCCAGACGATCGTCATCTCTCCCGTGACGACTCCGTCCTCGCGGGCGATGCGCACCTCGACGGGGAACTCGGGCCGCTTGCCCTCGTCCAGTTCCGCCAGCACCTCGGCGACGGGCCGGCCGATCTCCGCGGTCGCGGTCACGGCCCCCATGGCGAGCTTCTTGTAGCCGATCTCGGCCCGTACGGCCAGCGGGACGGCACGGTCGAGCTGGCCGCCGAAGGCCGCGAGGACGACGGCGCCGCTGGCGGACTCGGCGAGCGTGAACATGGCGCCGGCGTGCGGGCCGCCGACGTGGTTGTGGTACGCGCTCTGGTCGGGCAGCGAGACGACGGCGCGCTCGGCGCTGGTCTCGCTGAACTCGAGGCCGAGGGTGCGGACCATCGGGACGGTGTCCGCCATCATCTGGCCGATGGACGCGAGGGAGTCTGTTGGCATGGCCGTAAATTACCACTGGGTAACCACTCGCGGCCAGGGGCGTCTTGGGGCACGGCGCCGGGGACGGCGACGGCACGTGCGGTGGTGCGCCGACGGCTGCGCCGGGGCGCCGGGCGGCGGGCGGCGGGTCAGCCGATGGTGAAGGCCCCGTCCGGCGGCTCCGGCGAGGGCGCCGCGGCACCGTCTTGTACGGGCTCGGCCGCGCCGACGAGACGCTCCAGCGCCGGCCCGTGCACGACGCGGGCCGGGAAAGCGTCCGAGGCGGCACGGCGGGCGAGTTCGTCGACGGGCAGCAGCTCGCGGGAGGCGACGAGCACGATGTTGCCGAAGCGGCGCCCGCGCAGCACCGACGGCTCGGCCACCAGGCACATGTGCTCGAACACCGTGCGGAACGTGGCCACTTGGGAGGCGGCGAAGCGCAGCGGCGCGGCGTCGGCGACGTTGAGGAGGCACACGCCCCGCTCGCGCAGCACACGGCCGACGGCCCGGGCGTAGGAGACGGTGGTCAGATGCGCCGGTACGTGGACGCCGCCGTAGACGTCGGCGATCACGGCGTCGGCCGACGCGGCGGGCGAGGCGTCGAGCAACTCGCGGGCGTCCACGGCCGCGAGGGAGATCCCGGAGCCGGGCGGCAGCGGCAACCGCTCCTCGACGAAGGCGAGCAGGGCCGCGTCGCCCTCGGCGACCCGCTGACGCGAACCGGGCCGCGTGGCCGCCGCATAGCGCGCCAGTGTGAGGGCGCCGCCGCCCAAGTGCACGACGTCCAGGGGCTGTTGAGGAGGCGCGGCCAGATCCAGTACGTGGGCGACGCGGCGCGCGTACTCGAACTCCAGGTGGGTGGCGTCGAGCAGATCGACGTAGGACTGGGGCGTGCCGTCGACCGTGAGCAGCCAGCCGCCCTCACGGTCGATGTCGGGCAGCAGCTTGGCGGTGCCGCTGTCCACGGCACGCGTCACGGGTATCGGCTCGTTCTCCACCCGGCCATTGTGGGCCCGGTCCTGCCCGGTCCGGACGTGCGGGGCTCCCGCCTGCCGCACACCCGGACCGGGCCATTCCCCCCGCCGGTCATCTCCCACCGGACCCGCCGGACCCGCCGGTCACTCCCGGCGGGCGCTCCGCGCGCCGGTGTTCACACGTCGCCGACGCGGGTGACCGTGCCCGCACCGACGGTCCGGCCGCCCTCGCGTACGGCGAAGCCGAGCCCTTCCTCCAGCGGCACCTCCTGCCCCAACTCCACGTCGAGGGAGACGGTTTCGCCGGGCAGGGCGACGCCGTCGGCCCCGAGGGAGACCTCGCCCACGACGTCCGCCGTACGCAGATAGAACTGCGGCCGGTAGCCGCTGTGCACCGGGGTGCGGCGGCCGCCGTCCGCCGTGGCGAGCAGCCGTACCCGCGCACCGAAGCGCCGCCGCGGCGTGAGGCTGCCGGGCAGGGCGACGATGTGACCGCGCCGCACCGCGTCCCTCGGGACGCCGCGCAGCAGCAGCGCCACGCTGTCCCCGGCCTGCGCCTCCTCCATCGGCTTGCCGAAGGTCTCCACACCGGTCACCACGGTCTCGACGCCGGCGCCGACCACCTCCGCCTTGTCGCCGACGGCCACCGTGCCGCGCTCGACGGCACCGGTGACGACCGTGCCGCGTCCGGTGATCGTCAGCACGTTCTCCACCGGCAGCAGGAAGGGTGCGTCGAGATACCGCTCCGGTACGGGGACATAGGTGTCCACCGCGTCGAGCAGCGCCTCGATCGCTCCCGTCCAGCGCGGGTCGCCCTCCAGCGCACGCAGCCCGGAGACCCGTACGACGGGGAGGCTGTCCCCGGCGTAGCCGTGCGCGCTGAGCAGTTCGCGCACCTCCAGCTCGACGAGTTCGGTCAGCTCCTCCTCGCCCGCGTCCGCCTTGTTGAGGGCGACGACGACGTGCTCGACGCCCACCTGCCGTGCGAGCAGCACGTGTTCGGCGGTCTGCGGCATCACGCCGTCGACGGCGGAGACCACGAGGATCGCGCCGTCGAGCTGCGCGGCGCCGGTCACCATATTCTTGACGAAATCCGCGTGCCCCGGCATGTCGACGTGGGCGTAGTGCCTGGTCTGCGTCTCGTACTCGACGTGCGCGATGGTGATCGTGATGCCGCGCGCCGCCTCCTCGGGCGCCTTGTCGATGCGGTCGAACGGTACGAAGCTGCCGCTGCCGCGGTCGCTGAGGACCTTGGTGATGGCGGCGGTGAGCGTCGTCTTGCCGTGGTCGACGTGCCCCATGGTGCCGATGTTGAGATGCGGCTTGGTGCGCACGTACGCCTGCTTGGCCATGTCCCTGGTACTTCCTCGTCTGCTGCGCGCCGCATGCGGCGCTGCGGGAACGGGACCCCTCGATCCGGCCGACCCTCCCCCTGCGGGGTCCTCGGTGCGATCCGGGAAGGGTCAGCTTCGGGCGCCGGCGGCGGCAGCGGTGGCGCCGGCCAGGCCGGCGGGCGAGGAATCGGCAGCCCCGAGCAGGCCCGCTGCCGCGGGCCGTGCCGAGTGAAGGGTCTGCCGGAACATGCGAACGATGCTGGCGCCTCAACAGCCGTACGTCACCTGATTTTTCTCGCGTACGGGCGCGCGTGAGGGGGCGTTCGCCGCCCGTCCGCGAAGCCCCCGCTGAGCAGGGGCGCCGGGCCGCGGCGGGCCGGGTTTCCGCGCAGGGATCGTGACGGTTCTGCGGACGAGTCATGTCGCTCTCGCCCGGCGGGCGGCCATGTACGTCGGTTACGCTCGCCGCGTGTCCGTCCCCTCCACGCGGCAGTCAGACGGTCCCCCCACCCGCCTGGCACAGACGCTGCTCTCCCCGAGGTGCCGGCTCGCGGCGCTGCTGGTGCTGCTGTGCGCCGCGGGGATATCGATGCTGGTGTACGAGCCGCAGCAGTACGTCACCGAGGGGATGCCCGCACATCTCTCGGGCGGCCTCGCGGGCGTGCTGTTCACAGTGGCGTACGGGCTGTGCACCGCGGCGTTCGTCCCGCGGCCCGTACTGAACGTCGCCGCGGGTGCGCTCTTCGGCACCCAGGCCGGGACGGTCGCCGCCGTCGTCGGCACGGTCATCGGCTCCGGTCTGGCCTTCGGGCTCGGGCGGGTGCTGGGCCAGGACGCGCTGCGCCCGCTGCTGCGGGCACGCTGGCTGACCGCGGCCGACCGGCAGCTCAGCCGCCACGGGTTCCGCTCGATGCTCTTCATCAGACTGCTGCCGGGCGTCCCCTTCGCCGCCTCCAACTACGGCGCCGCCGTCTCCCGCATGGGATGGACGGCCTTTCTGACCGCGACGGCCGTGGGCGTCGTCCCCAACACCGCGGCCTACGTCGTCGCTGGCAGCCACGCCACGGCACCCACCTCGCCCGTCTTCCTCGCCGCCTTCGGCTTCATCGCGCTCTCCGGTCTCGGCGGTGCCGTGCTGGCCTGGCGCAAGCGGGCGCTGCTCCGCGGCGGTGCGCCGGCGGAGACGCCGACGGCGGCGCGGGAGGCCCCTGATGCGGCCCACCGGGAGCGCGTCCCGTACCCGTGACCTGCCTCTGATCTGCCCCCGCTCCGCCCCCTCGGACCCGTACCGGGCCCCGTCCGGGACGTCATGCGGATGGCTGTAGTGTGCTGCGCGTGATCAGTGCCGGGGCGAGGACGGGTGCGCGCAGATGTCTTGGTTCGAATCGTTCATTCTCGGGCTCGTCCAGGGACTGACCGAGTTCCTGCCGATCTCCTCCAGCGCCCATCTGCGGCTCACCGCGGCCTTCGCCGGCTGGCACGACCCCGGGGCCGCCTTCACCGCCGTCACCCAGATCGGCACCGAGGCCGCGGTCATCATCTACTTCCGCAAGGACATCGGACGGATCCTCTCCGCCTGGTTCCGCTCCCTCGTCGACCGCGGGATGCGGCGCGACCACGACGCGCAGCTCGGCTGGCTGGTGATCGTCGGCTCGATCCCGATCGGCGTACTGGGGCTGGCGTTCAAGGACCAGATCGAGGGGCCGTTCCGTGATCTGCGGCTGATCGCGACGACGTTGATCGTCCTCGGTGTCATCCTCGGCGTCGCCGACCGGCTCGCCGCGCGCGACGCCGGTCCGCGGCAGGGCCGGCACGGGCGTCCGCGGAAGACGATCGCGGAGCTGAACGTCAAGGACGGTCTGCTCTACGGCTGCGCCCAGGCGCTCGCGCTGGTGCCCGGCGTCTCGCGCTCGGGCGCCACCATCAGCGGCGGCCTCTTCATGGGCTACACCCGTGAGGCCGCGGCCCGCTATTCGTTCCTGCTCGCGATCCCCGCCGTACTGGCCTCCGGCGCACTGGAGTTGACGGAGATCGGCGAGGGCCATGTCTCGTGGGGGCCGACGATCTTCGCGACGGTCCTCGCCTTCGTGGTGGCGTACGCGGTGATCGCCTGGTTCATGCAGTACATCTCCACCCGCAGTTTCATGCCCTTCGTGATCTACCGGGTGCTGCTGGGGGTCGCCATCCTCGCGCTGGTCGCGCTGGGTGTCCTCAGCCCGGACCAGGGCGCTCCACCCGGCGGAGGCGTCTCCTCCGGGTGAGCGGGACGCCGCCGTACGTAGCACCTGTGGTGCACGAGAGCCCGGCTGTGTACTCCTGAGGCCGTAGGCGAGGACTCACCCGGCGGACGAGGACAGGCGGCGCCGGGCGAGGCATCGTTGACGGTATGAACCGGATGTGGACATTCCGCACGGATCGTCCGTGAACGCACTGCTGGCAGCGGTGCTGCTGTCGCTCGTCTCGGCCGTCTGCTACGCCACGGCGGCCATCGTCCAGGAGCGCATCGCGGCCACGACACCACCCAGCCGGTACGGGCTGCTGCGCTCGCCGCGCTGGTGGGGAGCGGTCGCGCTGAACAGCCTCGGGGCGCTGCTGCACGTGGGGGCGCTGGGCCTGGGGCCGCTCACCGTCGTACAGCCGCTGGGCGTGCTGACCCTGGTGCTGGCGCCGCCGCTCGCGGCCGTGCTCGTCAGCCGGCCGGTGAGCGCGACGGCCTGGCGCGGGATCGTGATCGTCTCCGGCGGGCTGGCCGTGCTGCTGGTGCTCACCGGGTCCGCTCCCGTGCACGGGCTCGGCGGGGCGGGGCAGATCACGCTGGCCGCCGCGGTCGCCGGGCTGCTCGCGCTGCTGGTGACGACGGCGACGACGGTCGGGCGGCGGGCGCGGATGCTGCGGTCCGTCGCGCTCGCGGGGGCGGCGGGCGTGGCCTACGGCGCCGCGTCGGTGTTCATCAAGACCGTCGCCGACACCTGGACCCTCTCGCTCTCCGGTCTGTGGAGCGCGGCGCCGCTGCTGATCCTCATCGGTCTGCTCGCGGCGGGCGGGCTCGCGGCCTCGCAGTCCTCCTACCGCGGCGGCGGGCTGGCGGCGCCGCTGGCGNGCGGCGCCGCTGGCGACGATGACGGTGGTGAACCCGGCCTTCGCGGCGGCCGTCGGCATCGTGCTGCTCGGCGAGGGCTTCCGGTTCGGGGCGGCGGGCGCGGTGGGGGCGCTGATCGCGGGCGCGGTCACCGCGTGGGGACTGATCGTGCTGTCGGCGGACACGGCGGGCCATCCCGTACGGCGGCCCGTGGCGCGGGTGGTGGCCGGTTCCGGGCGGCGGGACGGGGCGTTGACGCGGGCGCGGAAGCGGGCCCGTATGCGCGCACGCACACGGGAGCAGACGCGGGAGCGGGCGCGGACGGCGGCGGGGGCCAGGCGCTTCCCCGTGGAGGGGCCGGGTCCGGTCGTCGTACGGGCGCCGGGACGGCTGTCCGGAGCGGTGCACCAGGCGGTGGTGCGCATGCCGTCCGTACGGCCGCATCCGCGCAGGAAGCCTCCGCGGCGCTGACCGGTTCGCCCGTCTGCGGTGCCAACAGCGCGTCGGCGTACGGGACTTCGGGGAGCGGCACGGCGCGGCACCGGGCGGCGCCCGTCAACTCTCCGTATACGGGCGGGTGTTCGCCGCCGGTGCGGCACGGCGCCCGCCGGGTCCCCCACAGCCGGAACGGCCGGTGCGGGAGCAGAACGCGGACGGCGCACCGAGCGGCCGTCGCGCCTTCGGCGGCACCCGCCGACTCCCGGTGTTTCCCCGTGCGTTCACCCCCGGCAGCTCTCCCGTCGCCGCGGCGGCTTCGCGCAGCTCCGGGCGACGCGGCGGGCACAGAATCTTTACATCGTGTTCATATCGGCGAGCGCCCGCGATGAACAACAACGGAGCCGGTGCGGAATGTCGTGTTTCAGCGGAAGAGGGCTCTTCTTCTGGCTCATGCAATTCGTCATTCCATGACGGAAACCAAAAGGCATTTCCGCAAGGGCGGTTACGCGTCGTATTCGCAAGTTCCCTGCGGAATTCTGCCCGGAGCCGCAGCTATACATGGTGAGGGTGACCGACCGGTATGGAGCGGCCGGATCCAGCCAACCTCGCCCCGCACGACGGCCGATTCACATCGGACCGCCCCGGCGACAAAACCGGTGAAAGGTGCGGAACGACCAGCTTCGCGTATGCGCTTCCGTAGCTGACGGTGCGTCGGACCGGCCTTGCAGCTACGCGCATCAACTCCGCCCCCACCAGCGGTTTTCCCACCCCGGCAACCTCCCCGAAACGGGCCGTGTACCCCCGTCGTAACCCCGTCCGCGTACACGACGTGACAGGACGGGGCGGATTTCCACGCCAACTGTCCTCAGCGCGTCCCTGCGGTGAGGACAAGCCCTTCCCTGCGCAGTCCGCGTACACCGCCGCCCGCGACCGGCATCATGCGGTGAGGGGAACCGGGGGGAGACCTGTACTCCGATCAAGAGTGGTGAACCATGAGATTGAGAAGGCTGCTCAGCGAACCCCGGGCGAGGGCGACACAGTTCACAGGTGGATTACTGAATCTTTCCGGGTCGCCCGCGTTCTCGGCTGGCTACACTCACGCCCCATGCGATCCATGAACCACAGCCGTCGGAGGCGTGCAGACGAGAATCACCCGATATTCATTGCCAGTTCAGGTCGGCGGAGACGACTCGTCCGATATGCGGCAGTGACCGTCGGGTGCGCCTGCACCGGGTACATGGCGCTCTTCGTAGCAGTGTTCGGTGGCGTCCAGGACCCCGTGGGGGATCAACCCCCGCGCATGGACAAGCCACTGCCCAGCAGCTCCCCACAGGACGACTCCGATGTACCGGCGGGTGCACACTTCCCGGCCCGCTCAGCCTCCCCCCACAACTCGTCCTCCCCCCACGACCCTTCGGCCTCGACCAGGCCCGACCGTAAGACCACACCCCCCACCCCCTACAGCCGGCGCGACCCCGCACGGACCACCCCCACGCCAGCCAATGCTTCGGCCCGTCCCGGCGGCGCGACAAGGTGAGCCGGCACGCGCTGCGCCGAGACCCCAGGGGGCACTGGCTGCTGCTGGTGCTCTTCCTTCCCGTGGTCACCGCCGCCCTCCTCTTCGAGGGCTGGACGAACCACGAGGTCGACGCCGCACGCACCAAGGCCCCCTGCACCACCCCGATTCCGCGTGCCGCGGACAACGGGGACCCGGTGCTGCGTCTCGACGGCGACAAAGTCGAGACCGCGTCCATGCCGGCCCGTACCGCCGCACTGACCTTCAACGGCGGTCCGGACCCGGCGTGGACGCCGCGCATCCTGGACCTCCTGCGCCGCCACCACGCCAAGGCCACCTTCTTCGTCTACGGATCGCAGGCCACCCGCCACCCCGAACTGGTGCGGCGCATCCGTGCCGAGGGACACGAGATCGGCTCCTACACCTACACGGGCGGTGATCTGGGCGTCGCCTCCCCCGTCCGCGCCCAGATGGAGCTCTCCCTCACCCAGACCGCGCTGGCGGGCACCGCCGGCGTCAACACGGGCCTGCTGCGCCTGCCGCACACCAAGGCCGCGGACACCATGTGCGGCAAGGAGTGGACGGCGGCGCAGAAGAGCGCGAAGCAGGGCTATCTGCTGGTCGCCATCGACAAGAAGTCCCGTAAGCCCTCGCAGGGCGTGATCCGGCAGTACAGCCACACGGATCTGGGTTATCACGAAGCTGAGCATCTCCTCCGGAACCGGAACGTGAAGAGGTTCACCACCGTCACAGGAGGGCTGGGACAGCAGTCCCCGATGTCGACGGTGACCGCGGCCGAACGGCTGCGGGGTGAGGGGCTGATATGGGCGCGCACCCTGGGCCGCTTCTTCACCGGCGCCATGGCCTGGGGCCTGGGCGTCGCCGGTGCCCTCGGCGTGCTGCGGCTGCTGATGCTCGTCCTCTTCGCCCGCGTCCACATGCGGCGGCTGCAGAGATTCCGTCCCGGGGCGCCGTGGCTGCGGGAGGTCGACGAGCCGGTGACGGTCCTCGTCCCCGCGCACAACGAGGAGGCGGGGATCGAGGCCACGGTGCGTTCACTGCTGGCCTCGACGCATCCCTATCTCCAGGTGATCGTCATCGACGACGGCTCCACGGACCGCACCGCGCAGATCGCCGAGGGCATCCGCGACCCCCGGGTGACGGTCATCCGCCAGCCCAACCGGGGGAAGCCGGGAGCGCTCAACACCGGTCTGGGCTACGCGCGTCACGAGATCGTCGTGATGGTCGACGCGGACACGGTCTTCGAACCGGACGCCCTCTTCCGTCTCATCCAGCCGCTCGCCCACCCGGCGATCGGCGCGGTGAGCGGCAACACCAAGGTGGGCAACAGGACGGGTCTGCTGGGCAGATGGCAGCACCTGGAGTACGTCTTCGGCTTCAACCTCGACCGCCGCATGTTCGAGGTGCTGGAGTGCATGCCGACGGTGCCCGGCGCCATCGGCGCCTTCCGCCGGGACGCACTGATGGGCATCGGCGGCGTCAGCGACGACACCCTCGCCGAGGACACCGATCTGACGATGGCGCTGTGGCGGGCCGGCTGGCGCGTCGTCTACGAGGAGTCGGCCATCGCGTGGACGGAAGTACCCAGCAGCCTGGGCCAGTTGTGGCGCCAGCGCTACCGCTGGTGCTACGGCACGCTCCAGTCGATGTGGAAGCACCGGCGCGCGGTGCTGGAGGTCGGACCCGCGGGCCGCTTCGGCCGCCGAGGGCTCAGTTATCTGGCGCTCTTCCAGATCACGCTGCCGCTCTTCGCGCCCGTCGTCGACGTTTTCTTCCTCTACGGCGTCATCTTCCGCGACCCGACCGAAGCTGTGGGAGTCTGGCTCGGCTTCATGGCCGTCCAGATGGTCACGGCCGCCTACGCCCTGAAGCTGGACAACGAACCGAAACGGGAGCTGTGGGCACTGCCGCTTCAGCTCTTCGTCTACCGGCAGTTGCTGTACCTGGTGATCATCCAGTCGGTGGTGACCGCCATGCTCGGCAACAGGCTCAAGTGGCAGCGCATGAGCAGGACGGGCACGGCCGACGAGTACCTGCTCAGCGAGCCCGTACAGCGCAAGAGCCTGATGACGAAGTGAACGAGTGCACCTGACCGAAGCGAAGTGATCGAGGGAGAGTTCGACCATGAGGGACCCACTTGACCAGTGGGCCGAGGGCGAGACGCCGCAGGCGTTTCCGGGGGATTCTCCAGGCCACACCGCGGAGTTGGCCGGTGAGTGGAGGTCCCACGGACCCGAGGGCTCCAGCGCGCACGGCTGGTCCGGGACGGGGCAGGGCTGGGCCGTCTCCGATCCGGTGAACGTCCGCGGCCCGTCGCGGTACACCGACGGGGACCAGCCGCTGCGTCCGTCCTGGGAGACCCGGGAGACGATCAGGGGCGAGGTGGCCGGGTCGCGTACGGAGCCGGCGGGGCGCCGCACCGCGCCTCCCCCGCAGTCGCCCGCGCCCCCGCCGGGCGTCCGTCCGCAGGGGCCCGGGCACCCTCAGCATCCCGGCAGACCCGGTCCGCCCGTGGGGACGGGCGGACACGGCGGCGGCATGGGCGGACCCGGCGGACCGGGCGGACCGGGAGGGCCCGGCGGTCCTCAAGGTCCCGGCGGCCCGGGAGGACACGGCGGCGGCATGGGCGGCGGTCCTCCCTCCCGCGAGAACAACTCCCGCTTCGGGCCCACTCCCCCGCGCACCCCGAAGCCCCCCAAGCCCCGGCGTCCGCTGCGGCGTGCCGTGGTGCTGCTGGTGGTGACGGTCCTCGTCGGTTCGGGCGGCACCTTCGCCTGGGCCGAGACGAAGCTCCAACGGGACGTGGATCTGAACAAGTTCAGCGGCCGTCCCGCGTCCGGCAAGGGCACCAACTACCTGATCGTCGGCTCCGACAGCCGTGAGGGGCTCTCCGCGGAGGACCGCAAGAAGCTGAAGACCGGTGTCTTCGGCGGCCGCCGTACGGACTCGATGATCCTCATGCACAAGGGCGCACACGGCACCACGATGATGAGCCTCCCCCGCGACTCGTGGGTGACCGTCCCCGGCTACAAGCGCCCGTCCACCGGCAAGACCTCCAAGCCGGCGAAGAACAAGCTCAACGCGGCGTTCTCGATAGGCGGCCCGGAGCTGCTGATAGCGACCATCGAGCACAACACCGGGCTGCACATCGACCATTACGCCGAGATCGGGTTCGCCGGGTTCGTCAACATCGTCGACGCCGTGGGCGGCGTCCCGATGTGCATCGAGCGCGACATCAAGGACGAGGACTCCGGCGCCGACCTGCGCAAGGGCTGCCAGACGCTGGACGGCGCGCAGGCCCTCGCCTTCGTACGCCAGCGCCACCAGGAGAAGGAGGGCGACCTCGGGCGTACGCAGAACCAGCAGAAGTTCCTCTCCGCGCTGGCGCACAAGGCGACGTCGCCGCGCACGATGCTCAATCCGTCCGACATGTACCCGGCGCTCAGCGCGGGCCTGGACACCCTCATCGTGGACGACTCGATGAGCATGAAGGCTCTGACGACGATGTTCCGTTCGGTGCAGGGCGTCTCGAAGGGCGGCGGGAAGCAGGTCAACGTGCCCACGGCGGGCGGCATCGCGACGTCGAAGGGCAGCGCGCTGCGCTGGAACACCGTGCAGGCGAAGAAGCTCTTCGACCAGCTCAAGAACGACCGGCCGGTGACCCTTCCCCCGAAGAAGCCGGCCAGGCGCTGAGCCGGGCACGGCGCACGGAGGGCGGGCCGCCGTCGACGGCCCGCCCCCTGCGGCCCGTTCGGCACCGGCCCCGCCGGCGGTGTCGGCGGTGTGTCAGCGGTGTCAGTGCGAGTGGCGCGGTACGCCGCTGCCGCTGCCGCCCGTGAGGAAGTCCAGGTCCGCGCCGCGGTCGGCCTGCATCACATGCTCGGTGTACAGCTTCGCCCAGCCGCGCCGCGCACTCCGTCCCGCGCCGCCCTCTCCCCCGCCTGCGCCGTCTCCGGAGGCGGTCTGCCGGGCCAACTCATCTGCGCGCGACGCGAGTTCGGCCTCGTCCACGCACAGGTCCAACCGCCTCCCGGGCACGTCCAGTTCGACGGTGTCTCCCGTACGCACGAGCGCCAGCGGCCCGCCGACGGCCGACTCGGGCGCGACGTGCAGCACACAGGTGCCGTATCCCGTACCGCTCATCCGCGCGTCGCTGATCCGCACCAGATCCTCGACGCCGGCCTCCAACAGCACCTTCGGCACAGGGACGTTGCCCACCTCGGGGAAGCCCGGATAGCCCTTGGGCCCGGCGCCGCGCACCACGAGGACGGTCGAGGAGTCCACCGGCAGCGCGGGATCGTCGGCCGCCGCCGTGTACTCCTCGACGGTGTCGAAGACGAGGGCGCGTCCGCGGTGGGTGAGCAGCCGCGGATCGGCCGCGGACACCTTCAGCACCGCACCGTCGGGACACAGGCTGCCGTGCAGCACGGCCGTCCCGGCGCCCGCCGGCATAAACGGTTCGGCCACGGTGCGGATGACCTCGCGGTCGTAGCACTCCGCCCCGGCGGTCTCCTCCCCGACGGTCCGGCCGGTGACGGTGACGCATCCGCGGTGGATCAGATCGCCCAACTCCCGTATGACGACGGGCAGTCCGCCCGCGTAGTAGAAGTCCTCCATCAGGAAGCGGCCGGAGGGCACCATGTCGGCGAGCACCGGGACCTCGGCTGTCAGCCGGTCGAACTCGGCCAGTTCCAGGGGGACTTCGACGCGTCCGGCCAGGGCCAGCAGATGGACGACGGCGTTGGTCGAGCCGCCGAGCGCGGCGTTCACCCGGATCGCGTTCTCGAACGCCTCGCGCGTGAGCACCCGCGAGGGCCGCAGATCCTCCTCGACGAGCTGCACGGCCCGCCGTCCGGACGCCTGCGCCAGCGCGTAACGCCGGGCGTCCACCGCCGGGATGGCCGCGCCGCCGGAGGGCTGCATGCCCAGCGCCTCGGCCATGCACGCCATCGTGGAGGCGGTGCCCATCGTCATGCAGTGGCCGCGGCTGCGCGACATACAGCCCTCGGCCTCGCGCAGGTCCTCCTCCGTGAGCTTCCCGGCGCGCATCTCCTCGCTGAGCTTCCACACGGCGGTGCCCGAACCGATGTCCCTGCCGCGGAACTTGCCGTTGAGCATCGGTCCGCCGGTGACCATCAGCGCCGGGATGTCGACGCTCGCGGCGCCCATGAGCATCGCGGGGGTGGTCTTGTCGCAGCCGGAGAGCAGCACGACGCCGTCGAGGGGGTTGGCCCGCAGGGTCTCCTCGACCTCCATGGCCATCAGATTGCGGTAGAGCATCGTGGTGGGACGCATCAGCGGTTCGCCGAGCGACATGGACGGGAACTCCAGCGGCAGTCCGCCCGCCTCCCACACGCCGCGCTTGACCGCCTCGGCCACGTCGCGCAAGTGGGCGTTGCAGGGCGTGAGTTCGGACCAGCTGTTGCCGATGCCGATGACGGGCCGCCCGTCGAAGACCTCCGGTCCGAACCCCTGGTTGCGCATCCAGGAGCGGTGGATGAAGCCGTTGCGTCCCTCCGCCGCGAACCAGGCCGAACTGCGCCGCGCAGGCGGGTCGTTGGTGCTCATGGTCGCTCCCTGGTGCTGGTCGTCTGGGTACCGGCCCCGTACCTGCTCCGTCCGCCCCCGCGTTCCACGACGATCTTGGGCCGCGGCTCCCGGCGCGGTCAACGGTGACGACGGCCCGTCCCGTGTGCCGGTTCGGCGCCGTGGTGCGCGGCTGGCGCCCGTCGCGCTCCGCGCGCCCTGCGGCCCGTCAGTGCCCGGAGCCGCCCGTGCCGCCCCGGCCCAGCGGCGGCGGGG
>NZ_LJGW01000350.1 GCF_001751255.1 Streptomyces nanshensis | reverse complement strand
TCCGCGCAGAGCCGGCGGAGCACGGCCGCTGCCTCCGGGTCGCCCGGTGCCGGCAGCGGCGCGACGTGGGCGCCGGCGCCCCGGAATCCGTACGCCGCGTCCGCACCGCAGGGAGCGCACACGGTCACCCGCAGTCCGCGCGCCACGAGCCCCTCGGTGAGCGAACGCACATGCGCACCGGTGCCGGCGCTCGCACCGTCCACGACCTGTACGGCGTGCTGCGGCGTCCGGCCGGAGGCCGGCGGTGGCGGCGTGGGGAGAAGGCTCACAGCAGGTCGAACTCCAAGGCGGGTGCGGGCGGCGCCCGTTCCGGTACGGGGCGAGGGGCGCGGCGGCGGAAGTGGACGCACAGGGCCGGTGCGGGTCGGGACGTCGGTCGGTGCTGGTACGGGTCAGTGCTGGTACGGGTCGGAGCGGTCGGTCGGTGCCGGTCGGATGCCCGGCGGTGTCGGTCGGTGCTGGTACGGGTGCGGCTCGGGAGCGGAGGCGGAAGCGGTGCGGGCGGCGCCCCCGTGCGCCGTCACGACCGGCCGGGCCTCGGGCGGGGCGGGACCGCTCGGGCCGCGCCCAGCATGCCAGCCGGTACGCGGGCGGCGGCACCGCGCCCGGTTCTCCGGTGCGGCACATCGCGCCCGTACGGTACAGGTATCACTCACGCGAGTGATGAACTGCGAGCGGCTTCCAGCCAGTCGGCGCCGGGACGCCGGGTCTCGTCGGAGCGTGCGGCGGCCTGATCCGGCCTGGGACCCCGCCCGTATCAGCCGAGACGAGCGGACCGGCCCGTCCGGCCGGGCCGTGAGACGTCCCTCACGCTTCCCTCACGCGCCCGTGCGCGCGGCCTCCAGCAGCTCTTCCGCGTGGGCGCGGGCCAGTTCGGAGTCCTCCTGTCCGGCCAGCATCCGGGACAGCTCCCGCACGCGGGCCTCCCCCTCCATGGCCCGTACGCCGCTGCGCGTGACCGAGCCGTCGTCGGTCTTCTCCACCACCAGGTGCCGGTCGGCGAACGCGGCCACCTGCGGCAGATGTGTGACGACCACGACCTGCGCCGAGCGGGCCAGCCGCGCCAGCCGCCGCCCCACCTCGACGGCGGCCTTGCCGCCGACGCCCGCGTCGACCTCGTCGAAGAGATAGGTCGGCACCGGGTCGGAGCCCGCGAAGACGACCTCGACGGCGAGCATCACCCGCGACAGTTCGCCGCCGGAGGCGCCCTTGGCGACGGGACGCGGCTGGGCTCCCGGGTGCGGAGCGAGCAGCAGCTCGACCTCGTCGGTGCCGTGCGGCCCGAACGCGACGCGGCGGCCGTCCAGTTCGAGCGCGGGCGCGTCCTCGGCGGCGTCGGAGCGGCGGATGGAGAAGGACACCCGGGCGTGCGGCATGGCCAGTTCGGACAGTTCCTCGGTGACGGCGTCCGCGAAGCGCTTGGCCGCGTCCGTACGGGCGTCCGTCAACCGCTCGGCGAGGCCGGTCAGTTCGGAGACCAGGGCGTCGCGCTCGGCGGTGAGTTCGCCGATCCGCTCATCGTCGCCCTCGAGTCGGGCGAGACGGGCGGCGCTCTCCTCGGACCAGCTCAGGACGGCGGCGATGTCCTCGCCGTACTTGCGGGTGAGCTGGCCGAGCGCCGCGCGGCGTTCCTCGACGGCGGCCAGCCGCAGCGGGTCGGCGTCCAAGTCGTCGGCGTATCCGGCGAGTTCGCCCGCGACGTCGCCCATCAGGATCGAGATCTCGCCGAGGCGGTCGGCGAGCGAGGCGAGCGCGGGGTCGTGGGCGCGCTGGGCCTCCAGGGCGCGGTGCGCGGCGGAGACGAGTGCCGCGGCGTCCACGCTCTCCGGGTCCGCGGGGTCGCCCGCGAGCGCGCCGTGCGCGGTGGTGGCCGCCGCGGCCAGCGCCTCGGCGTGGCCCAACCGCTCGGCCTCGGCGGCGAGTTCGGTGTCCTCTCCGGCGCTCGGCTCCACGGCGGCGATCTCCTCCAGGCCGTAGCGGAGCATGTCGGCCTCCTGCGCGCGTTCCCGCGCGAGGGTGGTGATCTCGTCGAGTTCGCCGCCGACCCGGCGCAGCCGCCGGTATGCGGCGCTCCACTCGGCGAGCGGTTTCGCGACGGCCTCCCCGGCGAAGCGGTCGAGTGCCTGCCGCTGCCGTGCGGGCCGCAACAGGCCCTGCTGGTCGGTCTGTCCGTGCACGGCCACGAGGTCGTCGCTCAGTTCGGCCAGCAGTCCCACGGGCACCGAACGGCCGCCCGCGTGTGCGCGTGAGCGGCCCTCGGCGGAGAGCGTACGGCTGACGAGCAGTGCGCCGTCGTCGAGTTCGGCGCCGGCCTCGCTCGCGCGGAGTGCGGCGGCCGAGTCCGGCGGCACGTCTATCCGGCCCTCGACGACCGCGGCCTTGGCCCCGGCCCGTACGAGGGCGGCGTCGGCCCGTCCGCCGAGCAGCAGCCCGAGGCTGGTGACGACCATGGTCTTGCCCGCTCCGGTCTCACCGGTCACCGCGGTGAAGCCCGGGGACAGTTCGACGACCGCGTCGTCGATGACGCCCAGGGACCTGATCCTCATCTCCTCCAACACGGGTACGACCATACGCAGTCCGCGGAGGTACCCCCACCCTCCCCCGGAGACTTCGCCCCTGGGAGGCCCCCGGACCCGGGGAAGGTGCGGCCGCCCGGCGGGGGCAGGTGTGGCGGCCGGCGGCGCGCGTCAGCCCGGTGCGCCGCGCCAACCGGCCACCGGCAGCGCGAACTTGGCGACGAGCCGGTCCGTGAAGGAGGCGTGGTGCAGCCGTGCCAGCCGCACCGGCACCGATCCGCGGCGTACCTCGACCCGTGCGCCCGCGGGCAGTTCGACGCTGCGCCGCCCGTCGCACCACATCACGCCGTGCGGCGTCTGCGGCTGCACCTCCACCGCGAGCACCGAATCGGGCGCCGTCACCAGGGGTTTGGCGAACAGCGCGTGCGCGCTGATCGGCACCATCAGCAGTGCCTCGACCTCCGGCCAGACGACGGGGCCGCCGGCCGAGAAGGCGTACGCCGTCGAACCGGTGGGTGTGGCGCATACCACGCCGTCGCCGCCGAAGCGCGAGACGGGACGGTTGTCGACCTCGGTGACGACCTCCAGCATCCGTTCGCGGGAGGCCTTCTCCACCGACGCCTCGTTGATGGCCCAGTCGCGGTGCAGGGCACGTCCGTCCGTACGGACCAGGACGTCCAGCGTCATCCGCTCCTCGACCTCGTAGCCGCGGCTCACCACCCGGTTCACGACCTTCTCCAGGTCGTCGCGCTCGGCCTCGGCGAGAAAGCCCACCCGGCCGAGGTTCACGCCCAGCATGGGCACGCCCGACGCACGGGCGAACTCGGCGCCGCGCAGCAGCGTTCCGTCGCCGCCGAGCACGATGATCAGCTCGCAGCCGTCCGCGGCGTTCTCGGTGGACGGGACCCGGTGCACCTCGGTCGGCAGCGGCAGATTGGTGGCCTCCTCCGCCAGCACCCGCACCGCGACGTCCTCGCGCAGCAGGCCCTGTACGACGAGTTCGGCGCTGCGGACGGCGGCGGGACGGCCGGTGTGGGCGAGGAGGAAGACCGTACGGGCGTCACCGGCTGTCGTCATTTCGGGCCCTCCGCCACAGCTCGCTCGACATCGGCCGCGTCGATACCGGGTGCACCGGCGCGCAGCCACAGGAAGTATTCGACATTGCCCGAGGGGCCGGGCAGCGGACTCGCCGTCACACCGAGCGCCCCGAGCCCGAGTCCGGCGGCCTGCCCCGCGACCGCGAGCACCGCTTCCGCGCGCAGTGCGGCGCTGCGGACGACGCCGCCGCTGCCCAGCCGTTCCCGGCCGACCTCGAACTGCGGCTTGACCATCAGCACCAGGTCCGCGTCCGGCGCCGAGCACCGCACGAGGGCGGGCAGCACGAGACCGAGCGGAATGAAGGACAGATCGCCGACGACGAGGTCGGCGAGGCGCCCGTCGAGGTCCTCCGGCGTCAACTCCCGTACGTTCGTACGGTCCTTGACGGTGACCCGCGCGTCGCTCCGCAGCGACCAGGCGAGTTGGCCGTATCCGACGTCCACGGCGACGACCTCGGCGGCGCCGGCGCGCAGCAGCACGTCGGTGAAGCCGCCCGTGGAGGCTCCGGCGTCCAGGGCGCGGCGCCCCTCGGTGCGCAGGCCGAGCGGCCCGAACACCGCGAGCGCGCCCGCGAGTTTGTGGCCGCCGCGGGAGACGTAGTCGGGGTCGTCGCGGTCGTCGCGTACGACGAGCGCGGCGCTCGTCTCGACCTGGGTGGCGGACTTGGCGGCGACGTTGCCGCCGACCGTGACCCGTCCGGCGGCGATGAGCTGGCTGGCGTGCTCGCGCGAACGGGCCAGATTGCGGCGCACGAGTTCCGCGTCGAGTCGGCGTCGGGGCAACTGTCAGCTCCGGCCCGGGACGTGGGCGGGGCGGGGGCCGGGGCCCGGTCCGGGCGCGGGCCGGTCGAGGGCGGAGAGCGCCTCGCGCAGCCCGCGGTGCACGTCCTCGTAGACCTCCAGATGGCCGGAGACGGCCAGGTGGTCGGCGTCCTCCAGACGCCTCAACTGCCCGTCGACGGGGGCGTGTCCGGTCGGCTCGACATGCAGCCCGAGCGGGCGCGGACCGTCGTCCTCCTCCGCGGCGTCGGCGTCTTCTGCTTCGTCGGCTGTACGGTCCTCTGCCGCGGGTGCGGCCTCTTCCGCGGCGTCGGTCCCGGTCTCGTACGCCTCACCGGACGCGGCCTCGTGCCCGTCCTCGGGAGCATGCTCGTGACCGGTCGCGTACTCGTACGCTTCCGCTTCCGACTCCGCTTCCGCCGGGGCCTCCCCGTACGGTTCGGCGCTCTCCGTCCACGAGGCCCCCGGCGGCGTCCACTCCGCCCGTACCGCGTCCGCCCGTACCGCGTCGCCCGCCGCCTCCGCGGGCCCTCCGTCCTGCTGCGCCGGCGCTGCGCCCGGCATCGGCTCGCTCATGCCCCCGACGCTACCGTCTCCGACCTGCTCCGCGCCTCGGCCGCCCGTCCGGAACTAGCCAGTGTGCGCGGCCCGCGCACGCTCCCGCGCGGCCGGTACGACCAGCGGAGTCCCGGTTTCCGGATCGTCGATCACCCGGCACGGCATGCCGAAGACCTCTTCCACGAGCCGCTCGGTGACGACCTCGCCCGGAGCGCCCTCCGCGACCACCTCGCCGTCGCGCATCGCGATCAGGTGGGTGGCGTAGCGCGCCGCGTGGTTGAGGTCGTGCAGCACGGCGACGAGGGTGCGGCCCTCCTCCTCGTGCAGTCCGGCGCACAGGTCCAGGACCTCGATCTGGTGGGCGATGTCGAGGTATGTGGTCGGCTCGTCCAGCAGCAGCAGCGGCGTCTGCTGCGCGAGCGCCATGGCGATCCACACGCGCTGCCGCTGGCCGCCGGAGAGTTCGTCGACGAAGCGGTTCTCCAGGTCCTCGACGCCGGTGGCGCGCATCGACTCCCGTACGACCCGCTCGTCCTCGCGCGACCACTGCCGCAGCAGGCTCTGGTGCGGATAGCGGCCCCGGGCCACCAGGTCGGCGACGGTGATCCCGTCGGGCGCGACGGAGGACTGCGGCAGCAGCCCGAGCGTACGGGCCAGCTTCTTCGCGGGCATCGAGCCGATGTCGCCGCCGTCCAGCAGGACGGACCCCTCGCTGGGCTTGAGCATGCGGGAGAGGGCGCGCAACAGCGTGGACTTGCCGCACGCGTTGGGGCCGACGACCACCGTGAAGGACTTGTCCGGCACAGCGACGCTCAACTCGCGCGAGACGGTGCGCTGGTCGTAGGCGAGGGTGAGGCCGTCGCCGGTGAGCCGGGGTGTGCCGTGCGAAGTGCCCTCCGGCTGGAGGGACTTGGGCTGCGGCACGGCCTTCTCGGTGGTCTGCTGACTCTTCACGGTCGTCGTCCTCGCACTCGTCGTCGCGCCGGTCGCGCTCGTTCCCGCATCCGTATCCGTACTCGTGTCCGTACGCGTGTCCGTACGCGTGTCCGGAGTCTCGCCGGTGGTCATATCCGCCCCGCCCTGCGCTCGGTCGCCAGCAGCCACACCAGATAGCCGCCGCCCAGCACGCCGGTGACCACGCCGACGGGCAACTCCTGCCCGCCGAAGGCCCGTTGGGCCGCGAAGTCCGCGGAGACCAGCAGCACGGCCCCCATGCACATCGACGGCACCAGATTGGGTCCGGGCGACTTCGTCAGCCGCCGTGCGAGCTGCGGAGCCGTCAGCGCGACGAACGCCACCGGCCCGGCCGCCGCGGCCGCGAGAGCCACCAGCAGCACGGCCGAGGCGAGCAGCGTCAGGCGCACCCGCTCCACCCGTACGCCCAGCGCGCTGGCCGCGTCGTCGCCCATCTCCATCATCCGCAGCCCGCGTTCGCACCCGAGCAGGACGAGGGGCACCAGCACCGCGAGCGCGGCCAGCAGCGGTCCCGCGTTCCCCCAGCCCCGTCCGTCCAGGCTGCCGGTCATCCACAGCACCGCGCGGCCGGCCTCGGTGATCTGCGCCTTGGTGAGGAGATAGCCGTTGACGCCGGTGAGCATGGCGGCGACGCCGATGCCCACGAGCACCAGCCGGTAGCCGTGGATGCCGCCGCGCCACGCGAGTCCGTAGACGGCGACGCCGGTGACGACGCCGCCGATCAGCGCACCGCCCGCGAGCGCCGCGCTGCCGCCGCCGACGATCACGATGGCGGTGAGCGCACCCGTCGCGGAGCCGTGTGTGAAGCCGAGCACGTCCGGGCTGCCGAGCGGATTGCGTACGACCGCCTGGAAGACCGCGCCCGCCAGCGCCAGCGCGACGCCGACCGCGAGGGCGGTGACGAGGCGCGGCAGCCGCAGCTCCTGCACGATGAACGCGTCGGCGGCGTCGCCCTGTCCGACGAGGGTGCGGACCACGTCCCCGGGCGCCATCGGGTATTCGCCGCTGCCGATGGCGAGGACCCCCACCGCCAGCGCCACCGCCGCGCACGCCGTGCCCGCGAGCACCGCGCGCGGCCGGAGGGTGACGGAGTAGCCGCCCGCCGTACGTATCACGCTCATGCCTGCGCCACCTTCCGGCGCCGTACGAAGTAGAGGAAGAACGGACCGCCGAGCACGACGGTGACGATGCCGACCTGGAGTTCGGCCGGGCGCCCGAGCACCCGTCCCAGCACGTCCGCGCCGAGCATCAGCACGGGCGCGAGCAGCGCGCAGTACGGCAGCATCCAGCGCAGGTCGGGCCCGGTCAGCGAGCGCACCATGTGCGGCACCATCAGGCCGACGAAGACGATGGGTCCGCAGGCCGCGGTGGCCGCCCCGCACAGCAGTGTGACGGCCACGATGGCGGCGCTGCGGGTGAGTTCGGGACGGGAGCCCAGCGCGCGGGCCGCGTCGTCGCCCAGGGCGAGGGCGTTGAGCGGACGGGCCAGGGCCAGGGCCACCAGCACCCCGGCGAGCACGAACGGCAGCGCCTGGAGGTTGGTGTCGTCCTGTGCGCGGGCCAGCGAGCCGACCGTCCAGAAGCGCATCCGGTCCAGCGACGCGGTGTCCAGCAACTGCACCGCGTTCACATAGGAGATGAGGGCCGCGTTGAGCGCCGTGCCCGCGAGCGCGAGCCGCGCCGGTGTCGCACCGCGCCCGCCGCCCACCGCGTACACGGCGACCGAGACGGCCGCGGCGCCCGCGAAGGCGAAGCCGATGTAGCCGGTGTATCCGGAGACCCCGAAGAAGGAGATCGCGGTGACGACGGCCGCCGCGGCACCGCCGTTGATGCCCAGCAGCCCGGGGTCGGCGAGCGGATTGCGGGTCAGGGCCTGCATCACGCCGCCCGCGAGCCCGAGCGCGGCGCCGGCGAGCAGTCCGAGGACCGTGCGCGGCAGACGCATCTCGTGCACCACGGAGTACGTGGCGGAACCGGGGTCGTTCAGACCCTGAAGCACCTCGGACGGCGAGAGCTGCTTCGCCCCGACGGCGATGCTCAGCGCGAGGACGAGCAGCAACAGGCCCGCGGCGAGCAGGAGTCCGCCGGCGCGGAGCAGCACGGCGCCGCGGGCGGAGCCCGGCGCGGACGTCCGCTCGTGACTCTGCTCACCGTCCCCGCGGCCGGCTTCGCCGGTCCTTCCCGTCTTCCGTGTCGGTGCGGGCGATGCGGGGCGCTCGGGGTCCTCGGCCCCCGGGCTTCCCGAACTGCCCGTTCTCTGGCGGGACTTGATGAGAGTCACGTACCGGCTCCGGTCGAGGTGAGGGGCGCGTGGGCCGCCTGCCACTGGACAACTAGGACTTTGGTTAGGTTAACCTAACTGACCAGTGCGGCCCACAGCCGACCGTAAGACACTGAGAAGAGAAGGCTCCCTCATGCCCGTTTCGTCCGCGTCCCCCAGTCTCTCCCGCCGTGGTCTGCTGGCCGCCGGCGGCGCCGCGGGACTGGGCGCACTGCTCACCGCCTGCGGCAGCGAGGGTGATTCCAACTCCGGCTCGGGCAAGGGCTCCTGGTCCTTCACCGACGACCGCAAGAAGAAGGTCAGCCTCGACGGACGGCCGCAGCGCGTGGTCGCCTACGTGGGCACCGCCGCGGCCCTGCACGACTTCGGTGCGGGCGACGCGATCGTCGGCGTCTTCGGCCCGACGAAGAAGAAGAACGGCGAGGCGGACGTCCTGGCCGGCGATCTGGACGTCAAGAAGCTGGAGATCATCGGCAACGCCTACGGCGAGTTCGACATCGAGAAGTACGCGAAGACCCACCCCGAGCTGCTCGTGACGAACATGTACGTCAAGAACGCGCTCTGGTACGTCCCGGACGAGAGCAAGGCCAAGATCCTCAAGCTCGCCCCGGCCCTCGCGCTGAAGACCGCCGAGACCTCGATGCTCGACGCGATCAAACGCTTCGCCGAACTCGCCGGCGACCTCGGTGCGGACCTGAAGGCCAAGCGCGTCACCGATGCCAAGGAGCGCTTCGAGAAGGCGTCCGAGCGGCTGCGCAAGGCGGCGAAGGCGAGCGGCGGTCTGAAGGTCATGGCGGCCTCCGGCGCACCGGACCTGATGTACGTCTCCGACCCCTCGGCCAACGCCGACCTGCGCTACTTCAAGGAGCTGGGCGTCGACGTCGTCGTCCCCGAAAAGGTCAGCGAGCAGGGCTTCTTCGAGGAACTGAGCTGGGAGAACGCCGACAAGTACAAGGCCGACGTGATCATGCTCGACAACCGTACGCAGGCGCTCCAGCCGCCCGCCCTCAAGTCGAAGCCGACCTGGTCCGACCTGCCCGCCGTCAAGGCCGACCAGGTCACGACGTGGGACGCCGAACCGCGCTTCTCCTACGCGGGCGCCGCCCCGCTGCTGGAGCAGCTCGCCAAGGCGGTCGAGGACGGCAAGAAGGTCGGCTAGCCCGCTCGCCCTCACCCGCCCCACCGACCCTGACCGCAGATCGCAGACCGCCCACTGCCGACCGCCGTCCGCCCTCGTCGACGCCCCGCAGCGAGCACCGGAGCACCGCGCACACCCGGCGCGGCCCATGCGAACAGCGAGCGGCCACGGCCGGGTTCGTCACCGCGAACCCCGGCCGCGGCCCGAGCAGCACCCCTCAGTACGTACCGAAACACCGCGCCGCACGGCACACCCCGTACGGGAGGAGAGCCCTCAGCATGAGCACCGCAGCCCCCGAAGCCCCAGCGCGTACCGTCCCGTTCGAGTTCTTCGACGTCCATGTCGTACGGGCCCGGAGGCTGGGCCCCACGATGCTCCGCGTCACCCTCGGCGGGGAGCCGCTGCGGCGGCTGAGCGCCGGCGGACGCGACCAGCGCATCAAACTCTTCCTGCCGCAGTCCGGCCAGCAGGCGCCGCTCGTCCCGACGGACGCGGGCGAGGCGTGGTTCACCGTCTGGCGCTCCATGGACCCGTCGGTGCGCGGCATCATGCGCTCCTACACCGTGCGCGAGCAACGCCGCGTCCCGCAGGACGAGTTGGACATCGACTTCGTCCTGCACGGCGTCGGCGACCCGGCCGACGCCGACAGCGCGGGCTTCGTGGCGGCCGGACCGGCCTCCCGCTGGGCGGCCACCGCGCGTCCCGGCGACCGTGTGACGATTTTGGGCCCGACCGTGGAGGACAACGGCGGCGTCGACTTCCGTCCGCCCGCCGGAACGGACTGGGTGCTCATCAGCGGCGACGAGACGGCGCTGCCGGCCGTGGCCGGGATCCTGGGCTGGCTGCCGCCGGGCATGCCCGCCAAGGTGTGGATCGAGGTCCCGCACGCCGAGGACATCCAGGAGCTGACGACGGTCGCCGACGCTGACATCACCTGGCTCGTCCGCGACAACACCGCAGAGCACCGTACGGAGTTCCACCGCGCCTCGATCGCCTCGGCGCAGTTGCCCGAGGGCACCCCGTACGCCTGGATCGCGGGCGAGGCGGGCACCGTCAAGACGCTGCGGCGGCACCTCGTGGGCGAGCGCGGATTCGACCGCAAGCGCGTCACGTTCACCGGGTACTGGCGGCAGGACACGACGGAGGAGCAGTTGGTCGAGGAGGCGGTCTCGGGCGCCGCGGCGGCGGCTGCCGGAAGCGAGTGACGAGGGCGGTCCGGATCCTGGGATCCCGGCCGCTGTCCCGGCCCGTGCGCCCGCCGCGGGTGAACCCTCGCCCGTGAACTCGCCTCCGGGGCCCGTGACGTGGGCCTCCGGAACCAGCCGGGGGGAGAGAGACAGGGACGGGCCGCGTCGTGCCCCACCGTGCTCCGGTACGGCGCGGCCCGTTCCGCGGTCAGGGTGCGGGAGGCGCGGGCGGCCCGTGCGGGCCGCCCGTGTCCGGTGCACCGGACGCCCCTCCACGCCCCTCCTCCGGTACGAGGGGCGTGGCGCTCCAGTCGAAGTACGAGCCCACCATGTCCGCGAACGTCGGCCCGCCGGCCCGCTCCGGCCTGATGTGCAGCCGGTCGGCGAAGGGCCGCCGTCCCGTCACGCGGTGCGGGCTCTCCACCGCCACGTACCGTACGCACGGCGACCAGCGGTGCAGCGGCGTGAGGTCGACGCTCCGGCTGCCCGCCCGCGCCGACAGGGCGAGGACGACGTTCTCCGCGCCGGGGAAGACCTCCGGCAGCGGCCCGAGCCCCGCCTCCCCGACCACGGTGCGCAGCGCGAGCTGCCGCACCTGCGGAAGCCGTGGCGCGCGGGCGAGTTCGGACGTGTCCGTGACGTGCAGGACCAGCGAGCGCAGCGCGGGCAGCTCGGCGAGGCGGGCCAGCGCGTCCGCGCCGGTCGTCGGACGCGGCACCATCACCCGCTCCAGTCCCCGCAGTTGCTCGACGCCCGCCAGCCCTGCGGGTTCGGCCCGCAGCCCGTCGACGCGCAGCTCCCGCAGCGACGGCGTCCCGGTGCTCCCGGTGCTCCCTTCCTCCGGCAGCCGGGTCTCCCCCGCCCCGGAGAGCAGCGGCTCCGGCAGCCTCCCCTGCACGGTGAGCCGCAGCAGCCGCGGCATGCGCAGTACGGGAGCGAGGCCGAGGTCCTCGGGCACGCCGAGAAGCTCCAACTGCCGCAGCGGCAGCCGCTGGAGGGGTACGAGGCTCTCCAGCTCCGCGCAGTCCTCGATACGCAGATACTCCGGCCCGCGCCGGGCGGCGAACTGTCCGGCGAGCCGTTCCGCCAGCTCTCCCCGCGCGCACTGCGCCGCCAGTCCGCTCCCGGCCACCACCTCGCAGACCGTGCCGAGCTGTTCGAGGGCCGCCAGTTCGCGCATGTCGCCGAGGTGCAGCCGGACGCCGTCCAGGGAGACATGGGAGAGCACGTCGCCGGCGTAGCGGACGGTGTCGAAGTTCCCCCAGGCGTCGGCTAGTCGCTGCCGTACGCCGCGCGCGGCGTGGTCCCGGTACTGCCGCAGCAGATGCAGCGCCCGGTTGCCGCCGAGCCGCCCGGCGATCTGCACCGCGGCCTCGGCCTCGCGCTCGCCGCGTACCTCGGCGGCCTCCGGCACGATGTCGAGGACGACGGGACCCACGTCGACCAGCAGCCGTACCGCCCTCTCGTCGTCCTCGGGCGGCGGCCACAGGGCGCGTCCGTAGGTCTGCGTCTTCTCCCGCATCCCGACGCCGAGCGTCGTGACGTACTCCAGACCCGAGACGGCCAGCAGATGGAGCCGCCGCCAGCGCAGGCCGAGGCTCGCCCGCCGCGCGGCCTCGCCCTTCTCCAGCAGCCCGTCGAGCACTTCGGCGCACTCGCGTTCGCGGCAGTGGCCGAGCGTCATGCGGACGACGTCCTCCCACTGATCCTTGTGGGCGTTGTCCACGAGCAGGCCGAACAGCTCGTCCTCGACGATCTGCCGTGCGGCCAGGAAGTCCTGGAACACGCGGTGCACGAAGCTCAGGGTGTTCTCGGCGGGCTGGAGCAGCAGCCCCGTGCGCAGCAGCAGAAAGCGCAGAACCTCCGGCGCCTGCGCCGACTTGGCCACCTGCGGCATGGCGGGCAGGGCACGCTCGACGATGCGTTCGGCGCTGCCGCGGTGCACCTCGGCGCGGCCGTTCTGGAGCAGCCAGAAGGCGATGCGCTGGAGCATCCGCATCTCCGCGGGGGCCGAGGGGTTGATGCCCTCCGGCGGCTGCACTTCGCGTTCCTCGTCGCGGCGCAGCAGCAGCATGGTCAGGGCGGCCTCGTACAACGCCATGCGGTTGCGCGGGAGTTCCCTGTGGCGGTCCCGGTGCAGGGCGCAGATCAGCGCGCACAGCAGCGGGCTGGTGGCGAGCTGCCGCAGATCGGGCTTGGTCTGGAGGGTGTTGACGAGGCTGTCGCGCAGTTCGGCGACGGCTGCGCGCTCCCGCGCCGGCACGGTGGTCGCCACGGCGGCGTGCCAGCGGTGCACGAAGCGCTCGGCGTCGTGGCGGCTCAGGTCGAGCAGCATGACCTCGCTGAACGCGGACTCCTGGAGCCAGCCGGTCTCCAGCGCGGACGGGCGGCTGGTCACCAGGCAGTACGACTCCGGGTAGAGGCCGAGGAGTTCGGCGACCCATGCGCGCACCCGCTCCCGGTCGGCCTCCGGCGCCTCGTCCACGCCGTCGATGAGCAGCATGCCGCGCCCCGACCGCAGGACCCGCAACGTCCAGCCGTCCGGCTCCTCTTCGTGGATGAGCTGCCCGACGGACGAGAGGAAACTGCCGGGGCCAGGCAGCTCCGCGTCCGGCGTACGGGTCAGTGTCCGTACGGGCAGCACGAACGGCACGTGTCCCGCGAGGTGTTCGAGGCCGGTGCCGGACAGCCGGCGGGTGGCGGCAGAGACCGCGAGCCACTGCACCAGCGTGGTCTTCCCCGAGCCCGCCTCGCCGCGCAGCATCACGCGGGGATGCAGGGCGAGCGCTTCCTCCACACGGCGGCGCGTGCCCGCGTACGCCCCGCCGGTCTGCGAGGTCTCCAGGCTCAGATACGCCTCGCCCAGCGGCCACTGCGCGCGTCCCGGATCGGAGAAGTCGACGCCGAAGATGCGCAGCCGGCCGTGCCTCTCGGCCAGCCGCGCCAGGTAGCGCTTCTCGAAGGCGGCGTCCTCGGCCGACTGGTCCGTCAGCCGGGTCAGCGCCTGGTCGACCCGCTGCACCAGCTCGTCCAGCATCCGTACGGTCTCCACGGCCGTCGCCGCGGGAAAGGTCTCCCGCCGGGTGAAGAAGTGCAGGATGTGCAGGCAGGCGAGCTCCAGCAGGCTGTCGTAGAGCGCCTCGCCGTCCGCGGACAGGTGCCGCACCGCGGCGCGCGCGGTCTCGTCGGCGGCGCGGCGCAGCACCAGCGCGAGGCCGTCGGGGCGCAGCCGTACGGCCTGCGCCTCGTCCATGCCGATGTCTCCGAGCGAGTGCAGCGTCCCGGCGAGTGCGTCGGCCACCGCCGTCTCCTCGTCGGCGGCCACGGGCGGTTCGCCCGGCTCGTTGCGTAACGCCTCGCGCACCAACTGCTCGGCCACGCGCCGCACTTCGGCCTCGCCGAGCGTGCTCTTCTCGCTCCAGGCGACGAGCGCGTCGAGACGTACGGGCGATCCGACGAGCCCGGCGCCCGGGCCCGGCTGCCGGAAGAGGCGGCGGACGAGCGGTCCGGCGACGGCCGAGGAGACGCGCGCGCCGATGCTGATGGGTTCCATGAGCCCCCGTTGCTGCGGTCCGGTCCGTGCTCAGGCGTACCCGGGGCCGCATGCTCGGGCACGCACCTCGCGTACGTGGCAAGTGACCTAGCGTAGGCGGGAGTTGACGGCGTATCAGCTCTCCGGCAGATGCCGCATATGCCGACGCGCCCGCTCTCGGGCCCGGTACGCCCTCAAAGACGCAGCCCCGCAAGGGCCTTGTCCGCGTCCAGCGGGCAACTCCCCTGCCCCGCCGCCGTCCAGGCCGCGGCGCACAGGGCGCGCAGCCCGTCCAGCGCGTCGTCCCCGCCGCCGTCCGCGCTCGCCGCCTCCTCGGCGCCCCCGGCGCGCTCCGCGTCCTCAGCCCGCTCCAGTACGAGCCCGTCCGCACCGGCCCGCGCCCGCCAACCGCCGCACCGGAAGCCCGACTCGGCGTCACCGCCCACCTCCGGGTGGGCCAGCGCCAGTCCGCGCAGATCCCGCGCCACATACGACGGGCGGTGCTCGGGCGGCGCCGCCAGAAGCTGTACCGCGTCCGTCACCCCGGTCAGGACGAGCAGCGAGTCGACCCCGCCGACGTACGCGCCCTCGATGTCGGTGTCGAGCCGGTCCCCGACGACCAGCGGCCGCCGGGCGCCGGTGCGCAGGATCGTCTCGCGGTGCATGGGCGGGCGCGGCTTCCCCGCGATCTGCGGCTCGGGCGCCTCGCGCATCCACCGCGTCGCCAGCCGTACGACCTCGACGGCCGCGCCGTTGCCGGGCAGTATGCCGCGGTCGCCGGGCACGGTGAGGTCGCCGTTCGAGGCGTACCACGCGGCGCCGCGCCCGACGGCGAGCGCCGCCTCGCCCAGCCGTCCCCACGGCAGCCCG
>NZ_LJGW01000375.1 GCF_001751255.1 Streptomyces nanshensis | reverse complement strand
GAGGCCCGATGCGCCGGTCTCCCCCGGTCCGCCGGCGACGCCGCCCGCACCGCGCCCACGGCCGGCCCCCGTCTCCGGCCCCGCCTCCGACCCCGGCACGGGCACCGGTCCCGCTCTCGGTCCCGGCATCATCAGCACGGCAAGGAGCCATCTGTCATGACGACCGCCGACGAACCGCGCACCGCACCGCCGTCCGCCCCGGCCGGGCTGACGTGCACGCTGCCCGAGCAGCGCCGTCCGGACGAGTCCGCCGACGGCGGCCCCGAGGGGCCCCCGCTGGATCTGGTGGGCGTCGGCGTCGGCCCGTTCAACCTCTCCCTGGCCGCCCTCGCGGACGGGATCCCCGGACTGCGTACGGCCTTCTACGAACAGCAGCCGGAATTCGGCTGGCACCCGGGCATGCTCATCGAGGGCGCCACGCTCCAAGTGCCGTTCCTGGCCGATCTGGTGACGCTCGCGGACCCCGCGAGCCCGTGGTCCTTCCTCAGTTTCCTCAAGGCGCAGGAACGCCTCTTCCCCTTCTACGTCGCGGAGCGCTTCCACATCGAGCGCGCCGAGTACGACGCGTACTGCCGCTGGGTCTGCGCGGGCCTGGAGAGCCTCCACTTCGGCCACCGGGTGGACGCGGTGCGCTGGCACGCCGAACTGGGCCTGTTCGCCGTCGACTTCACCCGTCAGGAGCCGGACGGGCCCCCGGTGCAAGGGCGTTCGTACGCCCGCAGCCTGGTACTCGGCGTCGGTACCGCGCCGCATGTGCCCGAGCCGCTGCGCTCCCTGACCTCGTCGGTCGGTGCGGGCGCGCCCGTCGTGCACTCCGCCTCCTATCTCCAGCACCGCGAACGGCTGCTGGAGGCCGGGCACATCACGGTCGTCGGCTCGGGACAGTCGGGTGCGGAGGTCTTCCTCGATCTGCTGCGGCGCCGCCCCGCGGGACGGGAGCGGCTGCACTGGCTGACGCGCAGCGCGGCGTTCGCGCCCATGGAATACAGCAAGCTGGGCCTGGAGCACTTCACGCCCGACTACACCGGCTACTTCCACGGTCTGCCGGAGCAGGTGCGCAACAGCCTGGTCCCGCGGCAGTGGCAACTGCACAAGGCCGTCGACCACGGCACGCTGGCCGCCGTCCACGACGAGCTGTACCACCGCACGCTGAACGGCGGCTGGCCGGACGCGGTGCTCACGCCGGGCGTGGCCGTGCGTACGGCGGGCCGGATCGGCGCGACGCGGGTGGAGCTGCATCTCGAACACACCGAACAGAACGTCCGCACCCGGCTGGCGACGGACGCGGTGGTGCTGGCGACGGGCTACCGCGAACGCCCGCTGGAGGGCGTACTGGCGTCGCTGGAGCCGTATCTGCGGCGGGACGCGTCGGGGCGGGTGCGCATCGACGAGCAGTACCGGCTGATGACGGACCGCTGCGTGGCGGGCGCGGTCTATGTGCAGAACGCCGAGCGGCACACACACGGGGTGGGCGCCCCGGATCTGGGGCTGGCGGCGCACCGCAGCGCGGTGATCCTCAACTCCCTGACGGGCGAGGAGCGTTACCGGCTGCCGCGGCGTACGGCGTTCACGACGTTCGGGCTGCGCCCGGAAGGGGCGCTGGCCAACGGCAGCCGGGGCGTGGCGCAGCAGGCGGACCGGGAGCACGCGCAGTTCCGCCCGCTGCGCATGACGTAGGACGGGGCGGGCGGCGGGGCGCGCGGCGAGGCGCGGAAGGCCACGAGCCAAGGGCGGCCGCGCATGTGCCGGGAGCCGCTGACAGCGCGCGGCGGGGGTGCGAGACTACCGGGATGTTCGATCACATTTCGATTCAGGTTGAGGACACTGCGGCCTCCGCCGCCTTCTACGACGCCGTACTGGCGCCCCTCGGCGCGGGCCGCGTCCTCGACGTCGGCGAGGTCGTCGGCTACGGCACCACCGCACCGTCCTTCTGGCTGGGCCCGGCCTCGCCGGGCGGCGGCGAGGCCCGCGAGGTCCACATCGCCTTCGCCGCCGCGGACCGTGCCAGCGTCGACGCCTTCCACGAGGCGGCGCTCAAGGCGGGCGCGGGCGTGCTGCACGCGCCGCGGCTGTGGCCGGAGTACCACCCGTCGTACTACGGGGCATTCGTCCGCGACCCGGACGGCAACAACGTGGAGGCGGTCTGCCACCGTCCCGGCGGGCCCGACGATCCTCGATGATCCCCCGGCGGCCGTCCGTCCGGTTCTGCGAGAGTGACCGTATGACGAACACACCCGGCCACTCCGCAGCCTCCGGCCCCCTTCCGTACGGCACTCCCGACGAGCCGCGGGTGGCCGTACGGGGCGAGGCGAGCCTCGAGTTCGACCCCGAGGTCGCCCGGATCACGGTGACCGTCAGCGCGCGCGGCACCGACCGGCGGGAGGCGCTGGAGTCGCTGACGCGCCGCAACTCCGAGGTGCTGGAGCTGGTCAAGGGCTACGGCGAGGCCGTGGAGAAGCTGTCCACGGGCACCTTCTCGGTGTCTCCCGAACTGACCGAGAAGGGCCGCCGCGAACGCGTGCGCACTTACCACGGACGGGTCCAGATCTCGGCCACGGTGGGCGACTTCACGGCGCTGGGCGAGATGAGCACCCGCCTCGCCGACCTGGAGCTGACACGCGTCGAGGGGCCGTGGTGGGCGCTGCGCGAGGACTCCCCCGCACATCGCGAGGCCCGGCAGCAGGCGGTGCGCGAGGCGGTCACGCGCGCCCGCGAGTACGCCGCGGCGCTGGGCTCGGAGTTGGTCGCGCTGGTGGAGTTGGCGGATCTGGGCGCGGAGAACGCCGCCCCGTCCTCGCCGCCCGGCGCGCGGGCCGCCGGCTACCGGGGCGCTCCCGCCGGGGACGCGGCGCCCGCGCTGGATCTTGAGCCGCAGCGGCAGCGGGTGCAGGCGCAGGTCAACGCGCGCTTCCTGATGACGCGTCCCGCACTGTGAGCCAGGGGTGCGGACGGCCGCGGCGCACACCGTCCGCACCGCCGCGCCCCGCCCCGTACACCCCTCCGTACAGCCTGTGCACGGCTCGCCCCGCAAAGCCCTGAAGGCGCTCATCGGAGCAAGCGGCTTCTCACTTTAGAAGTTGTCAACGGCCGCTGCCGTGAAGGGCGTTGACGAATCCCCCGCGGGCCGGTCTCTACCTGCGGGTAAGTCGTAGGCTCGGGTCATGCGCCGCGCGAAAATCGTCTGCACCCTGGGACCTGCCAGCCACTCGTACGAGCAGATCAAGACGCTCGTCGACGCCGGGATAGACGTGGCCAGGTTCAACATGAGCCACGGCTCGCACGCCGAGCACGAGGAGCGCTACCACCGGGTGCGCCGGGCGGCGGAGGAGACCGGACGGACCGTCGGGGTCCTCGCCGATCTTCAAGGCCCGAAGATCCGTCTCGGCACCTTCCGCGAGGGGCCCGTACTGCTTGAACGCGGCGACGAGTTCGCCATCACCGTCGAGGACGTGGAGGGCGACCGCTCCCGCTGCGGCACCACCTACTCCGGACTGGCCTCCGACGTCACGACCGGCGAGCGCATCCTCGTCGACGACGGCCGGGTCACGCTGGAGGTGACCGCCGTCGACGGCGCCGAGGTGCACACCCGGGTCGTCGAGGGCGGCATGGTCTCCGACCACAAGGGCCTCAATCTGCCCGGCGTCGCCGTCTCCGTACCGGCCCTGTCCGACAAGGACGTCGAGGATCTGCGCTGGGCGCTGCGCACCGGTGCCGACGTCATCGCCCTGTCCTTCGTACGCAGCGGCGACGACGTGAAGGAGGTGCACCGGATCATGGCGGAGGAGGGCCGCTACCTCCCCGTGATCGCGAAGCTGGAGAAGCCGCAGGGCGTGGTGAACCTCCAGTCGGTGGTCGACGCCTTCGACGGTGTGATGGTGGCCCGCGGCGACCTCGGCGTGGAGATGCCGCTGGAGTCCGTGCCGCTGGTGCAGAAGCGGGCGGTCAAGCTGTGCCGGCGCAACGCCAAGCCCGTCATCGTGGCCACGCAGATGCTCGATTCGATGATCGACGCGTCGCGTCCCACGCGCGCGGAGGTCTCGGACGTCGCGAACGCCGTCATGGACGGTACGGACGCGGTGATGCTCTCCGGCGAGACGAGCGTCGGCAAGCACGCGGCCGAGACGGTACGGACGATGGGACGCATCGTCGAGGCGGCCGAGGAAGAGGTGCTCGCGAAGGGCCTGCCGCCGCTGACGGAGCACAGCAAGCCCCGTACGCAGGGCGGCGCGGTGGCCCGTGCCGCGGCGGAGATGGGCGACTTCCTCGGGGCGAAGTATCTGGTGGCCTTCACCCAGTCCGGAGACACGGTGCGCCGTCTGTCGCGCTACCGCTCCCCGGTGCCGGTGCTGGCCTTCACCCCGGACCCGGCCACGCGCGCCCAACTCAGCCTGACGTGGGGCGTCGAGGCGCTCACCGGGCCGACCGCGCAGAGCACGGACGAGATGGTCGCGCAGGTCGACGAGCAACTGCTGCGGCTGGAGCGGTGCGCGAAGGGCGACCTGGTCGTCATCACCGCGGGCTCGCCGCCCGGCGTCTCCGGCTCGACGAACCTCGTACGCGTCCACCACATCGGCGAGGACGACGCCCCCGCGCACTGAGGACGCGGGGCGGCAGAACGTACGGGCACGACGCCGGGCCGGCGGGGACGGAACGAGCGGGCCCGCCCCCGGCCCGGCGCACGACGCTCAGGTGCGGGCGATCGTCTCGTGGTGGCGGATGACCTCCGCGATCACGAAGTTGAGCAGTTTCTCCGCGAACGCGGGATCGAGCTTGGCGCTGACCGCCAGCTCCCGGAGCCGTGTGATCTGACGGGCCTCGCGGGCGGGGTCCGCCGGCGGCAGATCGTGGTCGGCCTTGAGACGTCCGACGCGCTGGGTGCACTTGAAGCGCTCGGCGAGCATATGGACCACGGCGGCGTCGATGTTGTCGATGCTGTCGCGCAGCGCGATCAGTTCGGCGCGCACCGCCTCGTCGACGCCCTCGGTGGTGTCGGGCGCGGGCGCCGTACCGCCGGGTCCGCTTCCGCGGTCGCCGGTCCCGCGGGTCTCACCCCTCCCGCCGGTGCCGTGGATCTCGTCGGTCCCGTCGGTACCGCCAGTCTCACCGGTGCCGTCGGTGCCGCGGGCCGCGCCGGTCCCGCTGGTCTCGCCGTGGGTCTTCGCCATGCCTGCCGTTCCAGGTCGCGGGGATGATGCCTGCACGAGCCTATGCCGCCCGCGGGGGCGGTCCGCGCCCGTACAGTGACAGTGGCCGAGAAGAGACCGGGGGTGGTGTCCATGGCGGCACAGGGAGCGCCGACGGGGCCCGCCGCGGACGCCGTGGAGCGGGGCTTCCCGCATCTGGACACGGTGCGCTCCGCGATCACCGCGCTCTACAAGCGGCTGTCGTGGGACACCGTACGGCGCTTCGACGTCAGCGTCGCGCCCGCCGACGTCGCCTTCTCCGACACCGAGGACCTCCACGCCGGGGTGCAGCGCGTGGCGCGCGTCATGGTCCAGCAGTTCAGGCTGCCGGACGCCCGCATGATCGTCAGCTTCCGGGAGATGGAGCACGCGGCGCACATCGAACTGGCCGCGGGCCCCGAGTACTTCATCGAGCTGAACGCCCGCTTCAAGCGGCACCGGCGCGACATCGGGGCCGCCCTCGCCCACGAGGTGATGCACGTCTATCTGCACCGCCTCGGCCTCGCCTTCCACGGCACCCGCGACAACGAGATCCTCACCGACACCGCCACCACCTATCTCGGCGCGGGCTGGCTGCTGCTGGACGCCTTCCGGCAGGACCAGGTCTCCTCGCAGAAGCTGGGCTATCTCACGCCGGAGGAGTTCGGCTACGTCCTGGCCAAGCGGGCCGCGGTCTTCGGGGAGGGCCCCGAGGTGTGGTTCACCAGCCCGCAGGCGTACGAGGCGTATCTCAAGGGCACGGGGCTGGCCCGCGCCGACGAGGCCAGGCCGCCGCTGGCCGCCTCGGGCTGGGCGGGCCGCCGCCGCTACACACGCGACCGTCGTCACGCGCTGGCACGCCCCGCCAGCACCCCGTATCCGCCGGACGCCGACGCCTGGTCGTACGCCTTCGACGGCCGCTCGCCGCTGCGGGTCTCCTTCCCGTGCCCGACGTGCCAGCAGCGCATCCGCGTCCCGGTGCGCGGCAGGATGCGGGCGCGCTGCGGGCTGTGCCACTCGGTGCTGGACTGCGACACCTGACCGGCGCCCCGCGCCGCGGGCGGGCCCGGCGTCACGTCCCGGGCGTACGGCCCGTCTCCACGTCCTGACCGCTCTCCCCGCCCTTCCCGTGCTCCGCGCGCTCCTCCGTGTCCACCGTCAGCGCGAAGTGCACGGTGCCGCCCGTCGTGCGGCGCAGCAGCGTCCGGTGCATGAACGGCACCAACACCCCATGCAGCATCGGGTACTTGGTGCGCAGCGTCCGCGCCGCGTGCCGGTCCTCCGCACCGCCGCGCTCCAGCCGCCGCAGCCGTACGGGCAGCGGGTGTCCGGGCCGGTTGCCGAGCGCGGTGGCGGGCGCCACGAGAGCACGCGGATCGCGGGCCAGGCGGCGGGACTTCACGGAGTTGACGAAGCTGCGTACGTAGGCGTGCTCGTCCTCGACGGCGATGCTGACCGGGGTCGCTCCGCTGCGTCCGTCGCGCCGGTACGTCGTCAGCAGCACCGTCTTCTGCCGTACGTACGGGGCGAGTTCGGGACGTGCGGCCGTGGCGGTGCCGCCCGTCACCCAGCCCAGTCCGCGCAGCCGCACCGTGAACGCCGCCGCTGCCGCCAGCGCCGCGACGGCGAGCACCGGGATCTGCCAACTCCCGCCGCCCAGGCTGAGATCCGCGGCGTGGTTCGCGGTGTGCGCGGCGCCGGCGACCACGAAGCCCGCGAGCACGGTCAGCAGCGCGTCGTACCAGACGCAGCCCAGCAGCAGCGCCGCAGCCAGCCCGAGCTGGAAGGCGCCCACATCGTGCAGGAAGTGCTCCGCCGCGTGGGCCGCCTCCCCTCCGTGGGCCGGTACGGGGAAGCCGACGGTCCGCGCGAACGAGTACGGAGCCGCGAGACACCACACGCCCGCGACCGCCGTTCCCAGCCCCGCCAGCAGGGCCACCGTCACCCCGAACCCGCGTCCGCGCCCCTGGACCGGGCCGCTACGCGTACCGTCCCGCGTACCTGCCTGCGCCATGTCGCTCCTCGCCTTCCTCGTCGCGCGGCGACCGCGCACGGCACCACCGCGGGACCGCTGTGGAACCGCCGTAGGACCGCCCGTACGGTCACCGCATCAGAACCTTCTCCCCACCTCGACGGTGCGCGGCCGCCGTTCGTGACACGGCGGGCGCGACGGGCCGCCCGATGACGTACGTTCGGCGGTATGAGCCCTTCCATCGCCACCAACACCCGGGTCGAGCTGGCCGAGCTGCTCGACTTCGTACGCCCGCGGCACCGTGCCCTTCTGATCACCCGCCGCTCCGACGGCGCCCCGCAGGCGTCTCCGCTGACGTGCGGCGTGGACGATGCGGGACGGATCGTCGTCGCGACCTATCCGGAGCGGGCCAAGACCGTGAACGCGCGCCGCGATCCGCGCGTGAGCGTCCTCGTGCTGTCCGACGAGTGGAACGGCCCGTGGGTGCAGATCGACGGCGACGCCGAAGTCATCGACGCCCCGGACTCGGTGGAGCCGCTCGTCGAGTACTTCCGCAACATCTCCGGCGAGCACCCCGACTGGGACGAGTACCGTTCCGCGATGCTCAAGCAGGGCAAGTCGCTGATCCGCGTGACACCGCGGCACTGGGGGCCGATTGCGACGGGCGGCTTCCCCGCGCGCCTCGCGGACTGAGCCCGCGCCTCCCCTCGCTGCCAGGGCGTATGCGCACGATGACCGCCTGTCGCCGCTCCGCCGCAGGTCGGCACGGGGTGCCGGTCTCCTGTGTCGGGCTGCGAGGTCCGCTCACGGGGGTCAGAATCGTGTGTGCGGGGGTCCTTTCGCGGGAGGCGGTCGCGTCCCTGACGGACTGTGCCCGTACACCCGCTGCGCCCGATCGTTAAGGGGAGTTGACACAGAGATGACCACGACAGTGCCCATGGCCACTCTCGCGCCGTCACGGCCGCTGAGCACACACGCGACGGGCGAGGACGAGCTGCCACTGCCGCCGGGCGTATGGCTTGAGGCACCGCTGTGGCTGCTGGCGGGCGTCGAGGACGAGGAAGAGCTGAGCTTCGAGCCGAACATCTGGCGGGGCATCGACTGAGCGGTACGGGCGGTACGGCGCCGCACGGCGCACGCCCGACGGAAAGCGGACGGCCGGCAGCCTCACAGGGCGGCCGGCCGACGGCCGGTACGGAACCCGACGGAGCCGACGGAACCGGACGGCACAGAACGGGAGCGGACGGAACGCGACGGGACGGGAACGGCCCGTCGTCCGTCAGGGCTTCCGTCCGACGCCCGCGTAGATGAAGGCCTCGGCGTCCGACATGACGGAGGGCTCGTCCGGCCGCCAGCGGTGCGTCGGCGTCAGACCGGGTTCGATCATCTCCAGCCCGTCGAAGAAGACCTCGATCTCCGCCTTGCTGCGGATCTGCACGGGGGTGCCGCCCTCGTCGAACACCTGCTTAACACGGGCGAGTTGGTCCTCGTCGTAGAAGTCGGCGGTGGCGTGCGAGAGCACGAGGAAGCTGCCGGGCGCCAGCCGGCCCAGCATCGAGCGGACGATCTCCTGCGGTCCGTGCTCGTCCGGTACGAAGTGCAGCAGCGCCAGCAGCGACAGCGCGACGGGCCTGCCGAGGTCGAGGGTCTCGCGGACCTCGCGGCTGTCGAGGACGGAGTCGCGGCGCACGTCGGCCTGTACGTAGGCGGTGCGGCCCTCGGGGGTGCTGTGCATGAGGGCGTCGGCGTACTCCAGCACCAGCGGGTCGTGGTCGGCGTAGACGACGCGGCAGTCGGGAGCGGTCTCCTGCGCGATCTGGTGCAGGTTGGGCGAGGTGGGGATGCCGGTGCCGATGTCGAGGAACTGCCGTACGCCGTGCTCGCGGGCGAGGTGGCGCGTGACGCGGTGCATGAAGTCCCGGTTCGCACGGGCTCCCGTCTCGGCGACGGGCAGCGCCTTCTTGACCTTCTCCGCGGCGTCCCGGTCCACCGGGAACCAGTCCTTGCCGCCTAAGAGATAGTCGTAGAGCCGCGCCGCGTGCGGTCGGCTGGTGTCGATCTCGGACGGTCCGGTCACCGGTTGAACTCCTTCCGCAGATGGTCGAGGTAGGTGCGGGTGTCCGGCAGCAGCTCGGCGGCCAGCCGCGAGATGCGGGTGTAGGCCTCCAAGTGGGCCACGACGTCCGGACGTTGGTCGAAGTACACGGCGCTGGTCAGGCCCACCTCGGTGTAGACGATGTCCTGCAGCTCCTGCTCGTGGAAGCGGAAGTACGTCATATGGCCGCTGGTGCCCGAGTGCGCGCCCGCGGACAGCGGCAGGATGCGCAGCGTGATGCGCGGGTCCGCCGCGACCTCCATGACGCGTTCGATCTGGGCGCGCATCACGGCGGGTCCGCCGACCTCGCGGCGCAGCGCGGCCTCCTCCAGCACGACCCACAGCTTGGGCGCGTCCGGTTTCTCCAGCAGCGCCTGTCTGCGGATGCGCAGCTCCACCCGGCGCTCCAGGTCCTCCTCCGGCTCGTAGGGGAAGCCGGCGCGGATGACGGTGCGCGCGTAGTCGCGGGTCTGCAACAGGCCCGTCATGTAGTGCGGTTCGTAGACGCGGATGACCTCGGCGGCCGTCTCCAGGGAGACATAGGCGCGGAACCAGTCCGGCAGGGCCGTCTTGTAGTTGTGCCACCAGCCGGGCTCGTTGGCGCGCTCGGCCATGTCCGTGAAGTCGCGGGCCTCTTCGTCGGAGACGGCGTAGAGCCGCAGCAACTCCCGTACGTACGGGATCTTCAGGCTCACTTGAGCGTTCTCGATACGCCGGATCGTCAGGTGACTGACGCTCAGCGCCCTCGCGGCGTCCTCCAGCGGGATGTCCCGGCTCTCCCGCAGCTCCTTCAGCCGCTTACCGAGGACGATACGCAGCACCGTGGGCGCACTCTGGCCGCTCGGCAGTGCCTCGCTCAACGCACAGGCTCCTGACCGCGACGGGCCTCGCGGGAGGCCGACCTGAAGCTCAAGTGTCCCTGGCCGTCGCGTAGTTGTGAGGTGATCGGAGAAAAGGACGAAGTCGTCTCGAAACTATCAGAGCGTTCAGGCAGCACGGCAGGCCCCGCACCACGTGACGTGGTGCGGGGCCTGTTGCCGGGATCCGGCGGCGGTCCGGCGGCCGACCGGCCGTACGGTTTCCGCCTCAGCCTGTCACTTGCCCTTGAGCAGCGTCTTCCCGGTCGCCGCGTCGATGACGGCGCGCTTGCCCAGTTCCTTCTTCAGCTCGACCTTCGTCTTGTCCGTGACGATCTGCTTGGTGCAGAAGTCGGCCTTCTTGTCCTTCTTGGACCAGCCCGAGACGATCACGAGCTTCTCCGTCTCCTGCACATGGGCGCCGTACTTGGTCTCGCAGCCCCCGTGGCCGACGGTCACGGTCAGGGAGTCGTCCTTGCCCGTGACGGGAAGCTGTGCGGCCTCCAGGGGCAGCATGTCCAGATGCCTGCCCTTGGTCTTGTCCACCTTCGGCCAGGTCTGCTCGATCTGCGAGGCGCGCTTCTCGAAGCGGGTCTGCTTCTCGGGCGTCTCGCTGCTGACGGTCTGGTCGCTGCCGCCGCATCCCGTCGCCGTGAGGGCCAGGGCGGCCATCGCCGGAGCCAGGACGAGCGCGGCCTTGCGTCGGGTGGAACCTGTCGTGCTGCGTCGCATCTTCGATCTACCTCCTGCTTCACCGCTCTGACGGGAGAGATCCCCACGAGGTTCCGGCCGGCGGCCGATCCGTCCGCGATTTTCCGCGTCGTCGCAGGTCACCGCCGGTGAAAACAGACCGGAGAAACTTCGGGCGACCCGGGATCCGGGGGCGTACGGGCGTGTACGGGGGTGTACGGGGTGCTCGCGCCGCCGCGTCCGTACGGTCCCGCTGCCCGTACGGCTTCCGTCCCGTACGGCTTCTCCCGTAGCGCACACACGGCGGCGCCCGCCCCCGTCGGCAGGGGCGGGCGCCGCAGAGCGTGGCGAAGGCGGCCGTCAGACCGCCAGGGCGCGGTCGTTCGGGCCGATCGGCGACGGGAGCGCGCTGGCGCCCATCAGATGACGGTCGACGCCCTTGGCCGCCGAGCGGCCCTCGGCGATGGCCCAGACGATGAGGGACTGGCCGCGGCCCGCGTCACCGGCGACGAAGACACCGGGGACGCTGGTGGCGTAGTTGCCGTCGCGCGCGATGTTGCCCCGCTCGTCCAGCTCGACGCCGAACTGCTCGACGAGTCCGTTCTCGCGGTCCACGCCGGTGAACCCCATGGCGAGGGTGACCAGTTGGGCCGGGATCTTCCGTTCGGTGCCGGGCTTCTGCTCCAGCTTGCCGTCCGCCATCTCCACCTCGACCAGGTGCAGCCACTGGACGTTGCCGTCCTCGTCGCCCTCGAAGTGGGTGGTGTTCACGGAGTAGACCCGCTCGCCGCCCTCCTCGTGCGCGGAGGTGACCTTGTAGAGCATCGGGAAGGTCGGCCACGGCTGGTGCGGTGCGCGCTCCTCCCCCGGCTTCGGCATGATCTCGAGCTGGGTGACGGACGCCGCGCCCTGCCGGTGCGCCGTACCGACGCAGTCGGCGCCGGTGTCGCCGCCGCCGATGACGACGACGTGCTTGCCCTCGGCGGTGATCGGGGAGACCGTCAGGTCGCCCTCCTGCACCTTGTTGGACAGCGGCAGATACTCCATCGCCTGGTGGATGCCGTTCAGTTCACGGCCGGGCACGGGCAGATCGCGGGCCGTGGTGGCGCCCGCCGCGATGACGACGGCGTCGTGCCGCTTGCGCAGCTTCTTCGCGTCGATGTCGCGGCCGATCTCCACCTCCGTACGGAACTTGGTGCCCTCCGCGCGCATCTGCTCGATACGGCGGTTGATGTGCCGCTTCTCCATCTTGAACTCGGGGATGCCGTAGCGCAGCAGCCCGCCGAGCCGGTCGGCACGCTCGTAGACGGCGACGGTGTGCCCGGCGCGGGTGAGCTGCTGTGCCGCCGCCAGCCCGGCCGGGCCGGAGCCGATGACGGCGACGGTCTTGCCGGAGAGGCGGTCGGGCGGCTGCGGCGTGACATGGCCGGCGTCCCACGCCTTGTCGATGATGGTGACCTCGACGTTCTTGATGGTCACCGGCGGCTGGTTGATGCCCAGCACACACGCCGACTCGCACGGCGCGGGGCACAACCGCCCCGTGAACTCGGGGAAGTTGTTCGTCGCGTGCAGCCGCTCGATGGCGGCGACCCAGTCCTCGCGGTAGGCGAAGTCGTTCCACTCGGGGATCAGATTGCCCAGCGGACAGCCCTGGTGGCAGAAGGGGATGCCGCAGTCCATGCAGCGCCCGGCCTGCTTGCTGACGATGGGCAGCAGCGAGCCCGGTACGTACACCTCGTTCCAGTCCTTGACCCGCTCCTCGACGGGACGGGACTGCGCGACCTCGCGGTCGGTGTTCAGGAAGCCACGGGGGTCAGCCATTGGTCGCCGCCTCCATCATCTTCTCGTGGGTCTCGGACTCGCTGAGTCCGGCTCGCTCGGCGGCGTCCTTGGCGGCGAGCACTGCCTTGTACGTGGCGGGGATGACCTTGCGGAAGCGCCGGAGCGAGGCGTCCCAGTCGGCGAGCAGGGTCTCGGCGACGGTCGAGCCGGTCTCCTGCTGGTGGCGCCGCACGACGTCGTGCAGCCATTCCCTGTCGGTCTGGTCGAGGCCGTCGTATCCGTAGACGGCGTCCCGCAGGCCGGAGTTGACGTGGTCCGGGTCGAGGTCGACGACGTAGGCGACGCCGCCGGACATGCCGGCGCCGAAGTTGCGGCCGGTCTCGCCCAGGACGACGGCCGCGCCGCCCGTCATGTACTCGCAGCCGTGGTCGCCCACGCCCTCGGCGACGACGACGGCGCCGGAGTTGCGGACGCAGAAGCGCTCGCCCACGCGCCCGCGCAGGAACATCTCGCCGCCCGTCGCCCCGTACGCGAGGGTGTTGCCGGCGATCGTCGAGAACTCGGCGAGATGGTCGGCGCCGCGGTCCGGACGCACCACGAGCCGTCCGCCCGAAAGTCCCTTGCCCACATAGTCGTTGGCGTCGCCCTCCAGGCGGAGCGTGACGCCGCGCGGCACGAACGCGCCGAAGGACTGGCCCGCCGAGCCGGTGAAGGTGATGTCGATGGTGTCGTCGGGCAGTCCGGCGCCGCCGAACTTCTTCGTCACCTCGTGTCCGAGCATCGTGCCGACGGTGCGGTTGATGTTGCGGATCGTCACCTGGCCGCGTACGGGCTGCGCCTCCTGCGCGGAGTCGGCGGACAGCGCGTCGGCGGAGAGCTTGATCAGCTCGTTGTCGAGGGCCTTGGCCAGGCCGTGGTCCTGCTCGACGGCCTGGTGCATGACGGCGCCGTCGGGCAGATCCGGTACGTGCAGCAGCGGCTCCAGGTCCAGGCCCTGCGCCTTCCAGTGGTCCACCGCCCGGGAGACGTCGAGCAGTTCGGCGTGCCCGATGGCCTCGTCGAGGGTGCGGAAGCCCAGCTCGGCGAGGAGTTCGCGGACCTCCTCGGCGATGAACTGGAAGTAGTTCACGACGAATTCGGCCTTGCCGTTGTAGCGCTCGCGCAGCACCGGGTTCTGCGTGGCGATGCCCACCGGGCAGGTGTCCAGGTGGCACACGCGCATCATGACGCAGCCGGAGACGACGAGCGGCGCCGTCGCGAAGCCGAACTCCTCCGCGCCGAGCAGCGCGGCGACGAGCACGTCACGTCCGGTCTTGAGCTGCCCGTCGGTCTGCACGACGATGCGGTCGCGCAGACCGTTGAGCAGCAGCGTCTGCTGGGTCTCGGCCAGGCCCAGCTCCCAGGGGCCGCCCGCGTGCTTGAGCGAGGTGAGCGGCGAGGCGCCCGTACCGCCGTCGTGCCCGGAGATCAGCACCACGTCGGCGTGCGCCTTGGAGACGCCGGCGGCGACGGTGCCGACGCCGACCTCGGAGACGAGCTTGACGTGGATGCGCGCCTTCGGATTGGCGTTCTTCAGGTCGTGGATGAGCTGGGCGAGGTCCTCGATGGAGTAGATGTCGTGGTGCGGCGGCGGCGAGATGAGGCCGACGCCGGGCGTGGAGTGCCGCGTCGTGGCCACCCACGGATAGACCTTGTGGCCGGGGAGCTGTCCGCCCTCGCCGGGCTTGGCGCCCTGGGCCATCTTGATCTGGATGTCGTCGGAGTTGACGAGGTATTCGCTGGTCACGCCGAAGCGCCCGGAGGCGACCTGCTTGATCGCGGAGCGGCGTGCCGGGTCGTAGAGGCGTACGGGGTCCTCGCCGCCCTCACCGGTGTTGGACTTGCCGCCGAGCTGGTTCATGGCGATCGCGAGCGTCTCGTGCGCCTCCTGCGAGATGGAGCCGTAGGACATGGCGCCGGTGGAGAAGCGCTTGACGATCTCCTCGACGGGCTCGACCTCCTCCAGGGGGACGGCGGGCCGCTCGTCCTTGAACTGGAAGAGGCCGCGCAGCGTCATCAGCCGCTCGGACTGCTCGTCCACGCGCTGCGTGTACTGCTTGAAGATGTCGTAGCGGCGGGCGCGCGTGGAGTGCTGGAGGCGGAAGACCGTGTCCGGGTCGAAGAGGTGCGGCTCGCCCTCGCGTCGCCACTGGTACTCGCCGCCGATCTCCAGCGCGCGGTGCGCCGAGGCCACGCCGGTGGCCGGGTAGGCCTTGGCGTGCCGGGCGGCGACCTCCTTGGCGACGACGTCCAGGCCGGCACCGCCGATCTTCGTCGTGGTGCCGTGGAAGTAGGTGTCGACGAAGGACTCGTCCAGGCCGACGGCCTCGAAGACCTGGGCGCCGCGGTAGGAGGCGACGGTGGAGATGCCCATCTTCGACATCACCTTCAGCACGCCCTTGCCGAGTGCCTTGATGAGGTTGCGGATGGCCTGTTCGGCGTCCATGCCGCCGGGCAGGAACGTGCCTGCGCGGACCAGGTCCTCGACGGACTCCATCGCCAGGTAGGGGTTGACCGCGGCGGCGCCGTAGCCGATGAGCAGCGCGACGTGGTGCACCTCGCGTACGTCGCCGGCCTCGACGAGCAGCCCGACCTGGGTGCGCTGCTTCGTACGGATCAGATGGTGGTGCACCGCGGAGGTCAGCAGCAGCGACGGGATCGGTGCGTGCTCGGCGTCGGAGTGCCGGTCGGAGAGGACGATCAGCCGGGCGCCGGCCTCGATGGCGGCGTCGGCCTCGACGCAGATCTCCTTGAGCCGGTCGGCGAGGCCGCGTCCGCCGTCGTGCACGCGGTAGAGGCCGGAGAGCGTCGTGGCCTTGAAGCCCGGCAGGTCGCCGTCGGCGTTGATGTGGATGAGCTTGGCCAGCTCGTCGTTGTCGATGACGGGGAAGGGCAGGGTCACGCTGCGACAGGACGCGGCGGTCGGCTCCAGCAGGTTGCCCTGCGGCCCGAGCGAGGAGTGCAGCGAGGTGACGAGCTCCTCGCGGATGGCGTCCAGCGGCGGGTTGGTGACCTGCGCGAAGAGCTGCGTGAAGTAGTCGAAGATCAGCCGCGGACGGTCCGAGAGCGCCGCGATCGGCGAGTCGGTGCCCATCGAACCGATCGGCTCCGCCGCGGTCTTGGCCATCGGCGCGAGCAGGACGCGCAGCTCCTCCTCGGTGTAGCCGAAGGTCTGCTGGCGGCGGGTGACGGAGGCGTGGGTGTGGACGATGTGCTCGCGCTCGGGCAGGTCCGCCAGGTCGATGAGCCCGGCCTCCAGCCACTCCCCGTACGGCTGCTCGGTGGCGAGCTGCTCCTTGATCTCGTCGTCCTCGATGATGCGGTGCTCGGCGGTGTCGACGAGGAACATGCGGCCCGGCTGGAGGCGTCCCTTGCGTACGACGCGGGCGGGGTCGATGTCGAGGACGCCGACCTCGGAGCCGAGCACGACGAGGCCGTCGTCGGTGACCCAGTAGCGGCCGGGGCGCAGCCCGTTGCGGTCGAGGACGGCGCCGACCTGGGTGCCGTCGGTGAAGGTGACGCAGGCGGGGCCGTCCCAGGGCTCCATCATCGTCGAGTGGTACTGGTAGAAGGCCCGGCGGGCGGGGCTCATCGAGTCGTGGTTCTCCCACGCCTCGGGCACCATCATCAGCACCGCGTGCGGCAGCGAGCGTCCGCCCAGGTGCAGCAGCTCCAGCACCTCGTCGAAGGTCGCGGAGTCGGAGGCGCCGGGGGTGTTGACGGGGAAGATCCGCTCCAGCGCCCTGCGCTGCTCGCCCTCGTCGCCGGCGCGTGCGAACAGCTCGGAGGAGAGCTGGGACTCGCGGGCGCGCATCCAGTTGCGGTTGCCCTGGACGGTGTTGATCTCGCCGTTGTGGGCGACGAAGCGGTACGGGTGGGCCAGCGGCCAGCTCGGGAAGGTGTTGGTGGAGAAGCGGGAGTGCACCAGGGCGACGGCGCTGGCCAGGCGGCGGTCGGAGAGGTCGGGGAAGAACGGTTCGAGCTGCCCCGTGGTGAGCATCCCCTTGTAGACGAGGGTGCGGGAGGAGAGCGACGAGAAGTAGATCCCGGCCTCCCGCTCGGCGCGCTTGCGCAGCACGAAGGCGAGCCGGTCCAGCGCGATGCCCGTACGGGGGGCGCCGGTCTCGGCGTCCGTCGCCGCGTCGGCCACGAAGAGCTGCCGGAAGGACGGCATCGTCGCGCGGGCGCCGGGGCCCAGCAGTTCGGGGGCGACGGGCACCTCGCGCCAGCCGAGCACGGTGAGACCCTCTTCGGACGCGAGCGTCTCGATCTGCGAGACGGCTTCGGCGGTCTCGGTCTCGTCGGCGGGCAGGAAGGCGATGCCCACGGCGTAGGCGCCGGCCTCCGGCAGCGCGAAGCCCGCCGTCTCGCGCAGGAAGGCGTCGGGGACCTGGAGCAGCAGGCCCGCGCCGTCGCCGGTCTCCGGGTCGGCGCCGGTCGCGCCGCGGTGTTCCAGGTTGCGCAGTACGGTCAGCCCCTGCTCGACGAGGGCGTGGCTGGGTTCACCGCTCAGGGTCGCCACGAAGCCGACACCGCAGGCGTCGTGCTCGTACCGGGGGTCGTACAGGCCCTGCTCGGCAGGGTGGGCCGCCTGAAACGATGCACGCATCGGCTCTCCCGTCGTCGTCGTGGCTGTGCTCCCCCGGCCGCGGTGCCTGGGGGGCGCGAAGAGCGAGGGACGACGCTGGCCCTCTGAAGAACAAATTTCCGTGAAGGTTACATGGTGGACCAGACCTCGAAAAAAAGATGCGACGTCTCGGATCGTGGGCGCGACGACCGCATGGCGATACGGAGTGGGTCGGTCCGCCGTACCTGCGGCCGGGGTGGGGGTGGCCCCTGCGCCGCAGCTCGGTGGTGGGCCCGGGCGGGCGTCGTTGCTCGCGGGCCTTCCGGCTTTTGCCCCGGCCCCCGGGACCTGAAACCGAGAGGTAACAAACTGCTCGGCCGGGCGGGGCCGCTCCCCGGCGCCTCCGCCCGGCCCGCGCTCACCCGAGGGCCACTCCGAACGCGGCGCCCAGTCCGTAGGTGACGGCCGCCGCCCCGGCACCCAGCGCGAGCTGCCGCAACCCGCTGAACCACCACTGCCGCGCCGTCACCCGGGCCACCATCGCACCGCACGCGAAGAGCCCGGACAGGGCCAGCACCACCGCGTACCACAGCGAGGTCGCGCCCAGCAGATACGGCAGCACCGGCAGCACCGCGCCGACGGAGAAGGACAGGAACGAGGAGACGGCGGCGGTCGTCGGGGAGGGCAGGTCCTGCGGGTCGACGCCCAGTTCCTCGCGGGCGTGCGTCTCCAGCGCCTGCTCGGGGTCCTTGTGCAACTGGCGGGCGACCTCGGCGGCGAGTCCGGGGTCCACGCCGCGCGCCTCGTAGACCGCCGCGAGTTCCTTCAGCTCGTCCTCGGGGTGGCGCCGCAGTTCACTGCGCTCGACGTCCAGTTCGGCCTGGACGAGCTCGCGCTGCGAGGCGACGGAGGTGTACTCGCCGGCGGCCATCGAGAAGGCACCGGCGACCAGGCCCGCGAGGCCGGAGATGACGATCACGCGGTTCGAGGCGTCGCTGCCGGCGACGCCCGCGACGAGTCCGAGATTCGAGACGAGTCCGTCCATGGCGCCGAAGACGGCGGGCCGCAGCCAGCCGCCGTTGATGTCCCTGTGGGTGTGCGTGCCGCTCTCCGCACCGCCCTGCGATTCGTGCTCGCGCTCCATGACCGCCATGTCTCGTCCGTCTCCGTCCGCCCCGGCCGGGACGACTCGACGGGCCGGGACAACTCGACGGTATGCGCGCGCCACCGGTCCTGCCAGCAAGGAAGGCCGAACTTACCCGGGGGCGAAGGTGCCCTCCGGTCGCCGGTGCGCACCGCTCGCGGCGCCCGGGCGCCGGACGGCGGCCCTGCGCGTACACGGGACGACGGGACGCCTCAACACGCCTGTGGGCCACCCGAGTTCACGGGTGGCCCTCCCCTGCCGGGCGCCGGCGGCCGGACGTTGAGGGGCGGCCGGTGCGCGGCTGCGGAGCGTGACGTCCCGGGCGGCCGCCGAAGACCGCTTCGTACACAGGGGGTTGACGGTTACGGCGCGGGGACGCAGGATGCGGGCCGTGGCTGTAAACGTTTCCAGCTTCTCCCCGGTCCTTCGCGGCCCAGGTCACAGCGGTGGAGCGACGACAGACGAACCGGAGCCGAAGGGCGGGCAGTTGTGGTGACGACAGGGGGGCCGCCGACCGTCGAGACGATCGCGGAGCGTGCCGGAGTCTCCATAGCGTCCGTCTCGCGGGTGCTCAACGGGCACGGTGCGCGGCCCGAGACCGTACGCCGTGTGGAGCGCGCCGCCGCCGAGGTCGGCTATGTGCCCAACGCCGTGGCCCGCTCCCTCAAGGGCGGCCGCACCCGTCAACTCACCTTCGCCATGCAGGACATCGGCAATCCCGTGTACGTCGCGATGGTCCGGCAGATACAGACGATCGCCAAGGCCCAGGGCTACCGGCTGCTGCTGCACTCGACCGACGCCGTCGCCGAGGACGAACTCGCCGTCGTCCGCAGCCTCGCCGACCGTACGAGCGACGGGCTGATCCTCTGCCCGATCCGCATCACGCCCGAGCATCTGGAGGCGCTGCGCACCGCCGCGCAGCCCGTCGTCGTCATCGGCTCGCTGCCCGAGGACGACGCCCCGGTCGACAGCGTCCGCGCCGACTCGGTGACCGGCGCCGAGCTGGCCGTACGCCATCTCGTCGCGACGGGCCGGCGCCGCATCGCCTTCGTCAACGGGCCCGCCGACACCGTGCCCGGCCGCAACCGGCGGCGCGGCTACCACCGCGCGCTGGAGGTCTCGGGGCTGACGGCCGACCCGGATCTCGTGGAGACCACCGAGTTCACCGTCGAGGACGGCGCGCGCTCCGTGCACCGGCTGCTGGACCGGCACGGCGACGGCGCGGACGGCGGCACCGGCGGAGCCCGCGGGCCGGGCGTCGACGCGGTCTTCTGCGCCAACGACCAGCTCGCGCTGGGTGCTTCGCAGGCGCTGCACTCGCGGGGACTGCGGATCCCGGAGGACGTGGCGGTCGTCGGCATGGACGACACGGTGCTGGTACGGGCCGGGTGGCCGCCGCTGACCAGTGTCGACCTCGGTTCGGCCGAACGCGGCCGGATAGCCGCCGAGATGCTGCTGGAGCGGATCGCCGGGCAGGAGCCGCAGACGCCGCCGCGGGTGCGGACCGTCACGCCCGAACTGGTCGTACGCGCCTCCTCCGCCCCGGCCAACTCCCCGTCCCCGACCAGCTCGTCGTCCCCGTCCCCGGCCAACTCGTCCCCGTCCCCCGGGGAGGAGGCCCCGTGAGCGTTACCGCACCGGGCACACCGCCCGGCACCGCACCGTCGGCCGCCAGCGCCGGCAAGCCGCCGCCGCGATCCGTACGGGAGCACCGGCGCGCCCTCGGTCTGGACCGGGACGCCTGGTTCCTGCTGCTGCCCGCCCTGCTGCCGATCCTGCTGCTGAGCGCCGGTCCGCTGCTGTACGGGCTGTCGCTGGCCTTCACCGACGCTCAGTCGGGCCGCACGGAGGTCACGGAGTTCACCGGCCTCGCCAACTTCGCCGATCTGCGCCTGGATTCGCTCTTCTGGGACTCCTTCACCATCGGCCTCGTCTGGGCGGTGTCCGTGACGGTGCTCCAGTTCGCGCTGGCGCTCGGGCTGGCCGTGCTGCTCAACCAGAACCTGCGCTTCCGGTGGCTGGCCCGTACGCTCGCGCTCGTCCCCTGGGCGATGCCCGAGGTCGTGGTCGGCGTGATGTGGCGCCTCGTCTACAACCAGGACGCCGGCATCCTCAACGCGACGCTGCGCGACCTGCATCTGATCTCCGAGAACGTCGACTGGCTGGCCGGGGTCTCCCTCGCGCTGCCCGCGGTGATCGTCGTCGGGGTGTGGGCGGGCATGCCGCAGACGACGGTCGTGCTGCTGGCCGGACTACAGAACGTGCCGCTGGAGCTGCACGAGGCCGCCGCGCTCGACGGTGCGGGCCGGTGGCGGCGCTTCGCCGCGGTGACATGGCCGGCGCTCAAGCCCGTCGTGCTCGCGATCACCGCGCTCAACTTCATCTGGAACTTCAACTCGTTCGGCCTGGTCTACGTGCTCACCGGCGGCGGGCCGGGCGGCGCGACCCGGCTGCCGATGCTCTTCGCCTACGAAGAGGCCTTCCGCTACGGCCAGTTCGGCTACGCCGCCGCGATGGGCCTGGTGATGGTCGCCGTCATCGCCGTCCTGCTGACGGTCTTCCTGCGCAACCGGCTGAAGGAGGAGGACCGGTGATCACCGACCGCTCGCCCTTCGCACGCGCCGGGCAGTATCTGGCCCTGCTGTGCTATCTGGTCTTTCTCGCCTTTCCCCTGCTGTGGCTGGTCTCGACGGCCTTCAAGTCCCCGCAGGAGCTGGGCTCGGTGGACGCGGAGTGGCTGCCGCGGCACCCGTCGCTGGACAGTTTCGCCGCCGCCTTCGAGCAGCAGCCGCTGGTGCGTTCGGCGCTCAACAGCCTCGTCGTGGCCTCGTGCGCGGCGGCGCTGTCGGTGGCGGTCGCGGTGCCCGCGGCGTACGTCATGGTCCGCTACCGCTCGGTGGTCGGCAGGGCCGCGACGGGCTGGATCCTGGTCAGCCAGATGTTCCCGTTCGTGCTGGTGATCATCCCGCTGTTCCTGGTGCTGAAGAGCTTCCACCTCGTCAACTCCCTGTCGGGGCTGATCCTCGTGTACGTCGTGTGGAACCTGCCGTTCGCGCTGTGGATGCTCCAGGGCTATGTACGCGCCGTGCCCGCCTCGCTGGAGGAGGCCGCCGCGATCGACGGCTGCGGACGGCTGCGCACGCTGCGCAGCGTGGTGCTGCCGCTGCTGACGCCGGGGGTGGTGGCCACCGTGATGTTCTCCTTCGTCACCGCCTGGAACGAGTTCTTCTTCGCCCTGGTCCTGCTCAAGTCCCCGGAGAAGCAGACGATGTCCGTGATCCTCACCCACTTCATCGGTGCGGAGGGCGCCGCCGACCTCGGGCCGCTCGCGGCGGCGGCGCTGATGGCGACCCTCCCCAGTCTGCTGTTCTTCGCGCTGCTCCAGCGGCGCCTGGTCAGCGGCGTGCTGAGCGGGGCGGTGAAGGGCTGATGCGGCGGCGCGACTTCCTCACGGCGGCGGCCGGTTCGGCCGGTGCGGCGGGTGCCACGGCGCTGCTCGGCGGCTGCGCCGGCTCCGCGGACGGCGCCTCGGGCCCCCTCCAATACCTCAGCCTGGCCTGGCAGAAGGAGTCCATCGAGGTCAACAAGGCACTCGTGGCCGCGTGGAACGAGCACAACCCCTCGGCGCGGGTCCGCTATGTGCAGGGCTCCTGGGAGAGCGTCCACGACCAGTTGCTGACGTCCTTCGAGGGCGGCGAGGCGCCCGACGTCATCCACGACGAGGCCAACGACCTCACCGACTTCGCCCACGGCGGCTACCTGGCGGACCTGCGCCCGCTGCTGCCGCCGGACCTCAAGCGGCAGATCTCACGGGCCAATTGGGACACCGCGACCATCGAGGGCGGCGTCTACGGGGTGCCGTTCCTGCACGACCCGCGCGTCCTCGTCGCCAACCGGAAGCTGCTGCAGAGGTCCGGGGCGCGGACGCCCACCGTTCAACGGCCGTGGAGCTGGGAGGAGTTCGAGGACGTCGCGAAGGAGCTGACCGTACGCGGGCGTACGTACGGCGTCGCGTGGTCGATGAAGGAGCCCGTCAACCAGTCGGTGAACCTCACGCTCTCCACCGGCGGCGCCGTCTTCCACCGCGAGCGCGGAAAGGACGTCATCCGCTTCGACGAGCCCGACTCCGCCGTGGCCGAACTCATCCACCGGCAGGTCAACACCGACCGTACGGCGGCCAGAAGCAGCCTCGGCATGGCCGGTTCGGACACGCTGCCCGGCTTCTTCGCCGGGCGGTACGCGATCCTGCCGCTCAACTTCTCCTTCCGCCAGCAGGTACGGCAGCAGGCCCCCGACGGCTTCGAATGGGTGACGCTGCCGATGCCCGCCGGGCGGGGCGCACCGGGCGGGGGACAGCTTCAGGGCGTGAGCCCGCAGACCCTGTCGGTCGCGCAGGACACCTCGCGGAAGAAGGCAGCCATGGCGTTCATCGCGTTCATGACCCGGCCGGACCACATGGCCCGGCTCGCGAAGGGCGACTGGCTCGTGCCCGCCGGTACGGAGGCGCTGCGCGACCCCGCCCTCGACACCGCCGAGCACGGCTGGCGCACCGGGCTGCGCATCGCCTCTGATCTGCGGGCCTCCCCCGTGCTCGGGGTGCGCGGCTATCCCGAGTGGAAGGACAAGGTCGCCACGCCCGCCTTCCAGGAGTACTACGCGGGCAGCATCGGCCTCCGCGCGCTGCGCGCCAAGCTCGTCGACGACGGCAACCGCATCCTCGCCAGATACCAGCGCTGACCGGTGAGTTCGTCCGCGTACGCACCCGCCCTCGGCACCGCACCACCACCCTGCACAGAACGGCGACTCGCACCATGAGAGCAGCCCCCGCCTCCGCCTCCTCCCTGTCCCCGTCCCCCTCCGCCGACTGTCCGGCTCCGGCTCCGCCGGGGCACGGCACGGGCGGTCCGCCCGCCGCCGTCCTGCGGGAGCGGGCGCGCGGCGGGATGCTCGGCCTCGCCGTCGGGGACGCGCTCGGAGCGCCCGCGGAGAACATGAAGCCGTCGCAGATCAGGGAGCGTTGGGGCCGCATCGAGGGCTTCGTGGAGGAGGAGCCCGCGGGTACGGACGACACCGAGTACGCGATCTTCTCGGGGCTGATGCTCGCCGAGCACGGCTCGGATCTGACGCTCGCACACGTCGAGGAGGCGTGGCACCGCTGGATCGCCGCCCTCGACGAAGGGCCCTTCCGCGGCGCGGGGTTCAGCGAGCGCGGCACGCTGGAGAATCTGCGCCGCGGGCTGGCCGCGCCCATCTCCGCGCAGCACCGGCACGCGTGGAGCGACGGACTGGCCATGCGCGCCGCGCCGTTCGGGGTCTTCGCCGCCGGGCGCCCGGCGGAGGCGGCGCGGCTCGTCGCGCTCGACGGCACCGTCAGCCATGACGGCGAGGGCATCTACGGAGGGCAGGCCGTCGCCGCCGGAGTGGCCGCCGCGATGGTCGGACGGAGCACGGACGTGGTGATCGCCGCCGCGCTCTCCGTCGTCCCCGAGGACTCCTGGACGGCGCGTTCGCTGCGCCGGGCCGTGGCCACCGCGCAGCGTGCGCGGCACGACCGTGAGGCCACACGGCTGGGCCGGGAGCGTGCCGTGCGCTCCGCCGTCGTCATCGGCGGCTACCCGTGGATGGACCTCGCCCCGGAGGCGGTCGGGCTGGCCTTCGGCGCGTTCGCCGTCGCACGGGGCGACTTCCGTGACTCCGTGCTGACGGCCGTCAACATGGGCCGCGACGCCGATACGACGGCCGCCGTCGCCGGGGCGCTCGCCGGTGCGCTGGGCGGAGCCGGGGCCGTACCGGAGGAGTGGGCGCGGGCCATCGGGCCCGTACGGGGGAGCTGTCTGCCGTCGATGGCGGGCTATCACGTCCTGGACATCGCGGAGTTGCTCGCGCCTCCGCTGCCGCCGCCGTACGCGGAGGGCGGCGCGACGGACGCGAAGGACGGCGGTCACGGAAACGGCGACGGCCGGGACGGCGACGACGAAGACGACATCGAGGTCGAGGACGAGGACGGGGGTAGCGGGCGATGAGCGCGACGGACACCGAGGGCAGAGTCGTCAGGACACGCGGCGGCCCGCACCCGCCCGAGGCTCAGGAACCACCCGACGCACAGCAACCGGCCGACGCGCAACGGGAGTCGGCCGGTACGGGGACACCGCCCGGGGCGCACGCGCCGCGGGACGCGACGTCGCAACGGGACGACGGCCGGCCGCCCGCGGACCCCGCAGACCCCCGCCGCATCGAGGGGCTGCTCCTCGGCATCGCCGCGGGCGACGCCGCCGGCTGGCCCGCCGCCCGGCACCGCGCCTCCCGTATGCCGGAGTGGACGCGGCGGCTCACCCGCGAACTGGACACCTTCGCCGAGCACAACGCCACCACCACCCTGCCGGTGCCCATCGCGCTCAACCAGCCGCCCGAACCACTGCGGCTCGGGCCGTCCGACGACGCCGAATGGGCCGCGTTCACCGCGGAGTCGGTGCTCACGGCGGCGGGTGCGCTCCTGAGCGACCTGGGACGGGACCGGCGGATGCGTGCCGCACTCGACCTGGCCTGGAACGAGCTGGCGGGCGAGGTCGCCGCCGCCGCGGGACGCGCCCCCGAGGTGGAGTCCGCGGTGCTGCCGCTGCGCGCCCGCATCTCCGTACGGGCCGGGCTCGGCAATCTCGCGACGGGCCTGCGTCCGCCGGCGACCGGGCACGACAACCCGCACTACTTCGACGACGCCGCGTGCGTACGCGCCTGTGTGCTGGCCACCGTCCACCCCGGGAACCCGGGCGCCGCGGCCGACCTCGCCGAGTGCGACGCCCGCTACACCCAGGACGGCGACGGTGTGCACGGAGCGCGTGCCATGGCCGCCGCCGTCGCCGCGGCGCTCGGCGGCGCCGACGCGCAGGAGTGCGTCACCGCGGCCCTGGCCCAACTCCCCTCCGGCACCGAGATCCGCCGCAACGCGCGGCAGGCCGTACGCCTCGCACACGAGGCCGCCGCCGACCGGTACGGCAGGGCGGGCAGCGCCTTCGCCCTCGTACCGGTGCTGGAGCACGAGATCGTCGACCACATCTACAGCTACGGCATCGCCGCCGCCGAGACCGTTCCTGTGGCGCTCGCGCTCTGTCTCGCCGCCGGGGGCGCCGTCGCGGAGGCGGTGCCGGCCGCGGCCTGTCTCTCCCGGGTGGCGGACTCCGCGCCCGCGCTGGCCGGTGCCCTGACCGGGGCGATCGGCGGCGGCGCGGACATCCCCGCGAGCTGGCGCGAGGCGTGCCGCACCCTCTCCGGCTGTGCGCTGCCGCGGCTGGCCGGATACGACCTCGTCGAGCTGGCCGATCTGCTCGTACGCACCGAACTCACCACGCCCGAGGGCCCATCCGTGGAAGGACTGAACTGCGCATGACGCCGACACCGACGTCCACGCCGCACCCCGCACCGCCGCCGGCGGCGGAATCCGCGTCCGGCGCACAAGCGTCCGGCGAGGACTCCTCCGGCAGGCACACGTCCGGCACGGGCGCCTCGCCGTCCGCGGCGGACGCCGCCACGCCCACGCTGGAGGAGCGCGCCGCCGGCGCTCTGGTGGGCGCTGCCGTCGGGGACGCCCTCGGCGGCCCGGTCGAGGGGTGGAGCCCCGAACAGATCGTGGAGCGCCACGGCGGACGGGTGCAGGGCATCGTCGGCCCCTTCTACGAGGACTGGCGCCACGCCCGGCCCATCGCCCCATACCACAAGGGCGACGGGCACGTCACCGACGACACCCTCATGACGCACGCCCTCGTACGGGTCTACGAGACGGTGCGCGACCACCTCGGCGCGTACGACGTCGCCGCCCATCTCGTACCGGATCTGATGGGCACTCCGCGCTGGATTCCCGAACTGGAGGCGGAGGCACTGCCGTTGCAGCGCATCTTCCTCGCGGAGAAGTGGATCGTGGCGCGGCTCCACTACGGCCACGCCGATCCGCGGGAGGCGGGCGTCGGCAACATCGTCAACTGCGGTGCGGCGATGTACATGGCGCCGGTGGGGATCGTCAACGCCGGTCATCCGGCGGCCGCTTACGCCGAGGCGCTGGATGTGGCCGGGGCCCATCAGTCCTCGTACGGGCGGGAGGCGGCCGGGGTGTTCGCGGCGGCCGTCGCCTCGGCGTGCACGCCCGGCGCGACACCGGACTCCGTCGTCGCGGACGCCCTGGCCCTGGCCAAGGACGGCACGAAGGAGGCCGTCGCGGCGGTGTGCGAAGTGGCCGCGCGGTACGACGACTTCGAGAGCGCGCTGACGCCGCTGCGGGAGGCGGTCGCCCCGTACGACACCGTCGGGCCCGAGTACCGCAGCCCGTCGCTGGGCGCCCGCCGCCCCTCGCGGCTGCACTCGATCGAGGAACTGCCCGTCGCCCTGGGCATGTTGCTCGTCGGCGGCGCCGACTTCCGCCGTACGGTGCTCGGTTCGGTCAACTACGGACGGGACTGCGACTCGATCGCCACCATGAGCGGCGCCATCACGGGCGCGATGCGGGGCGTGGCGGCGGTGCCCGAGGAGTGGAGCACGGAGGTCGCCCGCGCCAGCAGGCTCGATCTGCACGCACCCGCGGCCGCGTTGGCGCGTGTGACGCGGGAGATCTTCGGCCGGGACCGGGAGCGCCGCCGGGCTCACGAGGCGGCCTTCGCAACGATCGCGGGCGACACGGCGGGCGCAGCGGACGGTGAGGCGTGATGGCCGCACCGCCCCAGGACACCGCGCCCGCCGGGCCGTTGGGAAGGCACGCGGCCGGTTCCCCGGGCCCGCTGCGTCTGACGTGGGTACAGCCCGAGGACCTGCTGGGGCACGAGTTGCGGCAGGCCGCCGAGGACGGCCGCGACGCCGCCGCGATCGAGCGGGTGTGGCTCGACGCGGGCGGCACGCTCGCACCGGAGCGCG
>NZ_LJGW01000358.1 GCF_001751255.1 Streptomyces nanshensis | reverse complement strand
CGCCGCGCCGGGACGTGCGCCCGGCGGCGCGCCGGCACCCGGCGGACCGTCCACCCGCCCGACGCTCGTCCCGCGCGAGGTCGGTGACGGACGGACGGCCGTGGACGAGGCGCAGACCATGGCGCTCCTGGAGCGCTTCGCGCTCGCCATGCCGCGCCGCCACCTGGCACATTCGGCGGACGAGGCCGTACGGGCGGCGGAACGGGTCGGCCGCCCCTGTGTGCTGAAGCTCGTCGAACCCCTGCTGCCGCACCGGGCGAAGGCGGGAGCCGTACGCGTGGGCGTCGACGGCGAGGAGGCGGTGCGCGCGGCGTGGGCGGACCTCGTACGTGAACACGGCGCCCGCGGCGTCCTCGTCGCCGAGCAGATCGACGTCGACGGCGGCGAGGAGCTGATCGCCGGAGTCGTCGCCGACCCGGTCTTCGGCACCCGGGCGCTGCTCGGCTCCGGCGGCGTCGACGCCGAGGACGCGGACGACGCCCGCACCCTCGTCCCGCCGTACGACGCGCGGTCGGTGCGACACGCCCTGGACGGGCTGCACGTGGCGGCACGGCTCCGCCGGATCCGGCCCGAAACCGGCGCACTGGCCGAGGAGTTGGCGCGGATCATCGGCGGCCTCGCCTCGCTCGTGGAGGACACCGCGTCTCCGCGTCTGACCGAGGTCGAGTGCAATCCGCTGCTGGTACGCGCCGGGGACACCGTCGTCCTGGACGCGCTGGCGTTCGTCGCGACGGACGGCGACGGCGACGGGAGCGGCGGCGGGGATGACGGGGGCGCGGACGGTGACGGCGCAAACGGCGGGCGAGGGGACGCGGGATGAGCGACCGTGAGCCCCTGCGTACGGATGCTCCGCGTACCGGGGCCGTACCGGCGGACGCCCTGCTCGCGGAGGGGCTGCGTACCGACGTCGGGCGGGCGAACGCCGAACGCGTCACCCTGCGCGGCCACGATCTGGTGGGCGAACTCGTCGGCCGGATGTCGTTCACCGAGGCCGCGCTGCTCGCCGTCACGGGCGAGCGGCCCGCGCCCGGCGCGGTGCGGGTGGCCGACGCCGTCCTGGTGACCTTCATCGACCACGGCCTCCAGCCCAGCGCGCTCGCCGCGAGGCTCACGTACCACGTCGCTCCCGAAGCCGTCCAAGGCGCGGTGGCCGCGGGGCTGTTGGGCGTGGGCAGCCGGATCCTCGGAACGCTGGAGCAGACCGGGCGGCTGCTGACGCGGATCGCGGACGAGACGGCGGCGGACGGCGAGGGGGAGAAAGGCGCCGCGGGCAGGTCCGGTGCCCGGGGCGGTGCCGGTGCCGGTGCTGTTGCCGGTGCTGTTGCCGGTGAGGGCGAGGCCGTCGCCCGCGCGGTGGCGGACGAACTCGCCGCCGGGCGCCGCATTCCCGGCATCGGCCACGCCCTGCACCGCGACGGCGATCCCCGCGCCGCACCGCTGCTGGCCGTCGCCGCCGAGGAAGGCGTCGCGGAGGACGAGATCCGGCGGCTGCGCGCGATCGCCGATGTGACGGCGGAACGTACGGGACGGACGCTGCCGCCCAACGCGGCCGGAGTCTCCGCCGCGTTGCTGCTCGGCATCGGCGTCCCGTGGCCGCTGCACCGCGGCTTCTCGATGATCAGCCGTACCGCGGGACTCGTCGCGCACATCGGCGAGGAGGCCGAGCGTCCGCTCACGCCCGCGGTGCGCGCGGCGCTGCGCGAGGCGAGCCGGCCGGACGAGGACTGACCGGCAGGCGGCCCGCAGGCCGAGGACCACGCACGAGCGAACACGAGCGAACCCGAGCGAAGGAGAAGGCGAGAGATGGCAGGGACCGTACTCCTCGATGTCCGGGCGGGCACCGCCCTGATCACGCTCAACCGGCCGGAGGCCCGTAACGCCATCGACGCGGCCATGCGGCGCGAGTTGACGGAGACCGTACGGACGGCGGCTGACGACCCGTCGGTCCGCGCGCTCGTCTTCCGCGGCGCGGGCGAGCGGGCCTTCTGCGCGGGCGCCGACATCAAGGAGTTCGTGCCGCCGCACTCGCTCGTCGACGCCCGTGAGGAGCGCACGGGCCCGAAGTGGACCGACGCCATAGCCGCCTGCCGCAAGCCGACCGTGGCCGCCGTCCACGGCTACTGCCTCGGCGGCGGACTGGAGATCGCGCTCGCCTGCGACCTCCGCGTCGCCACCGGGGACGCCGTGTTCGGACTCCCCGAGGTGCGCCGCGCCATCCTGCCCGGCGCCGGCGGAACCCAGCGGCTCCCCCGGCTCGTCGGGCTGGGACCGGCGCTGCGCATGATCCTCACCGGGGAGCACATCGACGCCGCCGAGGCGCTGCGCATCGGCCTCGTCGGCGAGGTCGTCGCCACCGGGTCCCTGGAGGACGCCGTCCGGCGTCTCGCCGAAGCGTTCCGCCGGGTCGGCCCGCGCGCGGTGGCGTACGCGAAGGAGGCCGTGCTGCGCGGGGCCGACCTGCCGCTGTCCGAAGGGCTGCGCGTCGAGGGCGAGTTGTCGACGCTGCTGACGACGACGCAGGACCGCGTGGAGGGCGCGGCGGCGTTCAGGGAACGGCGGGACCCGGTCTACACGGGGCAGTGAGACTCCCGGCCCCGCGACCGGGCCCCAGGCCGGGTCCCGGTCGCGGCTCCGGCGCCGGCTACTCCAGCACCCCCGTGCGCGTCAGCGGCAGATGCCGCGTCTCCCGGAAGAAGAAGACGACGACCAGCCCCGACAGCGCGGCCAGGCTCATCAGATAGAGCCCCGGCGCCAGCGGCGTCCCCAGCACCGAGACCAGCCCGGTGGCGACGAACGGCGCCGTGCCGCCGAAGAGCACGTACGCCGCGGTGTAGCCGATGGCCGAGCCGCTGGCCCGGAGTTGGCCGGGGAACATCTCGACCATCGCCGGCACGTTGGACGTACCGATCACCGCGACCAGCATGCCGAGGACGGACGAGCCGGCCAGCGCCCCCGGCAGCCCCGTACCGATCAGCCAGAACGCCGGCAGTGTCGCCACCGCGAAGCCGCCGCAGGCCAGCAGCAGCATGGGCTTGCGCCCGTACCGGTCGCTGGCGGCCGCCGCCAGGGGACAGGCCACGCAGTAGGCGAGCATCGCGACGACGCTGGTGAGCATCGTCTCGGCCTTGCCGTAGCCGACCTCCTCCGACATGTAGGCGATGAGGTAGCTGCTCATCAGGTAGTAGCCGACGGCGTTGGTGATGCTGTAGCCGAAGAGCGTCAGCACCTGCCGGCGGCAGACACGTGCCGCCTCCCGCAGCGGAGCCTTCCGTACGGCCGCGCGCCGCTCCATCGCGCGGAAGACCGGGGTGTCCTGGATACGGCTGCGCAGATAGAGGCCGATCAGACCGAGCGGCCCGGCGAGCAGGAACGGGATGCGCCAGCCCCAACTGCGCAGCGCCGCGTCGTCGAGGGCGGAGGTGATCAGCAGTCCGACCATGGCGCCTGCGACGGAGGCCAGTCCGACGGTGAGCGGGACGATGCTGGCGTACCGGGCACGGCGCCCGTCGGGGGCGTACTCCATGATGAAGGCCGAGGCCCCGGTGTACTCGCCTCCGGTGGAGAAGCCCTGGAGGGCGCGGAGGAGGAAGAGCATCAGCGGCGCGGCGATGCCGACCGTGGCGTACCCGGGCAGCAGTCCGATGAGGAACGTCGCGCTGCTCATGCACAGGACGCTCAGCGCGAGCATCCTGTTGCGGCCTATCCGGTCGCCGTACCGCCCGAAGAAGGCGGCGCCCAGCGGGCGGGCGACGAATCCGGCGCCGAAGACCGCCCAGGTCGCCAGGAGCGCCGCCCGCTCGTCGTACTGCGGGAAGAAGAGCCCGGCGATGGTGGCGGACATGATGGCGTACGCGCCGGAGTCGAACCACTCGACGAAGTTTCCGACGGCGGTGGCGGCCGTGACCTTGCGGCGCCCTGTGCGGTCGTCCGCGGCGTTCCCGGCTGTCGTGTTCCCGGCCGTCGCGTTCCCGGCCGTCGCGTTCCCGGCCGTCGCGTCCGTGTGCGGTGGCGGTTCCTTCACCGGCTGCGCCGGCTGTGCCTGGGGTTCCGTCGTCATGTCCGTGGTCCTCGCTGGTCTGGCCTCTCGGCGGAGTCTGCCTGGTCGTCGCGGGCGCGGAGAACCGCCCGCTGGATCTTTCCGGTCGCCGAACGCGGCAGCCGGTCCACGAACTCGACCGACCGCGGGTAGGCGAAGCGCGAGTAGGTGTCGCGGGCGAAGCCGGTGATCTCGCGCGCGAGGGCGGGGCCGGGCTCATGGCCCGGGTTCAGCTCGATCCACGCCTTCACGGCCTGACCGCGCACCGGGTCGGGGACGCCGACGACGCCGGCCTCCGCGACCGCCGGGTGGCGGCGCAGCACGTCCTCGACCTCGTACGGGCCGACCCGGTAGCCCGAGGTCTTGATCACGTCGTCGGTGCGTCCGAGGAACCAGAAGTAGCCGTCCTCGTCCATCACGGCCTGGTCCTTCGTGCGGTACCAGGGTCCGCCGAAGGCCTCCGCGGACGCCTCGGGACGGTTCCAGTAGCCCAGCGGGTACTGGGGGTTGGAGTCCGCGCGCAGCGCGATCTCGCCGGGCGTTCCGACGGGCACCTCCCGGTCGTCCTCGTCCAGCAGCGCGACGTCCCAGCCGGGCATCCGGCGGCCCATGGAGCCGGCCTTGACGGGGACGCCGGGGAAGTTGCCGATCAGCGGATACGACTCGGTGGACCCGTAGTAGTCGAGAGGCGTCACGCCGAACTGCTCCCGGAACCAGTCGATGAGGTCGGGTGTGAGCGGCTCGTTGGAGCAGCACACGACGCGCAGCGACTGGGGATGGCGGCGCCCGGCGTCCGGTACGTCCTGCCGCATCTTGCGCAGGAAGGTCGGGTTGACCAGGGCGGTGGTCACCCTGTGCCGGGACATGGCGGCCAGCAGCCCGTCCGGGTCGAAGCCGGCGGCCGGACGGTAGACGAGATGGACGGCGCCGGCCCGCAGCGGGCCCATGAGCTTCGCCATCGACCAGGCCCAGTCGCCCGCACCGTAGAACACGTCGCCGGGCCGCAGGTCGTGGCAGTAGCGGAACTCGTTGTGGCCCAGCAGCGTGCGGTGGGCGTGCACGATTCCCTTGGCGGCGCCGGTCGTTCCGGAGGTGTAGAAGATCAGCGCCGGGTCGTCGGCGGCGGTGTCGGCGGTCTCGAAGACGGGCGGCAGCGCCCCGATCGCCGGGTCGTCCACGTCGACGACGGTGCCGGTGAAGTCCCGGGTCCGTGCCAGCGCCGCGCTCTCGGTGACGAGGACGGTGGCGCCGCAGTCCGCGAGCCGGTAGCGGATGGGGTCGTCGGCCCACAGCAGCGACATGGTCACCAGGACGGCGCCGGTGCGCAGTACGCCGAGATAGGTGGCGGGGGTGTCGGTGCGCTGCGGAAGCAGCACGGCCACGCGGTCGCCCTTGCGGACGCCGAGGCCGTGCAGACGGGCCGCGATCTGCTGCGAACGGTCCTGGATCTGCTGCCAGTCGACGTGCTCGGTGTGCCCGGTGTGGTCCTCGAAGATGAGGGCGAGCGCGTCGCCGGGGTGCCGGTCCGCGACGTCCGCGGCCATGTTGTAGCGCGCGGGCACGTTCCAGCGGTGCTCTGCCACGAGGCCGCGGTAGGTGCTGTGGACGTCTGCGGCATCGCCGGTGTGCGGCGTGACGCCGGTGGTCATCGCGGTTCGGTTCCTCTCGTACGGGGTGCGGGGGCTGGGCCGCGCGGCGAGGGCGCGGTTCTGTGCCGTCATGGGTCTTCGCCGGGGTAGGTCTGCGCCGCCGTGGGTCCGCACCGCGGTACGGGCGCGGGCGGGTGCGGTCGCCGGGCGACGGATACGGGTCGCGGGGCGGCGGGTCAGCGTCCGCGGCCCGCGAGGAACCGGGCCATCTCGCGCTGCGGTTCACCGGTCGCGTACGCCGCGGCGTGCACCTTCTTCGCGGCGGCGATCGCCTCGTCCAGCCCGGCGTCGTCGAGTTCGCGGATCCGGTTCTTGGTGAGCGCGACGGCACCGGACGGCAGCGACGCGAGCGCCGCGGCCTCGGCCAGGGCTTCCGTCCGTACCGCGTCCTCGTCCACGAGCCGGGTGAGCAGGCCGAGCCGCTGGGCCTCCGTACCGTCGACGAGTCGTCCGGTGAGCGCGAACTCCGTGGTCTTCGCCCGGCCCAGGATGTCCCACATGGCCCAGATCCCGGTGATGCTGGGGATGCCGGAGAGCACCTCGGGCTGGCCCATCGTCACGCCCGGGTGTCCGATGCGCAGATCGGCCAGCAGCGCGAACTGGAATCCGGAGCCGGCGGCGACCCCGTTGACGGCGGCGACGGACGGCTTGCCGAGGTTCCGCAGCGCGCGGTAGAGGCGGCCGAAGTCGTCGATCCACTCCTCGCTCGCGGCATGGTCGTCCGGGTCGATGGCGGCGGTCTCCGCGAGGTCCTGACCGGCGCAGAAGGCACGGCCCGCTCCGGTGACCACCACGGCGCGGCACCGCGGATCGGCGGCGAACGCGTCGAGTGCGGCGACCAGTTCGGCCCGCATCGCCGCCGTCCAGGCGTTGAGCTTCGCGGGCCGGTTGAGCGTGATCTCGCCGACGAAGATCTCGGACTCCTCGGTGCCGGCGACCGGATGACGGTCCACGACGACGGCGGCGACGGCAGCGGTGTCTGACATGAGCCAATGCCTTTCTCGGGGATGGGGATGGGGATACGGACCCGGGCTGCGGACTCCGGTTACGGACGGGAGGGCGCCGCGGGCGCCGGGCGGGGCGCGGGCGGAGACGAACGGCGGGTGGCGGCGAGGCGTCCGCCGTGGCCGCTCCCGTTGGCCAGTCATGGAAGCAGCGGGCGGCACGATCCGGCCAACACCAATCGGGACTGGCCCTGATATCGAAGCGATATGGTCCGCGCATGGAACTGCGGCACCTGCGCTATTTCGCCGTCCTCGCCGAGGAACTCCACTTCGGCAGGGCCGCGGAACGGCTGCACATGGCGCAGCCGCCGCTGTCACAGCGCATCCGCGACCTCGAACGGGAGCTGGGCGTCCGCCTCTTCGACCGGACCCGGCACCGCGTCCAGCTCACCGAGGCCGGGGCGCTCCTCCTGGAGCACGTACGGCCCGTCCTCTCCGGTGTGGAGACCGCACGCGAGGCGATGCGCCGCATCCGGCCGGGCGAGGCGGGAATGCTGCGGGCGGGAGTGCCGCCGGACACCAACCCGGTCGTGCTGCCGACACTCACGGCGGGCTTCGCCCGGCAGGCACCGGACGTACTGATCGAACTGCACGAACTCACCACCGACCAGCAGCTCACGAGGCTGCGCGAGGGCGAGTTGGACGCGGGCGTCGTCCGGCACCCCTCGGACACCGTCGGCCTGGAGTCGGGTCCCGTGGCCCGGCGCGAACTCGGCGTCGTACTGCCCGCGGACTTCCCCTCGGCCGACGGGACCCCCGCGGGCGAGGGCACCGGCCCCCTGCGGCTGCGCGACGTCGACGGCACCCCGCTGATCATCTTCCCCCGCGAGATGGCGCCCCGGCTCTACGACCACATCCTCACCGTCTGCCGCGACGAGGGCTTCCTGCCGGGCGCCATCCGGCACGCCCGCAACCCTCACTTCGTCCACGGCCTGGTCCTGGCCGGCCGCGGCATCCACCTCAACGAGGCGCCGGGCGCGCCCCTTCCGCAGGGCCTGGTCTGGCGCCCGCTGGAACGGGCCGAACTGGCGTGGACGACCTCGGTCGTCTGGGTGCCCAGCCGCCACAACCAGGCCGTCGCCGCGTTCACGCGGGCGGTCACCGAGGGGCTGAAGGCCGCGGGCCACCGGATCGTGGACGAGGAACCGGCGGGCGAGGCGCGGGAGTAGGGCACGGGAGCACGGCACGGGAGCAGGGGCGGGGCGGGCCCGCCGGGCGAACACCGGCCGGCGGCACCGGAATTGAGCCACAGCGAACGACTTCGGACAGACCCGGGCAGGTCCGGAAAGCCGTACAACCGGCGACCGGGGTGGCGAGTCACATCATCACCACCCCTCGTTCACTGGCTCAACACCCCATCGGAGACCCGAAGATGACGATTCGCGCAACGGCCGTCGCCGTCGCTGCCGCCGGTGCACTGGGGCTGGCGCTCACGCCGTCCGTGGCGGTGGCCCACGACGGCAGCCACCCGTTCAAGAACTGCTCCGCCGCGTACGCCGCCGGTTACCGCAACATCCCGCAGGGCGACGTGCATTACGGCGCCCATCTGGACCGCGACGGCGACGGTGTCGGCTGCGACAAGCCGCCCAAGGGCTTCAAGCCGGTCCGGCAGAACGACCGCAGCGGCGGCAGCGACGGCAGCGGCGGCGCCGAGAAGCCCGCGGCGTCCGACGGGCCCGCGAAGCAGGACGGCGGCCACCTCGCCGAGACGGGCGGCGGCAGCACGACTCCGTACGTCGCGGCGACCGGCGGCCTGGTCCTCCTCGCCGGCGCGGGCGTCCTCGTGGCCTCACGCGCCAGACGCCGTACGGACGGCTGACGAGCGGCGCGTTCCTTCGCGGTGGCCCCGGCCGCCGCACCCCGGCCCCGTACCGGCAACTGCCGTGCGGGGCCGGGGCGTCGGCACCGCGCTCCCCCGCCGCACACGGGACGCGGACCGGCGCCGAAGCCCAACCGACGCCGTACGGACGGCACTTCCGGATACGCCGCCCGGCGTGACAATCCGTCACGGGCCACTCACACTCGGACAGGTGTCCTGCCGCCCCGGCCGGGCCGGTCCGCTTCCGTCCGTGCGAAGGGCTGATCCCGTGTCCGTGAGCAAGCCCCGGTCCCCGAGCACGTCCCGTCCCGTGAACGAGCCCCAGCCCCAGCCCCAAAACACCTCCCGCTACCGGGACGTGATGACCCGTACCACCCTGCTCTGGGGCCTGGTCGCACTGGCCAGCAAGGCCCCGGTGGCCATGGCACCGCTGGCGCTGGTGTTCCTCTGCCGGCAGAGCCCGCACGGCTATGCGCTGGGCGCGAGCCTGGCCTCGGCGTACGTGGTGGGCGAGGTGGCCGGTGCGTCGCTGCTCGGGGCCCGGCTGCGCCACGGCCGGATGAGGCGGCAGTTGTCGGCCGGACTCATCGCGGGGGCGCTCGCCTTCTGCGCCCTGCCCGTCGCACGCTCCGCCCCCTCCCCCGTCCTGATCGCCCTCGCCGTCCTGGCCGGGGCGGCACCGGCCGCCTGTCCCGGCGGCGTCCGCGCCATGGTGACGCGGACGGTGCCCGACGGCGCGGTCCCCCGCATCCTGAGCGCCGAGGCCACCCTGACGCAGATCACCTGGGCCGCGGCGCCCGCCCTCGTGGTCGTGCTCGCCCTCCGACTCCACCCCGGGGCACCGCTGTTGCTGGGCGGGCTGCTCGCGGCGGGCGCCGCGATCCTGCTGCTCCGGCTCCCCGAGCCCCGGGAGCCCGAGGAACCCCGCGAGGAGTCCGGGTCCGCGTCCTCGGAGTCTGCGTCCGGGGAGTCGAGATCCGGAGAGTCCGGATCCGGGGAGCGTGCGGCCGTACCGATGCGCCGGAGCCTGCTCCACGGCTGGCCCGTCTACCTAACCAGCGCGGCGTCCATGGCGATGCTGGCCACCGCGGAACTAGTCCTTCCGGCCCTCCTGGAGGAACGGCGTCTCGCCGTCGGCTGGTCGGGACCGCTGCTCGCCGGCTTCGCGCTCGCCGGCGCCGCCGGCGCGCTGTGCTACGGCCTGCGGACCTGGCCCGGCTCCGTACGGATCCAGAGCCTGGTGCTCCTCGTCGCCACCGCGGGGTGTCTCTGTCTGGTCGCCGTGCTGCCCGGCGTACCGGGCATCGCCGCCGGCCTGCTGCTCGCGGGCGTCTTCCAGTCCGGGGTGATGATCACCCGTACCCTCGGCCTCCGCGAACGTCTGCCCCAGCGGGTGCACGCCGCCGCGTACTCCGTCATGTACGCGGTCGGGGGCGCCGGTTACAGCCTCACCGCGTCGCTGTCCGCCGTGGCGCTGGATCTCGCCACACCGTCGGTGGCGATCCTCGGCGGTGTCGCCCTCACCCTGCTCATCACGGCGGTCGGCGCCGTCGCCGAGGGCCGCTCCGCCCGCCGCGCCCGCGCCCCGGAACGGGAGAAGCGGCGGAACTCGCCGCGCCCCGACGGCAGATGACCCCGCCCTCCCACGGTTCGCCGTGGAAAGGCGGGGTGCGGGACGGGGCCGGCGATACCGGCCGGATCCGTCCGTCCGAGCCGTTCTCAGATGCAGATGCCGTTCGGGTCGTCCTTGGGGCAGATGTTCCCCGTCCAGGTGTTGGCCGTACCGGCCGTGCCGCTGCCGGTCGTGTCGTCGTTGGCGTCCCACACGGTGTTGGCCTGGGAGACGTTACGGCTGAACACCAGCGGAGTGGCCGGCGTCACCGACGAATTGACCTGGATTCCGTTGTTGGTGTTCCGCTGCAGGACGTTGCCGGAGAACGTACCGGAGTCCAGCGCGCTGACGCTCACGCCGTTGGTACGCGACGTGACGATGTTCCCCGTGACGTTCAGAGCGGTGCTGGGGGCCAGCGAACCGAACTGCGCCGTCACGTTGATGCCGGTGCCCACACCTCCGGTGATGGTGTTCTTCTGGATCTGGGCGTTGTCGGTGTTCGAGTCGATGAGCATGGCGGTGCCGGAGGACAGCGCGGCGCTCTTCGTGATCTGGTTCGACGTCACCGCCGGAGAGTCGGCGTTGACCAGGACGAGGAACGTGGAACTGTCCGCACTCGTGTTGTTGGTGATGCTCAGCGCCTCCGCGGGATCGCTTCCGTCCAGAACTCCTTGGGTGTTGACGTCGGCACTGACGTGACCGCCGAAGCGGTTCTGGGTGATCGACGTGAAATTGGTGCCCTGGCCGCCGCCCAGGAAGATGCCGCTTCCGCCTTGCGGGAGGCTGTTGTTGTTGTCCACCAGCCGGTTCTGGCGGATCACCGACGGGCTGGAACTCGTGCCCGGGGAACGGAAGTTGATGCCGATCCGGTTGCCCGTGACGATGTTGTTGACGATGGTGAAGCCGCTGCCGCCCGCGAGCGTGCTGATCCCGTCGGCCGTGGCGTTGCGGAAGGTGAAGCCGTCGATGGTGACGTCACTCGTCCCGCTGGTGACGGTCAGTCCCGTCGACCCCGCCGGCGGCTGGATGATGGATTCCTGCGCGGGATTCGTACGGCCCACGCGTGCGTCCACACCCGCCCGCGCTCCGCGGAAGACCAATGACTTGTTCACCGTCACTGCTTCGTTGTACGTGCCCGCGCAGACGCGGATGGTGTCCCCGGCCGTCGCCGCATTGACCGCGGCTTGAATGGTCGCGTACTGGGGGTTCGGACATGTCGCGCTCGCGGTTCCCACGACGATCACCGCCTGCGCGGCGGCCGGCGGCGATGCGGCGAGACCGGTCACCGCCCAGAGCAGGGCGGCCGTTCCGGTACTGAGAAGCGTTCTGACGATGGATCTGGTCGAGACCATTCTTCGTCTCCCTCATAGGAGTCAGAGCCCGTCCCCGCCCCGTGCCGTCCGTACTGCCGTCGACATCGCCGTCGACCGGCCGGATGGAGATGGGCACCGCGATGCACGCCTCAGCGCAGGTGAGCGCCGGACGGGAGAGGGCCGAACAGGAACAAGTCCCCCAAGTAATGCGGTGCCTGAACAGCGGGAACAAGAGCCGGAGTTGCCAACCGCCCGAACGAGGGAGCGCGCGGAACGGGGCACGTCATCACGCGCGTGAAGTGACGCACGAATGCGCCTTCCGCGCCCGCGCGAAATCCGGCACGCCGCCGAACTGTCCGCCTTTCTCCGGCAGTTCGGCACGACGAACTCCGCACCCGGGCCGCAGACACCGTGCGAGTGTGCCCTGCCGGGCGCCCCCGCGCTCCGTCGTACGAGTGGCCCTGTGACCTCGGCCTTGTTCCGCTCCGCGACGCGTTGCCTTACTGAAAGCGACTCGGCGCTCGTTGCCGACTCATGCTCCGAAGGCTCCTCGTTCCGCGGTGAAGGAGACGACATGACCCCGACCGGACCCACCAGACGACGCCTCAGCAGACCGCTTCTCACCCTCGGCACGGCGACGGCGCTCTTCACCGCCGGCCTCGCCGCACCGGCCACGGCAACGGCCGCGTCCGTACTCGTCGTCGGAGCACCCGGGCCCAACTGCCCCGGCGCGCAGTACTCCACGATCCAGGACGCCGTCGACGCCGCCTCCGCGGGCGACACCGTGCGGGTCTGCGCGGGCACGTACCCCGAGCCGGTCACGGTCGGCAAGACGCTCACCTTCCGCGGTGCCCAGGCCGGAGTGGACGCGCGTACGGGACGGACCGACGCGGCGCGCGAGTCGGTCGTCTCCGCGCCCAGCGGCATCGACGTCTCATCCGGTACGGGCGGTGTCACCGTCGACGGGTTCACCGTCCGCGACTCCCTCGACGACGGCATCGACGCCTTCTCCGGCGGCAGCGGCTGGACGTTCGTGAACAACGTCGTCACCGGCAACCGCTACGGCATCAACTTCCAGTCGCCGAGCGGCGCCGCGACGCTCGTACGGCACAACCGCTTCACGGACAACAACCGGCCCTCGGGCGGCACCGGCGTGTTCATCTCCAACGGTCCCGCCGACAACACCTCGATCACCCAGAACCGGTTCTCCGGGCACGACGAGGCGGACGTCAACACCGCGGGCAGCACCGCCGATCACTCCTCGGGGCTGAGCATCACCGGCAACGCCAGCGTCAACAGCGCGACGTTCGCCGTCCTGGTCAACGCGGACGGCACACCCGTCACCGGCAACACCGTCCAGCGCACAGGCGGCACCGCACCCCAGGGCAGCGGCGTCTTCGTCGGCGCCGGCACGACGGGAGTGCAGATCTCCGGCAACGTCATCAGCGGCGGCGACGCCACCGGGATCCGCGTGACGAACCTCTTCGGCCCCGACGCGAGCACCGGCCTGAACGTACGGCAGAACATCATCCAGAACCGCCAGACGGGCATCGACGTCAGCGACCTGGCCTCCGGCACCTTCGCCCAGAACCAGATCAGCCGGAGCACCGCAGACGGCATCCACGTCAACGCCCCCGGCACACCGGGCCTCAACAGCGGCCTGGTCTTCCGCAGCAACATCGTCCTGCGCAGCGCCAACCTGGACGCGACCGACCTCACCACCGGCCCCGGAACGGCCGGCACATCCAACACCTGGACGAGCAACATCTGCGCGAAGCGTGCACCGGCTGGTATCTGCGTGGCGTGAGCTCGGGGATGGGCACTGCGGGGGGGCGCTGGCCTCAACTGCCCGATGCACACCGGCACATGCTCAGACCGTGATGACGATCTTCGCGCGGGCGTGTTCGGTCTCCATGTAGCGGATGGCCTCGGCGGCGTCCTTGAGGGGGAAGACCCGGTCGACGGCCGGGGTGAGCGTGCCGGCTTCGGCCAGTGCTGAGAGTTCGCCCAGGTTCCGGGCGCTCGGCTTGGCCTCGGGGACGGTCAGGCGGAGCCGGGTGAGGCGTGCCAGCAACTGGCCGCGGATCAGGAGACTCATGGGGCCGATGAGGCGGCCCTCTCCCGAGACCCCGCCGCCGGAGAGGACGATGCAGCCGCCCGGCGTCAGGACGCGGCGGAGGTCGCGCAGGGACCGGTTGCCCACCAAGTCGAGGACGAGATCGTAGCGTTGGCCGGACCGCGCGAAGTCCTCGCGGCCGTAGTCCACGACCACGTCGGCGCCGAGGGAGCGTACGAGATCCGCGTTGCGTCCGCTGCAGACGGCAGTGACCCGCGCGCCCTCGGACTTCGCGAGCTGCACGGCGAACGTACCGACGCCCCCGGACGCGCCGTTGATCAGCACGGCCCCGCCCGCCTCCAGGCCGCCTTCGCGCAGACAGACCAGGGCGGTGTTGGCGGCCAGCGGCACCGCGGCCGCCTCCTCGAACGTCAGGGAGGCGGGCTTGGCCGCCACGACGTCCGCGGGGGCCGCGACGTACTCCGCGAACGCCCCGGCACGCTCGCCGAACACCGCATCGCCCGGCCGCCACGCGCTCACGCCCGGCCCCACCGCCTCGACGGTCCCCGCGAAGTCGGTCCCCCGGATCCTCGCCTTCGGCCCGGTCCGGCCGAACTCCGCGCCGGCCAGACGCGCCAACCGCGGTTCGCCGCGCATGAGATGCCAGTCGCGGGCGTTGACGGAGGCCGCGTGGACTCGTACGAGCACTTCTCCCGCACCCGCGACGGGCGCAGGGACGTCCTCGACTCGCAGCACATCGGGTGGGCCGTAGCGATACTGAACGAGCGCCTTCATGCGGCTCTACCTTCTTCCTGGGTCTGCCCCA
>NZ_LJGW01000351.1 GCF_001751255.1 Streptomyces nanshensis | reverse complement strand
TACGCCCTCTACCTCGGCCTGCACCTCTGCCACGCCGACGCCACCCTGGTCCGCGACGCCCCGGGGCTGCCCGCCGATGCGGCCCGCACCGACCTCGGTCCCCTCCCCGCGGACGCCGCGGCGTCCGCGGAGCTGGTGGTGGACGTGACCGAGGTGGACCTGGTGCCGCGCCCGTACCTGCGGGTGACGGCCGACGTACGCGTCGACGGCGCGGTGGTGGGCCGGGTCGCCGGCGTCACCGTGGCGGTGTGCGAGAAGCCGGGCGTACCGGTCGGCCCGGAGCGCGGCGGCAGGCCGTCCCGCTGGCTGGGCAGGCTCGGCCGGTACGGCGACCGCGCGATGCTCGGCGAGTTCCACCTGGCCCAGCTCTGCCGCGGCGACCACGGCATCGCCTTCGGCCCGGAGTTCGCGCGCTACAGCCACGTCCGGTCCACCCGGCCGCCGGACGGCGGACTGCTGCTGGTGGACCGCATCATGGAGTCGACCGGGGTGCGCGGCGAGCTGAACCAGGGGACGCACCGCACCGAGTACGACTCGCCGTCCGACTCCTGGTACTACGCGGACACCGCGAACGCCTCCATGCCCAACTGCGTCCACATGGAGACCTCCCTCCAGGCCGCGCTGCTCCTCGGCTACTACCTGGGGCCGACGCTGTCCGACCCGGACGCGGCGGTCGCCCTGCGCAACCTCGGCGGCACGGCGACGGTGCTGCGCGAGGTGGATCTGCGGGACCGTACCGTCGTACAGCACTCCGAGCTGCTGTCCACCGCGCCGGTACCGGGCGCGACGCTGCAGACCTTCGCCTACACGGCGTCCGTGGACGGCGAACCGTTCTACTCCGGCGAGACGCAGTTCGGGTACTTCAGCGACGCGGCGATGGCCAACCAGACCGGTCTGGACGCCGGCCGGCCCGTGCCGACCTGGTGGGACGCGCAGGAGCCCCGGCCCGCCGTGCGGACCATCGACGTCGCCGCCCGCCGGGCCGACCCGGCCGCCCGGCTCGTCTCCCGCGGCCAGTTGGCGCTGCTGGACGAGATCCAAGTGGTCGACGGCGGCGGGGAGTTCGGGCTCGGCTACCTGCGGGCGGTGCAGCCCATCGACCCCGGACACTGGGTGTTCGCCCGGCACTTCCGGTACGACCCGGTGATTCCCGGCTCGTTCGGTGTGGAGGCCGTCGTGCACGCCCTCCAGGAATGGCTGCTGGACAGCGGGCACGGCGACGGTCTGCCCGACGCCGGGTTCGTGCTGCCCGTCGGTGCGCCCTTCACCTGGAAGTACCGCGGCCAGTTCCTGCCCACCGACGGGGAGTACCTCCTGGAGGTGCACATCAGGAGCGTGGAGCGACGCCCCGGACGGGTGCGGGTGACCGGTGACGCCAGCATGTGGAAGCCGGGCCTGCGGATCTATGAACTCACCGGCGTGGCGGTGGAGTTGCGTACGGAAGGAGCACGACCGTGGTGACCCCCGCCCCGGCGCGGCCGGCCCGCGGCCCGGACGGGGTGCGTGCCGCGCTCGCCGCCCTGGACCTGCCCGTCTTCGTGGTGCGCGACGAGTCCGGGATCGCCATGACGAACGACGCCGTGGTGGCCCGCGGCGCGCAGGTGCTCGCCGCGGTGCCGCCGTGCCGGCCCGAGTCGCTGGGAGACGACGAGTTCCGCCGCGACCACGGAGTGCGCCTGGCCTATCACGCCGGTGCCATGGCCGGCGGGATCTCGTCGGCGCGGATGGTGGCGGCGCTGGCCCGCGAGGGAGTGCTGGCATCGTTCGGCGCCGCGGGGCTGCCGCCCGGCCGGCTGGCCGAGGCGCTGGAGGCGATCCGCAGGGACGCTCCCGGAAGGCCGTTCGCCTGCAACCTGATCCACAGCCCGAGCGAGCCCGCCATGGAGGACGCCACCGTGGAGCTCTGTCTGCGGCACGGGGTGCGGTGCGTGGAGGCGTCGGCGTTCCTGCGGCTCACCCCGGCGGTGGTCCGCTACCGGGTCGCCGGGCTCTCCCGGCGGCGCGACGGAGAGGTGGTCGCGGCCCACAAGGTGATCGCCAAGGTGTCACGGGCGGAGGTCGCCGAGCCGTTCCTGCGTCCCGCGCCGGAGGCGATGGTGCGCGAACTGGTGGCGGCGGGCACGGTCACCGCGGAACAGGCCGAACTGGCCCGCCGGGTGCCGATGGCCGACGACGTCACCGCGGAGGCGGACTCGGGCGGGCACACCGACCGACGCGCCTTGACCGTGCTGCTGCCCGAGCTGAGCGCGCTGCGCGACCGGATACAGCGGGAGCTCGGCTGCCCCCGTCAGGTGCGGATCGGCGCGGCGGGCGGCATCGGCACCCCGGCCGCGGCCTTCGCCGCCTTCGCCCTCGGCGCCGCGTACGTGGTGACGGGGTCGATCAACCAGGCCACCGTGGAGGCCGGGCAGTCGGACGCCACCAAGGAGCTGCTGGCCACCGCGGGCAGCGTGGACTGCGAGATGGCTCCCTCGGCGGACATGTTCGAGATGGGCGCGCAGGTGCAGGTGCTCAAGCGCGGCACGGTGTTCGCCTCCCGGGCCCGGAAGCTGTACGACCTCTACACCGCACACGACGGGCTGGACGCGATCCCGGCCGCCGAGCGGGAGCTGCTGGAGGACCGCGTCTTCCGGCGTTCCCTGGAGGAGGTGTGGGCGGACTGCGTCGGCTACTTCCGCGAGCGCGACCCGCGGCAGACCGAACGTGCCGAGCACGACCCCCGGCGCAGGATGGCGCTGGTCTTCCGCTGGTATCTCGGGCGGTCCTCGGAGTGGAGCGTCACCGGCGAGCCGGGCCGGGAGGCCGATTACCAGGTGTGGTGCGGCCCGGCCATGGGCGCCTTCAACTCCTGGGTGGCCGGGTCCTGTCTGGCCCCTGTGCGCAACCGGTTCGCCGCCGATCTGGCGTCCCACATGATGCGGGGCGCCGCCGTCGCGGGCCGGGCCGCCCAGTTGCGGCTGGCGGGTGTGCGGCTGCCCGCGGGCACCGGCACCTATCTGCCGGCGCCCGCATGAAGGGCGCCCGGGGTGCTTTTAGGGGAGTCCAGGGGTGCCGACCGGGGTACGGGGCTTGTTTGCATCTCCTCGCGAGAACCGTCCGACTTCCGAGGAGCGCCCTTCGTGGTGGGTATAGCCACTGTCGAGTCCCTGCACGCCGAGGCGGCGGAGCTCACCGGCCTGGACGACTTCGGGCAGCAGGACTACCTGGAAGGTCTTCGGGTGCTCCTGGCGTCCCTCGAGGAGGAGGCCGGACTGACGCAGGCGGGTGTGGAGCAGGCGCGGGCCGAGCTGACGGAGATCCTCGTGGGACGGCTGCTGAGCGAACGCGGCTGGGCCGACCATCCCGAGTACGCCGACGTACCCGTCGAGCGGCCGGTGTTCATCACCGGCATGCCGCGCACCGCGACGACCGCGCTGCACCGGCTGCTCACCGTCGACCCCGCCCACCAGGGGCTGCCGATGTGGCTCGGCATGGCGCCGCGGCCCCGGCCGCCGCGCTCCGAGTGGGCGGACGACCCGTACTTCCGGCAACTCGACGGGGAGATCGGCGCGTTCGTCGCCGAGCGGCCCGGCTATCTGGGCGTGCACCACACCGCCGCGGCCGAGGTCGACGAGTGCTGGCTGCTCATGCGCCAGTCCCTGACCACGTTCTTCCTGGAGTTCAGCTACCACGTGCCGGCGTATGCCGAGTGGCTTGCGGACCAGGACCTGCGCCCCGCCTACCGGCGCCACCGCCGCAACCTCCAACTGATCGGCTCGACTCGGGCGGACCGCCGCTGGGTGCTGAAGGATCTCGGGCACACGCTGGGCATCGACGCGCTGCTCGACGCCTACCCCGACGCCCTGATCGTCCAGACGCACCGGGACCCGACGACCGCGGTGGCCTCCCTGTGCAGCCTCATGGACAAGTACGCGGCCGGCACGTCCACGGTCTTCCGGGGCGATGTGATCGGCCGGACCGCGCTGGAGATGACGCACCGCGGGCTGTCCGCCTTCGCCGAGAAGCGGGAGAAGTACGACCCCGCGCACTTCCACGACGTGTGGTTCGAGGACTTCGCCGCCGACCCGATCGGCGTGATCGAGGGCGTCTACGACCGCCTGGGCGCGACGCTGACCGAGCAGACGCGCGAGCGCATGCGGGAACTCCAGCGCGCCGACGACGAACGCCGCGCGCACCGCTACGACGCCGCGGACTTCGGTCTCTCCCCCGAGCTGATCCGCGACCGCTTCGGTTCGCTCCGCTGACCCCCGACCGCCGTCACAACGATCCGCGGAGGCGCTCCGCGGCACCGAGGAGAACGCCATGACGCTGTCCGACCGGGACCCCGCCCTGGACAAGTGGGGTTTCACCGAGTGGATGCGGGCCGGCAAGGCCGCCCACGAGGTCTACGACGACGTCCCGATCCTGGAGGACGCAAGCGACGCCGTCATCACCGTCGACGGCCGCCGGATGGTGAACTTCGCCAGCATCGGTTTCCTCGGCTGGCAGCATCACCCCGATGTGCTGGCCGAGTTCGCCGCCGCCTGCCGTACGTACGGTCTGGTGACCGGCGGGTCGCGGATCACCCAGGGCGTCAACAAGCCGCACCGGGACGTCGAGTCGCTGCTGTGCCAGATATCCGGCAGGGAACGCGCGCTGACCTTCGCCTCGGGCCTGCTGGCCAACTTCGGTTTCGTGCACGCGATGACCACCCGGTTCTCGTTCAACGGGCAGACCGGCATGGACAACACCGACGCGGTGCTCGTGCTGGACCGCGACAGCCACTGGAGCATGTGGAAGGCCGCCGACCGGCTGGAGCGGGGCCGCAACCTGTTCAGCTTCCCGCACAACGACGTGGCGGAGCTGCGCACGGTCCTGGAAGGGCTCCGCGGCCGCAAGGTGGTCGTCGGCTTCGAGACGGTGTACTCCTCCGACGGCTCCATGGCACCGGTGCGCGAGATCGTCGACCTCTGCGAGGAGTTCGGCGCGCTCAGCTTCGCCGACGACGCCAACGGGTTCATGGTCTACGGCCGTGGCGAGCCGCGCTTCGCCGAGGAGTACGAGGCGCTGCGCCGGGCGACGTTCCTGATGGTGTCGTTCTCCAAGGCGGTCGGCCTGGAGGGCGGCGCCCTGATGGGTCCCGCCGACGCCATCGAGGCGATGGAGTACACGTCGGGCACGTCGATGTTCACCGCGTCGATCCAGCCGCCCACGGCCGCGGCCATCGCCCATGTGCTGCGCCGGATGTCGGCGGACCGCTCGGAGATCAGCGGCTACCTGAACCGGGTCGACGTGCTGCGCGAGCAGTTGACGGCCGTCGGCTGCGAGATCAACCCGACCCCCACGTACATCACCTCCATCAAGGTCGGCTCCGACGAGATCGCCGAGCGGGTGCGCCGGCAGTTCGCCGAACGCGGCTATCTGGTACCGGTCTTCCGCTATCCGGCGGTGCGCAAGAACCATGCCGTGATCCGGCTGCTGCTCAACGACCGCCTGAGCAAGGAGCAGTTGGACGGCTTCGTGGCGACACTGGCCGAACTCAAGCGCGACCACGGCTTCTGAGTCCGTGGCCGCGCACAGTCTGCCGGGCCGCTCCGAGCGGCCGGTCGCCCTCGTCACCGGCTGCTCCAGCGGCATCGGGCTGCGCACGGTCCCGGCCCTGTCGGACAGGGGCTTCCATGTGGTGGCCACGATGCGGAACGCCGGAGGCCGTACCCGTCCGCCGGAGCTGGAGGGCGAGCACGTGAGCGTGCTGCCGCTGGACGTCCGCAGCGCCGGCTCGGTCCGGGACTGCGTGGACACGGTGCTGGGGACGGCCGGGCGGATCGACGTCCTGGTCAACAACGCCGGTATCGCGCCTCCCAACTTCGTGGAGGAGGCGCCACTGCCGGAGTGGCATGAGGTCTTCGAGACCAACCTGTTCGGGCAGGTGACGGTGACCAACGCGGTGCTGCCCGCGATGCGGCACGCCGGACGGGGCCGGGTGGTGATGGTCTCCAGCCTCAGCGGCCGGGTGCCGACGCCGCTGCTGGGCGTGTACTCCGCCTCCAAGTCCGCCGTCGAGAGCTACGCGGAGACCCTGCGGCTCGAGCTGCGCGGTACCGGCGTCCGCGTGGCGCTGATCGAGCCGGGCGCGTTCCGCACCGGCATGTGGCACTCGCCGATGCTCGACGCCGACTTCCCCAAGACCTCCCCCTACGCGGGGGACTTCGCCCGGCTGAGGGCCTTCTACCGCGACTACATCGACCACCACCTCGGTGACCCCGACCGGGTGGCGCAGACGGTGGCGCGGGTGGCCGCCGGGCGCGGGGGCCGACGGCTGCGGCACCCGGTGGGCGCCGACGCCCGGACGCAGATCGCGCTGCGCGCGGCGCTGCCGTGGGCCGTGTACGAGCGGCTGGCCAGGGCCCTGGTCGGTCTGGGCGGCCGGGCCGGGAAACGGGCCGGGAAAACGGAACCGAGTGATGCGGAGACGGTGCGATGAGAGAGCGAGCACGGCTCGAGACGCTGGTCGGCCTGCGGTTCGTGGCATCGCTGCTGGTCTTCCTGAGCCATACGGTCAACCGGGAGGTCTTCACCTCCTCCACCGCCAACTCCACGCTGCGAGCCGTCTTCAACGCGCCGTCGATCGGCGCGGTGATGTTCTTCTTCATGCTCAGCGGGTTCGTGCTGACCTGGTCGGCACGGGAGAGCGACACCGTCCGCGGCTTCCTGCGGCGCAGGGTCGTCTCCGTCTACCCCGGCTACGCGGTGTGCTGGGTGGCGGGCATCGGCGTCATGCTGCTGATCGGCCAGGCCGTCACGGTGAGTTCGACGCTGCCGGGCCTGGCCCTGGCCAACGCCTGGGTTCCGCTGCCGCAGGTGGTGGCCTCCACCAACGCCCCGACGTGGGCGCTCTCCTGCGAGTTGTTCTTCTACCTCTGCTTCCCCTGGCTGAACTCGCTGCTGGCGCGGGTCCGCCCGGAGCGGCTGTGGCCGCTGGCCGGCGGGCTCGTCGCGCTGGTCGTCGTGGCGCCGTTCGCCGGGCTGCTGCTGCCCGAGGAGCCGCAGTCCCCGTGGGACGCCCTGCCGTGGTTCACGAGCTGGTTCGTCTACGCCCTGCCGCCGGTTCGGCTGCTGGACTTCGTCCTGGGCATGGTGATGGCCCGGATCGTGATGTCGGGGCGGTGGGGCGGGCTGCGGCTGGGGCACGCGGTCGGACTGCTGCTCGCGGGGTGGGCGCTCACCTTCGTACTGCCTGGACTGTTCGCCTGGGGCCCGCCGCTCATCGCCCCCATGGCGCTGGTGATCGCCGCCGCGGCGGCGAACGAGACCGGCGGCACCGGCGGCCGGTTCTCGGTGCTGCGGTCACGGCTGTTCACCAGGATGGGCCGCATCTCCTACGCCCGTTACCTGGTGCACTACCTGCTCATCGAGGTGGCCTTCTTCCTGCTGGACGGGCGGAAGTTCGGCGCGGTCGGCGGTCTGGTCTTCGTCGTGGCGCTGTTCGCCGTCACCGAGCTGACGTCGTGGGTGCTGCGCACCACGGTGATCAACCCGGTGAACAGGCGGTGGATGCGTCCGAGGGCCGGAGCGCAGGCCCCGGCCGCGGCGGACGGTCCTGAGCGGGCCCACGCTTCGGACGGCGGCGCCGGCAAGCAACAGGAGCCGAGCGCCTAGGAGACCCTGGGGCCGCGCCCCGCAGCCCGGCCGCGGGTGCCGCGCGACGCGGGACCGCGCCATGTCCCGTGCCCGGCAGCGGAGTTGCGCCGCCCGGTCGCCGACGTGGCGACGTAGCGACAGACGCAGCAGGTCCCGCACCGGCCGGTGCGGGACCNACGCAGCAGGTCCCGCACCGGCCGGTGCGGGACCTGCTGCGTGTGCTGAGGGCTTCCGGAGCGGTGCGGCCGCGGCGCACCGTCTTCCTGCCGCGGCCCGCTCCCCGGCGGGCGCCGGGGGATGCTCCGGCGGGTCAGGCCGACGCGGCCTCGCCCTGCTTGGCCGCGACGAAGTCGGTGATCTTCGCGACGGTGGCGAAGGCGGTCAAGTCCAGATCGTCCAGGTCGGCGTCGATGCCGAAGGTGCTCTCCGTCCAGGTCACCAGCGTCAGCGCGAACAGCGAGTCCATCAGGCCGGACTGGAAGAGGTCCTCGTCGCGCTCCGGCTCGGGGTCGCCCTCCTCCGCGGCGGTGGCCAGGAACTCGCGGACGAGCCGCTCGATCTCGTCAGGGGTGTGTGCGGTCACGGTCGTTCTCCCTGTGTCTCGTGCGTGTCGTTCGCGGGGCACCGCCGTGCGAGCCAGTCGTGCACCTCGGCGGCGACGGACTCGGCGTACTCGGCGACGATGCTGCAGTGGTCGCCCGGCACCGTCACGTCGTCGTGCGGCAGCGGCCACCGCGCCGGCCAGTCGTCCCCGACCGGCGGGGCGGACGGGTCACCGGGGATGCACTCCTCGGGGCGGACGAACAGGGTCGGGGCGTCCAGCTCTTCCGGCTCCCAGCCGCGGAAGAGCTTCCGGTACGAGCCGAGGGCGGTCAGCGTGGTGAAGTTCATCGTCGTGAACCGGAAGCGGCGTTCGTTGACTTCGTACGTCATCGCCTGGCGCAGGCCCACGGACATGCCGTCGGGCAGATAGGTGTCGAGCAGGACCACGCCGAGCGCCGGGGAGCCCTCCCGCTGGAGCCGGGTCGCCACCGAGTGCGCGAGCCAGCCGCTGGAGGAGTAGCCGAGCAGGACGAACGGCCTGCCGCCGGCGCACCGCAGCGTCGCCCGGGTCAGCGCCTCGACCAGCACCTCACGGCTCTCGGCGATCGGCTCGTCGGGCAGGAAGCCCGGCACGTTGACCATCGACATCCCGCGCCGGTCGCGGAAGTACGTGGCCAGCCTGGCGAACTGCAAGGACTGCTCGACGGGCGCGAACGGCGGGAAGCAGACGATGTCCGGTCCCTCGTCGCCGGCGGCCAGCCGCACGGAGCCGAGCTCGCCCGAGACCTCGGCGGCGTCGGTGAACCGGTCGCGCAGCGCCGCCGCGCCGCTCAGCAACGACTCCACCTCCGCGGTTCTGCCACGCAGTGCGATACGCCGGTAGATCGCCGCGAACGACTCCGCAGGCTCCACCGGAGCCCCGTCCGGCGCAGTGTCGGCGTCCCGGTCGCCCTCGGCGAGCGCGGTGCGCAGGAACTCCCGGACGGCGGCCACCGTCGGATGGTCGAAGGCCAGCATCGCCGGAAGATCCAGACCGGTGGCGAGGCTCAGCTTATTGCGGACCTCCACCGCCGACAGCGAGTCGAAGCCCAGCTCCACGAAGGGCCGTCCGGCGTCGATGGACGAGGGGTCGGAATGCCCCAGGACCTCCGCGACGGTGGCGCTCACCAGCTCGGTCAGCGTCTGCTGCTGCTCGGCCGCGGACATCCCCGCCAGCCGCCGGCGTACATCGCCCTGGGCGCCGGTCGCCGCTGCGGGCCGGCCGG
>NZ_LJGW01000352.1 GCF_001751255.1 Streptomyces nanshensis | reverse complement strand
CGGGCGGACGGCGGCGCGCGGCGCTCACGACGGGCACCGCGGACGCGGCAGGCACGGCGGAGGATGCCGGGAGCGCCCCGGCGGAGCGCCGAGTGCCGCCGGACCAGCGGGAGTTCCACGACCGGCGGGACGGCCACGCCTACGGCGACGAGTACGGGCAGGGGTACGGGCCCGGGTCCCGGTCCGCATACGCGGAATACCGCGACGGTGCGACGGTGGAGCAGAACGGGCAGCGCCCGCGGCCCGAACAGCAGGCCCTGTACGACCAGTCGGCGGTGGACGAGGGGTACGCGGCCGAGGAGCAGGCACAGCAGCAGCCCCGTCCGCCGGTGCAGGACACCCCGGCTCCGCAGGAACCGCAGCCGCAGGAGCCGCAGCCGGCGCCCGCCTCCGAGTACACCTACGCCGCCGGGACTCAGCCCTCCGGCCCCCAGGTCACCGTCCCGGTCGGCCCCGGACGGCGCCGCGCCCTCGGCAGCTCCAACGCGCCCGGCGGCACCGGCCCGGCCTATCTGCCGCCCCAACGGGCCCAGGAACAGCAGCTCTTCGTGGAGCCCGAACCGGCCGCCGGCGCCGCCGCGGACGACTACCAGTACGCCACCGAGCGCGACCCCGCCCCTCCGGCGCCCTCCGGCTCCGAGGACGCACAGCCGGTGGGCATCCCGGACGGAGTGCCGCGCGAGGAGTTCTACTTCTCCGCCTACCGCCAGTTCATCGCGTCACAGGGCGGCTTCCCCAACGCACGCCAGCTCTCCCGCGATCTGCACGAGCGCCACGGTGTGACCGACGCGGACGGCTCGCTGCTCAGCGAGGCCTATCTGCGGGGCTATCTGCGGGAGTTCAGGGAGCGCTACAACACCGAGATGGGCCTCGCGGGCTGACGGACCCGGCGGGCCCGGCGGACGTGGCGGGCCTGACGGGCCCGGCCACCGGGCGGCGCGCCCGGCGGCCGTACCGCGCTCAGCCGCCCAGCAGCCGCCGTACGCGCTCGGCGCCCACCGCCAGCAGCAGCGTCGGCAGCCTCGGCCCCGTGTCGCTGCCCACGAGCAGCTTGTAGACGAGGGCGAAGAACGCCCGCTGCGCCACCTTCAGTTCGGGCGTCGGCTTGGCGTCCGGGGCGATCCCGGCCTGCACCTTCGGCACCCCGTACACGAGCTGCGTCAGGCCCTCCAGGGACCAGTGGTCCTCCAGCCCGTCCAGCAGCAGGCGCAGCGACTCGCGCTGCGCGCCGTCCAGCGACTCCAGAAGCCCGGTGTCGGGTTCGTCCCGTACGCGCGTGCGCTGCTCCGCCGGGACCTGTGTGGTGATCCAGCGCTGCGCCCGGTCCAGCCGGGGGCGCACCTCCTCCAGCGAGCGCACCGGACGCTCCGGGTCCAGTTCGCCGAGGATGCGCAGCGTCTGCTCGTCGTTCCCCGCGGTCACGTCCACCACGGACGCGAGCGTGCGGTACGGCAGCGGACGCGGCGTCGTCGGCAGCGGCCCGGCGGCCGTCGTCGAGGCCCGCAGATGCGCGGCGGCGTCCGCGGGCTGTGCGTCGCCGGCGGCGAGCTTGCGCTCCAGGGCGTCCCACTCGTCGTACGTGCGCTGGATCTCCTGGTCGAAGGCGACCTTGAAGGACTGGTTGGGCCTGCGGCGCGCGTAGAGCCAGCGCAGCAGCGGCGCCTCCATGATCCCCAACGCGTCGGCGGGCGTGGGCACTCCGCCCTTCGACGAGGACATCTTGGCCATGCCGCTGATGCCGACGAACGCGTACATCGGGCCGATGGGCTGCTCGCCCTCGAAGATCTCCTTGACGAGCTGTCCGCCGACCACGAACGACGAGCCGGGCGACTGGTGGTCCACGCCGCTGGGCTCGAAGACGACGCCCTCGTACGACCAGCGCATCGGCCAGTCGACCTTCCACACCAGCTTGCCGTGGTCGAACTCGCGTAGCAGCACCGTCTCGCTGTGGCCGCAGGTGCCGCAGGTGTAGGTGAGTTCGGTGGTCTCGTCGTCGTACGCCGTCACCGTCGTGGTGTCGCGCGCGCACACCGTGCAGTACGGCTTGTACGGGTAGTACGCGCCGCCGGCCGCGCCCGCACCGTCGTCCTCGGCCGCCGCCCCGGAGCCCTCCGCGGCCTCGACCTCGGCGGCCTCCGGCTCGCCCTGCTTGCCCTTGCCCTTCTGCTGCTTCCTGCCGCCGGGCTGCGCGCCCGCCTTGCCCTTCTCCAGCGTGCGGTAGCGGTCGAGGACGGCGTCGATGCGCTCACGCTCGCGCATCGCGAAGAGGATCTGCTCGCGGTAGGCGCCCGAGGTGTACATCTCCGTCTGGCTGATGCCGCGGTACTCCACGCCCAGCTCCGCGAGGGAGTCCGCCATCGCCGCCTTGAAGTGCTCGGCCCAGCTCCCGTACGCGCTGCCGGGCGGCGCGGGCACGGAGGTCAGCGGCTTGCCGATGTGCTCGTCCCAGGACGGGTCCACGCCGTCGACCCCGGCCGGGACCTTGCGGAACCGGTCGAAGTCGTCCCAGGAGATGATGTGCTCGCAGGCCGCACCGCGGCGCTTGATCTCGTCCGCGACCATGTGCGGCACCATCACCTCGCGCAGATTGCCCAGGTGGATCGGCCCGGAGGGCGAGAGGCCGGAGGCGCAGACCACTGGTTTCCCGGGCGCGCGACGCTCCGCCTCGGCGATGACGTCGTCGGCGATACGGGAGACCCAGTCGGCCTCGTGGGTGGTCCGCTCCACGTCCGGCACTTCCTTCTCTCAGCTCTCTCGTCGGGTGTGCTCTCGGCCTGCGCGGCCCATTCTCCCACTGCGCCGCACCTGGTTTTCCCGTGGGATACTGGGCGGCCAACCCGCCTCCCAGCTACGGAACGGCTCGTATCCATGGCCTCGGTCCCCTCGCTCGCCGCTACGCTCCACCAGCGCCTCGCGGAGGCCCTCTCGGCTGCCCTGCCGGAGGACACCCCCGCCTCGTGGCTGGATCCGATGCTGCGACGCAGCGACCGCGCGGACTTCCAGGCCAACGGCATGCTCGCGCTCGCCAAGCGCCTCAAGGGGAACCCGCGGGAGCTGGCCGGCCGGGTCGTGGAGAGCCTGCCGCCCAACGAGGAGATCGAGGCCGTCGAGGTCTCCGGGCCCGGCTTCCTCAACATCACCGTCTCCGACGCGGCCGTGCTGCGCGGGCTCGCGGCCCGCTCCGACGACGAGCGGCTGGGCGTCGCGTACGCGGAGCACCCCGGCACGACGGTGATCGACTACTCGCAGCCGAACGTCGCGAAGGAGATGCACGTCGGGCATCTGCGCTCCACGGTCATCGGCGACGCGATCACGCAGATCCTCGAACACCGCGGCGAGACGGTGATCCGGCGCCACCACATCGGCGACTGGGGCACCCAGTTCGGCATGCTCATCCAGTATCTGGTCGAGCACCCGCACGAGTTGGACCACGAGTCGGACGCCGCGGACGCCAGGGACGAGGGCGAGGCCGCCATGGCCCGTCTCAACAGGCTCTACAAGTCGGCCTATTCGCTCTTCGAGGCGGACGAGGAGTTCAAGGCACGCGCCCGGGACCGGGTCGTCGCGCTCCAGTCCGGCGACGAGGAGTCCCTCGCGCTCTGGCACAAGATCGTCGACGAGTCGAAGACCTACTTCCAGGGCGTCTACGAGGTGCTCGACGTCGAGATCCGCGACGAGGACATCGTCGGCGAGAGCGCCTACAACGACGATCTCCAGGCCGTGGTCAAGGACTTGGAGTCCTCCGGCGTGGCCGTGCGCTCCGAGGGCGCCCTGTGCGTCTTCTTCGACGACGTCAAGGGCCCCGACGGCACACCCACCCCGCTGATCGTGCAGAAGTCCAACGGCGGCTTCGGCTACGCCGCCACGGACCTCGCCGCCATCCGGGACCGCGTCGGGCGGCTGCACGCCGACACGATCCTGTACGTGGTCGACGCCCGCCAGGCGCTCCACTTCCGCATGGTCTTCGAGACCGCGCGGCGTGCGGGCTGGCTGCCCGAAGAGGCCGCGCGCCAGCTCGCGTTCGGCACCGTCCTCGGCAAGGACGGCAAGCCGTTCAAGACGCGTGCGGGCGGTTCGGTGCGGCTGGTGGACCTGCTGGAGGAGGCGACGCAGCGCGCCGCCGTCGTCGTACGGGAGAAGGCCCAGGACCTCACCGAGGAGGAGATCCAGGAGCGGGCCGCCCAGGTCGGCATCGGCGCGGTCAAGTACGCGGACCTGTCCAACTCCATGACCCGCGACTACGTCTTCGACCTCGACCGGATGGTCTCCCTCCAGGGCGACACCAGCGTCTACCTCCAGTACGCCTACGCGCGGATCCAGTCCATCTTCCGCAAGGCGGGCGGCGAGGAGCCGCGGGTGCATCCGACGCTGAAGCTGGAGCCGCAGGAGCGGGCGCTCGCGCTGCACCTGGACGAGTTCGGCGACACCCTCGCGTCCGTCGCCGAGAGCTACGAGCCGCACAAGCTCGCGGCGTACCTCTACGAACTGGCCACGCTCTACAGCCCGTTCTACGAGAACTGCCCCGTGCTGAAGGCCGAGACGCCGCAGCTCGTCCAGAACCGCCTCTTCCTCTGCGACCTGACGGCCCGCACGCTGCGCCAGGGCATGGCGCTGCTGGGCATCCGCACACCCGAGCGGCTCTGAACGCACTCTGAACACCCGTGCTCCGCGCGGGTGTTCAGGGTCGCGCAGGGCGCGCGAGGCGCCGATCGTCAACAGGCCGCGCGGGGCGCGGAGTTCGGGCGTACCGCGCGGAACGCCGAGCGCGGCGTGCGCCGTTCGCCCGTACCGCGCCCGCTGTACCCGCACTACCCGCTGCGGTACGCCCGGAGGAAGGTCCGCACTCCCTCGACGACGAGCGGCCGGACGCGGGCGTCCTCCACGGCGTTCGCGGACCCGAGCCTGTCCAGCGCGACGCCGAAGGTCAGCGCGATGAACTGGTCCGCCGCGAGCCGGGAGTCGGGGACGTCGAGCAGCCCGGCCTCGCCGAAGGCGGCGAACTGCTCGGCGAGTGCCTCGTCGGGGGTGTTCGCCATGGAGTTGTAGCCCCGGTGCGGCAAGTTGCCGGATTCCGTACGGACCAGCCGTTGCAGCGTCGCGTACTCCGCCGAGCCGAGCATGTCGGTGGCGATGCGCATCGCGAACGTGACCAGTGCGTCGTCGAGTTCGTCGGCCTCCGCGACGCCCGTGAGGGTGTCGTCCAGGGTGCGCCGGACCGTGGCGATCATCGATTCGCCGACGGCGTCGACGACTGCCCGCAGCAGCGTCTGCTTGTCGCCGAAGTAGTCGTAGACCGTCCGCTTGGACACCTCGGCCCGTGCGGCGACCGCGTCGACGCTGGAGCGGTCGAAGCCGTCGGCGAGAAACAGTTCCCGGGCCGCCGAGAGGATGGCGGCCCGCTTCCGCGCGGACCCCTCGCGCAGCGTCTTCGTGGTCGGCTTCGTGGTCGGCATGGGCACACCTTAACGGTTCTACACTGCACGGTGTAGTGTCATGGCAACGGGCGTTCCGGGTGCCGTCTTTCTGCATCCGCTCCGCCCGGCGGGGCCACGCATGCGCCGACTCGGGCGCAGCTCACGGGAGTTGGGCCCGCCGCAGACCTCGGACCCGACCACCGATCACCACGCACCGATGCACACCGCGCGCCGCGTGACGGGCCGCCGTGTGTCCGCACCGGGCCGGCAAGGCGGCAACGCACCGCGTACGGCCGCCCCTTCACCGCCCGGCGACGACGGGAGAGGACCCCATGACCACAGCCCTGGCCACTCCACCGCTCCGCATCGGGAAGGCCCCCGTCGCGGCCCTCGGCCTGCTGGCCGTGTCGACCGGTGCCCTGGAATCGGTGGTGACGCCGACGCTTCCGCTGTTGCAGCGCGAGTTGGAGATGTCTCCCTCCGAAGGGGCGTTACTCAGCGTCGTGCTGCTGATCACCGGCGCACTCGTCACCCCCGTCGCGGGGAAGCTCGGCGACCGCTGCGGCGGGAAGCGCGTACTGATCCGGCTGATGGCGGTGGTCTGCGCCGGCGGTCTGGTCTCCGCCCTGGCGCCGAACCTGCCGGTGCTGCTGACCGGTCAGGTACTCCAGGGAGCGATGGTGGGCGCGCTGCCCCTGTCGTTCGTCCTCGTCCGCGACCATCTGCCGGCGGGAGAGTCGAAGGTGGCCATCGGCGTGGTCAGCGGACTGTTCGTCGGGGGCGGGATGGCGGGGACGCTGTCGGCCGGGCCGGTGGCCGAAGGGCTGTCCCGGCACTGGATGTTCGCGCTGCCGACGATCGCGGTCGCGGGGTCCACGGTGCTCGTGCACCGGCTGATGCCGCAGGATCCGCCGCGCCGGCCGGACGGTACGGGAATCGACTGGCCCGGCCTGGTCCTGCTGAGCGGAACGCTGGTCACGCTCATGCTCACGCTCGCGACGGCGCCCGAGACCGCCTCGCGGCCGCTCGTACTCGGCGGCCTCCTCGTGGTGCTGGCCGCCTTCGTGACCGCATGGACCGCCGTCGAACGCCGTGCGGTCTCCCCGACGGTCGATCTGCGCATGCTGGCACGGCCCGCGGTGTGGCGGTCGTGTGTGCTGACGTTCGTGGTGTGCGTCGGCACCTCGGTCGCGGTCTATCTCGTACCGCAGCTCTTCGCGGTGTCCGCCGACGCCTACGGTTTCGGGGCCGGCGCCACCGAGATCGGCTTCTTCCTGCTGCCCGGCGCCGTGGCCGCGTCGCTGGCCGGGCCGGTCGGCGGGCTCGGGGCGCGGCGCTTCGGCGTACGTCCCGTGATCGTCACCGGGACCGTCCTCATGGCCGCCGCCCTGGCCGCTCTGGCAGCCCTGCACACCGAGATCTGGCACCTCGTCGTCGGCAAGGCCGTGATCGCACTCGCCAACGGCCTGTGCGTCACGGCGATGGTGACCGCCGCCGCCACCTCCGTCGACCGGAGCGACACCGGCATCGCCACCGGTCTGATCCTGGTGACGCGCGTGCTCGGCTACGCCGTGGGCGCCCAGGTCAGCGGCGCGATCCTCACCGCCGGGACCCCGCACGGTTCCCACGTCCCGGCCGAGTCCGCCTTCGTCACCGGCTTCGTCATGGCCGCCGCCGTCACGGCCCTCTCGCTGCCGATCGCCCGCAGCCTGAACAAGGGGATCGAGGAATGACCCACACTGCCCGGTCGAGGAACGCCCGCACCGCGCGGAGCCGCACGGTTCTGATCTCCGGCGGCGGCATCGCCGGCCCCGCCCTCGCGTACTGGCTGAGCCGCCACGGCTTCGCGGTGACGCTCGTCGAGAAGGCGGACGCACGTCGCGACGGCGGCTATCCGATCGACGTACGCGGCACCGCGCTCGACGTCGTACGGAGGATGGGGATCCTGCCGCGGCTGCGGGACGCGCACATCGACCTGCGCCGGATGACCTTCCTCGACCAGGACGGCGGCGAGGTGGCCTCGATCGCCCCGCACGCCGTCACCGGCAGCGCGGACGGACGGGACCTGGAGGTGCGGCGCGGAGATCTGACCCGCGCACTGCACTCGGCGGCGCGTGACGACGTGGAGTTCCTCTTCGACGACTCGATCGAGGCCCTGCGTCAGTCCGGCCACGGGGTCGACGTCGTCTTCCGCGGAGGCGGCAGGCGTACGTTCGACATCGTGATCGGCGCGGACGGTCTGCACTCCCGTACGCGCGAGCTCGTGTTCGGCCCCGAGGAGCGGTTCCACCGGTATCTCGGCTACTGCTTCGCCGGGTTCACCATGCGCAACACCTTCGGGCTCCTCCGGGAGACCGTGCTGTGGAACGCGCCGGGCAGGGCCGCGGCGCTCTACTCCGTGGGGGACGAGGACGAAGTGCACGCCTTCCTGAACTTCGCCCACGCCGAGCCGCCGTACGGCGCGTTCCGGGATCCGGAGGCCCAACGGGACCTGGTCGCCGCGGTGTTCGCCGACGCGGGGTGGGAGGTACCGGGCATGCTCGCCGCCCTGCACGAGGCGGACGATCTGTACTTCGACGCGGTCAGCCAGATCCGTATGCCCCGCTGGTCCGACGGCAGGGTCGCGCTGGTGGGCGACGCCGCCTACGCGCCCTCGTTCCTCACCGGACAGGGCACCAGCCTCGCGCTCGTCGGCGCGTACATGCTCGCGGGCTCCCTGGCCGGCCGGGACCACGCCGCGGGCTTCGCCGCCTACGAGCAGGACACGCGTGAGTTCGTCACCCTGAACCAGGATCAGGTCGGCGAGGGCGACGCCGCCCTCTTCCCGACCACCGCCCGGGCCCTGGAGGAGCGCAACGCCATGCTGCGCGGTCTGGAAGCCCTGCCCCACGAGGAGGGCAGACCGGCCCATTCGGCCCTCGTCCTGCCGCAGTTCGGTCCCACGGCGGGCGGTACGACGGCGGCGCGGGGCTAGCCGGAGGCGGCGGCGCCCCAACTACCCTCGCCGAAGGCCGACTTGCGCCCTGCCCGGCTCCCCCGCTCCGTACGAGACCCCCGCCGGGAGCGGCGACGACCGGCGAACTCCCGTTCCACGGCCGGGCGTACGGCACGGCGTTCCCTGACGCGCGTAGCATCCACCGCCGGGGACACCCCCGCTGACACCGCTTCAGGAGGACGCATGAGCTCGCAACGATCGGAGCCCACCAGACGGACCGCCGCCCTGTTCGGCGTGGCCACGGCTGCCGCAGTCGTCGGATTCGACCCCTCGGCGCGCGCCTGGGCCACCGAACGCACCGCACGGCGCGGCGCACCCGGCGGCGGCTTCGAGCATGTGCCGCCGCTGGACGGGGAGTTGGTCACCGACGACGCCGCACGGGACGCCGCGGCCGAGGACTTCGGGCACATCGTCCACCGGCGGCCCGCCGCCGTTCTGCGGCCCGGATCCGTCGACGACGTCGTCGTGATGGTCCGCTTCTGCCGCAAGCACGGCATCCCCGTGGCGCCGCGCGGCCAGGGCCACATGACGTACGGGCAGGCGCAGACCGAGGGCGGTCTGGTGATCGCGACGTCGCCGCTGAACCACATCGGACTGGTCCGCGGCGGCACGGTGACCGTGGGCGCGGGCGCCCGCTGGAGCGAGGTCGCCAAGTCCACGCTGCGGCAGGGCCTGACGCCGCCGGTCTTCACCGACTACCTCGAACTCTCCGTCGGCGGCACGCTGTCCGTCGGCGGGCTCGGCGGCCAGACGCACCGGCACGGCGCCCAGGCCGACACCGTGACCGAGCTGCATGTGGTCACCGGCGCGGGCGAGTCGGTCCGCTGCTCGCCCACGCGGCATGCGGACCTCTTCGACGCCGTACGGGCCGGGCTCGGCCAGTGCGCCGTCGTCGTCGGCGCGACGCTCCGCCTCGTCAAGGCCCCCGAGACCGTGCGGCACTTCCAGCTTCCGTACCGCGACCTCGGGGTCTATCTGGAGGACCAGCGGCGGCTGACGAAGGAGCGCCGCTTCGACTACGTCGAGGGGCTCGTCCTGCCCGACGACTCCGGCTCGTTCGCCGCCCCGGTGCTGGAGGCCGTCGCATACGGGCCGCCCGCGGGCCCCGAGCCGGACGACGCGAAGCTGCTGGCCGGGCTGCGCCACGAGAGCGCGGGGGCGAGCGCCGAGACCCTCGACTACTACACGTTCCTGGACCGGCTCGCGCCCTCCGTCGCCGAGCAGAAGGAACAGGGCCTGTGGGACGACCCGCACCCCTGGCTCAATCTGCTGCTGCCGTCGGCCTCCGTGGAGTCCCTGGCCTCCGGCATCCTGGACGGCCTCACGCCGGAGGACGTCGGGACGAGCGGCGTCGTGCTGCTCTACCCGCTGCGGCGTGAACTGCTGCGCGCGCCCCTGCTGCGGATGCCGGACGACCCGGCGCCGTATCTGCTCGCCGTGCTGCGCACCGCCCCGCCCGACGACCCGGCCACGGTGGACCGCCTGCTCGCGGCGAACCGCAGCGCGTACGAGACGGTGCGGGACGCCGGCGGCAAGCAGTACCCGGTGGGCTCCATCCCCTTCCACCGCTCCGACTGGCGCGACCACTTCGGCGCGGCCTGGCCGCGGCTGGCGGAGGCCAGGCGCCGCTACGACCCCGCGGGGATCCTCGCCCCCGGCCAGGGCGTCTTCTGACGCCCGCCCGCGAGCGGGACGTCGACGACCCTTCAATGTGCAACCACCGCTCTGATAGCTTCGTGCCTCAACTCGGCTGCACAACAGGGCTGTTGACGTCCCGCACGACGGGCACCGGACGTGCGCGTGCGGCCGCGCCCCGCCACCGCACCCCGCCCGCGCAGCGGCAGAAGGAAGCACGACGATGACCGGTTCCGGCGCACGTCAGCCCGCCCCGATCGACACCAGCAAGGCCCACTCGGCCCGAATGTACGACTACTACCTCGGCGGCAAGGACTGGTATCCGGTCGACGAGGAGGCCGCGGAGAAGGTGAAGGAGGTCTTCCCCTTCATCGTGCTCGGCGCCCGCGCCAACCGGGACTTCATGCACCGCGCCACCCGCACCCTCGCCTCCGAGTACGGCGTGCGGCAGTTCGTCGACATCGGCACGGGCATCCCCACCGAGCCCAATCTGCACCAGGTCGCCCAGGCGGTCGCCCCCGAGTCCCGCGTCGTCTACGCGGACAACGACCCGACGGTGCTGGAGTACACGGACGCGCTGATGCGCGGCACCCCCGAGGGCCGTACCGCCTACGTGCACGCGGATCTGCGGCAGGACTCCGTGCTCGACGCCCCCGGGCTGCGCGAAGTCATCGACCTGGAACAGCCGTTGGCGCTGTCGATGCTCGCCGTCACCCACTTCCTGCCGGACGAGCACAAACCGCAGGAGATCGTACGGGCGATGGTCGAACGCCTCGCCCCGGGCAGCTTCCTCGTGCTCTCGCACGCCACCCCGGACTTCAACCCGGCCGCGCAGAAGGCCGTCGAGGTCTACCGGCAGAGCGGCACCCCGGCCCAGATACGTCCCAAGTCCGAGGTGCTGCGCTTCTTCGAGGGCACCGAGCTGATCGAGCCCGGCCTCACCACGACCCACCGCTGGCGGCCCGACGAGGACTCCGGCATCACCGACGAGGACGCCTTCTTCTACGCGGGCATCGGCCGCAAGCCCTGACGACGACGGTCACGGCCCCGGCCCGGCCCGGCCCGGAACGTCAGGCGTCAACGGCCAGGGGCCGAGGCCGCGTTCGGCGGTCACGGCCCCCGCCCGTGTCACAGCCGCGCGGCGACCTCCGTCGCCCAGTACGTGAGGATCATGTTCGCGCCCGCGCGCTTGAAGCTCGTCAGGGTCTCCATGATCGCCCGGTCGCGGTCGAGCCAGCCGTTCTGCGCGGCGGCCTCGACCATCGCGTACTCGCCGGAGATCTGGTAGACGCCGACGGGGACCGTGGACTGCTCCGCGAAGTCGCGCAGCACGTCCAGATACGGCAGCCCCGGCTTGACCATCACCACGTCCGCGCCCTCGGCGACGTCCAGGGACAACTCCCGCAGCGCCTCACGGGAGTTGGCCGCGTTCTGCTGGTAGGTGTTGCGGTCGCCCTTCAGCGACGAGCCGACCGCCTCGCGGAAGGGACCGTAGAAGGCCGAGGCGTACTTGGCGGTGTAGGCGAAGAGCGAGACGTCCTGGTGCCCGGCCGCGTCGAGCGCACGGCGCACATGACCGACCTGGCCGTCCATCATGCCGCTGGGGCCCAGCATGTGGGCGCCCGCCTCGGCCTGTACGCAAGCCATCTCGGCGTAGCGCTCCAGCGTCGCGTCGTTGTCGACGCGGCCCTGCGCGTCCAGTACGCCGCAGTGCCCGTGGTCGGTGGTCTCGTCCAGGCACAGGTCCGACATGATCACGATGTCGTCGCCGACCTCGGCCCGTACGTCCCGCAGCGCGACCTGGAGGATGCCCTGCGGGTCGGTGCCGGCGGTGCCCACCGCGTCCTTGTCCGAGTCCTTCGGCACGCCGAAGAGCATGATGCCGCCGACGCCCGCCCGTACGGCCTCGGCCGCCGCCTTCTTCAGCGTCTCCCGGGTGTGCTGCACGACGCCCGGCATGGACGAGACGGGCACCGGCTCGCTGATCCCGTCCCGTACGAAGACCGGAAGGATCAACTCGGCCGGGTGCAGCCGGTGTTCGGCGACCATACGGCGCATCGCCGGGGTCGTGCGCAGCCGGCGCGGCCGTACGGCGGGGAATCCGCCCGCCACGCCGCCCGTACCGCCCGGGAGTCCTGCTGCTGCGCTCACGACGACCGTGCCCTCCTCCTGGCCGGGCGCTTCTCGCTCGGCCGCTTGACCACGTCACCGGCGGCGACGGCCTCCGCGCGGCGGGCCGCCCCGAAGTCCGCCAGCGCCTCGGCCAGTTTGTGCACCGACGGCTCCGGCGACATGACGTCCACCCGCAGCCCGTGCTCCTCCGCCGTCTTGGCCGTGGCGGGGCCGATACACGCGATGACGGTGACGTTGTGCGGCTTGCCGGCGATGCCGACGAGATTGCGCACCGTGGACGAGGAGGTGAAGAGCACCGCGTCGAAGCCGCCGCCCTTGATCGCCTCCCGCGTCTCGGCGGGCGGCGGCGAGGCGCGCACCGTGCGGTACGCGGTGACGTCGTCGACCTCCCAGCCCAGCTCGATGAGGCCCGCCACGAGCGTCTCGGTGGCGATGTCGGCACGCGGCAGGAAGACGCGGTCGATCGGGTCGAAGACCGGGTCGTAGGGCGGCCAGTCCTCCAGCAGCCCGGCCGCGGACTGCTCGCCGCTGGGCACCAGATCCGGCTTCACGCCGAACTCGACGAGCGCCTTCGCGGTCTGCTCGCCGACCGCGGCGACCTTGATCCCGGCGAACGCCCGCGCGTCCAGCCCGTACTCCTCGAACTTCTCGCGCACCGCCTTCACGGCGTTGACCGACGTGAACGCGATCCACTCGTACCGCCCGGTGACCAGGCCCTTGACCGCACGCTCCATCTGCTGCGGCGTACGCGGCGGTTCGACGGCGATGGTGGGCACCTCGGCCGGCACCGCGCCGTAGCTGCGCAACTGGTCGGAGAGCGACTCCGCCTGCTCCTTCGTCCGCGGCACCAGCACCTGCCAGCCGAAGAGCGGCTTGGACTCGAACCACGCGAGGCGCTGCCGCTCGGCGGCGCCGCTGCGCTCGCCGACCACGGCTATCACGGGCTGTGCGCCGTCCGAAGAGGGCAGCGCCTTCGAGGACTTGAGGATCTGGCCGATCGTGCCGAGCGTCGCGCTCCAGGTGCGCTGCCGCGTGGTGGTGCCCGCGGCGGTGACCGTCAGCGGCGTCTCGGGCTTGCGGCCGCCCGCGACGAGTTCGCCCGCGACGGAGACCACCGAGTGCAGCTCCGTGGTGACGACGACCGTCGCGTCGCTCGCGCCGACCTCCGTCCAGCATCTGTCGTCGGCGGTGCCGGCGTCGATGAAGCGGACGTCGGTGCCCTCCGCGTCCCGCAGCGGGATACCGGCGTACGCGGGCACGCCCACGGCCGTCGCGATACCGGGCACCACCTCGAAGGGGATGCCCTCGCCGGCGCACGCGAGCATCTCGCGCGCGGCGTCCGCGTCGAGGCCGGGATCGCCCGCGACCGCCCGTACGACCCGCTTGCCGGAGCGCGCGGCGGCCATGGCAAGATCTGCTGCACCGCTCACGGCGGCTGACGCACCGTCAGCCTTGACGCCCGGTGAGGGCCCGTCCTCCACTCGAAGCGGCGTGTCCACCCCTGCCCGTGTGTGGCCGCGTACGACGTCGTACACCTGCGGATCGGCCACGAGCACGTCGGCCTGGGCCAGCGCCTCGACGGCGCGCAGCGTCAGGAGACCCGGGTCTCCCGGCCCGGCACCGAGGAAGGTGACGTGGCCGTGTGCACCGTAGAGGTGCCGGGTTGTCGAGTTGTGGGCAGTGGTGGGGCTCAAAGTGCTCGCTCCCCCATCAGACCGGCCGCGCCCTTGGCGAGCATCTCGTCGGCGAGCTCACGACCCATGTGCTCCGGGGTCGCCGCGCCCTCCGCGGACGCCGGTACGGGACCGGTGGTGGACAGCTGCACCAACGTCTCGCCGTCGATCGTTCCGACGACGCCGCGCAGGCGCATTTCGGTGGCAATCCGCCCGTCGCCCAGCAGATCGGCGAGCGCTCCCACGGGGGCGCTGCAGCCGGCCTCCAGGGCGGCGAGCAGGGTTCGCTCGGCGGTCACGGCGGCCCGCGTGTGCGGGTCGTCGAGCTCGGCGAGCTGGGCGGCCAGGTGTACGTCGGCCGACGCGCACTCGACGGCGAGTGCCCCCTGGCCGGGGGCGGGCAGCACGACGTCAGGGCTGAGCAGTTCGGTGACTTCGTGGAGGCGGCCGGTCCGTTCCATCCCGGCTGCTGCGAGCACCACGGCGTCGAGTTCGCCTGAGCGCACATACCCGATGCGCGTGTCGATATTCCCGCGGATCGGCACCGTCTCGATCTCGGCGGACAGGCCCCGCGCCCACGCGGCGAGCTGCGACATGCGGCGCGGCGAGCCCGTACCGACGCGGGCGGGACGGCCCGTGGTGCGCGCGCTCGCGGCCAGCTCCTCGAAACGGAGGCCGTCGCGGGCGATGAGCACGTCGCGGGGGTCCGCGCGCCGGGGCACCGCCGCGAGCGTCAGCCCGTCCGGCTGCGCGGTCGGCAGGTCCTTCAGCGAGTGGACGGCGAAGTCGATGCGGCCGCCGTAGAGCGCGTCGCGGAGCGCGGTGACGAAGACGCCGGTGCCGCCGATCTGCGCGAGGTGCTCCCTGCTGGTGTCGCCGTACGTCGTGATCTCGACCAGCTCCACCGGCCGTCCGGTCACACGGCGCACCTGCTCGGCCACGAGCCCGGACTGGGCCATGGCGAGCTTGCTGCGCCGGGTGCCCAACCGGAGGGCGTTCGCTGGGCTGTTGCTCATGTGCTCACCTCGTCGCGTCCGGCCGCGCTCCGGCCGGGGACGCCTGCTTCGTCGGTCTGCTCGGCCCGGCGGCCCCGGCCACCGCCGCGGCGCTCCGGGGACTCCGCGGGCTCCGGGACGCCGGCGGGTACGGGACTGCTGACGGCGGCGACCGTCTGCGGGTCGAGGTCGAACAGCTCGCGCAGCGCGTCGGCGTATCCGGCGCCGCCGGGCTCGCCGGCCAGCTCCTTCACCCGTACCGTCGGCGCGTGCAGCAGCTTGTCGACGACGCGGCGCACGGTCTGTGTGATCTCCGCGCGTTGTTTGTCGTCCAGGCCCTGGAGCCGTCCCTCGAGGCGTGCCATCTCGGAGGCCACCACGTCGGCGGCCATCGTGCGCAGGGCGACGACGGTCGGTGTGATCGTCGCGGCGCGCTGCGCGGCGCCGAAGGCGGAGACCTCCTCGCCGACGATGCCCCGTACGGCGTCGACGTCCGCGGCGAGGGGAGCGTCGGCGGCGACGTCGGCGAGCGACTCGATGTCCACGAGCCGGGCCCCGTCGGTGCCGTGCACGGCCGCGTCGATGTCACGGGGCATGGCCAGGTCGAGCAGCGCCACGGCGTCGCCGCCGTCGCCGGTACGGGCGGACCCGTCGGGTCCGGTCCCTCCGGCTGAGCGCTCGGCGTCCCGGCGCTGCAACGCCTCGCGTACGGCGGCGTCGGTGAGGACGAGACCGGTGGCGCCCGTACAGGAGACGACGATGTCCGCGCGGGGCAGCTCGGCGGCGAGCCCGTCGATCGGCAGCGCGTGCGCGCGCGGCCCGTGCCCGGCGCTCAG
>NZ_LJGW01000355.1 GCF_001751255.1 Streptomyces nanshensis | reverse complement strand
CGGAGGCGTCCGGTGCGGGGCCCGCCCCGGCGGCAGACGGCAGGCCCGGGGCGGACGCCTGCGGCCGGCCCGCCGCGTGCTGCGGAACGCGGACGGAGACGGAGACGGACCAGCCGGTGCGCTCCAGTCGTGCGCCGGTCTCGTCGGCGAGGGTGTCGAGATCTCCGGCGAAGAGGACGACGTCGCGAGCCTGCGGCCCGAGGGGCACAGGGGGCGTGACGGGTATCGCGCCGAAGAGTCTCCGCGGACAACCGCGGCCTGCGCCGACGATGGTCGTGAACATCACCCGCCGCACCGGGGACCGGTCCAGCAGGTGAACGCAGGCGGCGTGGGCGAGCATGGTGGAGACCTCCGCCCCGCGGTGCGCGGGGTGGACGAGTTGCCGTGCGAACACCCAGAACTCGCCCTCGTCGCCCACGACATGCGGCAAGCCGGCGAAGTCTTCGTGCAGGTCGCCCCGTCGGGGCCCGTTCAGGGTGACGCGCATTCCGCCCACCGGTTCGCCCCGGCCCGCCACGGGCACCTCCGCAGCCTCCGAAGCGTGGGCGGTTCCGGGGGCTACGGGAGCCTCGGGAGCTTCGAACGGTTCGGAGGCTCCGGGCCGCGCCTGCGAGCACAGCACGTGCAGGGCGTCCTCGTCGTACACGTCCCAGACCGGTACGCCCAGGGCGGCGAGCGTGGAGCCGTAGTGCTCCCTGCGCAGCCGCAGGAGCTCCGACCTGGAGGGGGTGGTGCCGGCGAGGTACACGGTCCTGGCGGCATCGCCGTTCACGAAGTCGGCGACCGGCGGATCACGCGCCTCCAGCGGCGCGGACAGCTCGTCGTGGCGTGAACGACGGCGCGGCCACAGCGTGTTCGCGCCGTGACCGCGCCGCTCGGCCGCCCCGTCGGGGCGCGTCACTTCACGAAGTCTTCGACGACCTTCGGCGGCCACGTACCGACGTTGAGCACGCCCATCGAGTAGGCCCGCGAGACCAGAGCCGCCCTGTTGGGCACCCGCAGCTTCCGCAGCAGACCGGTGACGTGGTACTCCACGCCCTGCCTGCTCAGGTACAGCCGCGAGGCCAGGTGGATCGTGGAGAGCCCCGCCGCGATGCCCTCGAGGATCCGTGCGTCGATGTCGCTGAGCAGCTTCTTGCGGGCCGGAAGGACACCGGCGTCCTCGGCCTCCTCGGAGGAGCGCATGAAGATCAGTACCGCGGACACCTGCGGCGTCTCGTCGGAGACGGCCGCCGCGGTGAGGGAGCCGACGAAGGCCTCCTCCTCGGGACGGACCGCGACGACGTGCGTGTCGAAGAGCTGGCGCTTGCCCTCGGTCAGCCGCGCGAACTGCCGCATGAGAGAGGTCTTGATGCTGGGGTGCACGAGCTCACGGAAGTTGAGCCCGCACACGTCCGCGGAGGACGCCCCGAACTGACGCGAGAACTCAAGGTTCGCGTGCTGGATGACCAGGTCCGGATCGAGCGAGGCGGTACACAGCCCGGGCTGGGAAGATCCCTGTCTGGAAATTCCGTGGAGACTGCCCGAGGAGACTTCGCCCGCGTTCACCCGCACCGGGCCCGCAGATGCAGCAACCGCCATTGCTCTGCCATCCTTTCCGCCCCCCGCTTCAGACATTCTCGAAAACCTCAGAGAAGATTCCCTGCCGATTCTTGAAGGCCCCTGGATTTGCGCCCTCGAAATGGAGGCTATGCAGCGGTGCCGCGGTGGTCAACGAACAGCTTAGGGCCGGGAACTAATCCCGTGGGCGGTCACGCCGAGGGTTCGGTCGACGCTTCGGCTTCGGTGGTGTGGTGCGGTAGCGGGAAGCTCAAACCAAGCTCAAGAACAATCTCAAGTCCAGCTTAAAACCGCTGTTGAGCTGCGCGACCGTCTCATATAACACACGGAAGCACCCCATTGAGGCAGTCTTCCCATCAAGGGCGAAGGTGTGTGAATTCGGACGTACGCAGAACCTTCGCAAGTTCCGCCCGCCCCGACACCCCGATTTTTCGATAGGAATTCGTCAAGTGTTTCTCGACAGCACGCAAACTCACGCCGAGCGTCTTTGCTATTTCCTGGTTCGTAAGGCCTTCACCGGCGAGCGATACAACCTTGCGTTCACTTCGTGTGAGGGCATTGTTCTGAGAGGGCGCAGCCCCGAGTCCGTCCTCCGCGCGTTTCGCCAGCCAGGGCGCTCCGCAGGCGGCCGCGAGCTCGCCGCCCTCGCGCAGCGCCGCCTCCGCCTCCGGCCTGCTCCCCAGTCTTCCGCCCAACAGCACGAGAGTGCGGGCCAGTTCCAGTTCGTTGCGCGAGGAGCGCAGCACCTCGACCGCCTTGCGCAGCATGGGGATCCCGCGGTCGCCGTGGAGCCGGCCCTTGAGGCGCAGCGCCCGGCCGAGGACGGCCGGCGCGCCCCAGGCCGCCGCCCACGAGTGCTCCTCGTCGGCGAGCACCATTGCGGACAGTTCGTCGCCGAGCCGCTCGTAGAGGCCGATCGCACGGGGACGCCAGGGGAAGACAGCCGAATTGTGCCACCCCCGTGACTCCAACTGCCTGCCGCAGGCGAGCAGATCCTCCAGCGCACGGGCCCGCATGCCTCGCTGTGCGTGAACCGAGGCCTGGAGGATGCGCAGCACCGAGGTGAGCGCGAGGCCGGTCGGCGTGCGCGAACCGGCGCCGGCGAGGATCTCCTCGCTGAGCGGCATGTCCCCCAGTTCGAGCGCGACCGCGGCCAGCACGACGCTGGGTGCCTCGTACCAGTACGGCGCCGTCAGCCGTAGCGCCCGTTCCGCGTGCTCGCGGGCCCAGGCGGGCCGGCCGCGCGAGATGTGCACCATGGCCCGCTGGGCCAGCAGCAGCGCCTCGTCCGATGCGCTGACCGGCCGCCTCGGGTGCTTCTCCGGCGTCAGCCAGGTCTCGACGTCGTGGACGGAGTCGGCGGCGAGCAGCGTGATCGCGGCAAGCGGCACCGTGGTGTGCACCCGGGCCTCGTCCGCCGGTTCGCGTTCCAGGATGCGGCCGGCCATGCGGGACGCGGCGCTCGCGGAGAGCCGTCCGGCGAAAGTCGCCGAACACAGCAGCACCGCCGCCAGTTCGCGCTCGGCGCCGGAGTCCAGTGGAGGTTCGCCTCCCAGCTCGCGCAGCCGCTCCGTCGAGGAGGAGAGCGCGGCCGGGTCCTCCTGCGCGTAGTGGCGCAGCCTGGCCTCCAGGCACAGCGCCGTCTCCCGTGTGGTGCCGTCAAGTTGCTCGGGGGCGCCCAGTTCCTCGGCCGTCCGCCGCACCAGCTCGACCATCGAGGAGGAGGGCCTGGCGAAGAGGGCGGGAGGCATCCGCTGCACCGCGGCGGCCCGGTCCTTGACCTCCGGGAGCATGGGCAGCGCCTGAGCGATGTGCCGTTCCGAGGCCGTGGGGTCGAAGGTGCGTTCCGCGGTGGCCAGATCGATCAGCAGCCGGGCACGCTCCGCGTTCTGCCCCGTGCTCTCCAGCAGCGCGCGGCGCAGGTAACGGGCGGCGATCTCCGGTGCGCCGCGCCGCAGGGCGGTGGACGCTGCGGAGCGCAGCACGGCGGTGGACCACGCGGGGCTCTGGCCGGTGACGGCCATGAGCTGGGCCGCCACCTGCTCGGCGGGACGGCCGCCTTCGTAGAGGAGGGCCGCGGCGCTGTGGTGCAGGTCCTCGCGCTGGGTGATCGTGAGGGAGGACTCGACCGCGTCCTGCACGACGCGGTGGGTGAAGCGCAGCGTGCGCTCGTCGGGGAGCAGCCCGAGCTCGTACAGCACGCGCAGGGCCGAGCTGAGTCCGATGTCGTCGAGCCCGGCGAGCTGCGCGACCAGTGCGGGCCGGGCGTGGTCGCCGAGGACGGCGATGGCCGCCGCCAGGTCCCGTACGGGCTCGGTCTGGGCGCGGATGCATCCCGTCAGGCGCTCGCGCAGCCCGGAGGGGCGCAGGGAACGGGCGGTCTCGGCGTTCTCCGCGGTGGGCCGGTATCCGCTGACGGCCATGCCGACCAGGACCGACAGCAGGAACAGCGGGTTGCCGGCGGAGACTTCGTGGCAGGCGCGTACGTAGGGCTCCTCCCCCGGCTCCTCGAACTGCTCCTCGATCATGACTCTGGTGGCGTCCAGCGAGAGGGGCGTCGGACTGAGCGTCTGGCCCGCGCACTCCGTCACCTCGCGCACGAGCGCGTACCGCGACCACGGGTCGCCCTCCCGCAGGGTGCACACGAGGACGATGCGCAGTCCGCGCAGGCGCTTCGCCAGGTACGCCAGCCACCGAAGCGAGGGGACGTCCGCCCATTGCAGGTCGTCGACGAGGATGAGCAGCGGCGTCTCCTCGCAGAGGCCGACCAGAAGCGACCTCAGTCCGTGGAGGGTGGCCTCGGAGGTGTCGATGCCGGGGTCCATTCCGGCGGTGCCGTCGTCCCCGGAGAAGACGCTCCGGGCGAAGCGGTCCGGTTCCTCCCGGAGCTTTCGCCGCGCCTCGGGGGTGGCGCCCGTCATCAGCGAGTCGAAGAGCTGGCGTACGACGCCGAAGGCGAAGTCCTGCTCCATGAGGGCGGCGTGGGCGGTGAGAACCCGCACGTCGCTGCCGTCGGCGCCCGCGGCGAGCCCGCGCAGCAGGGCGGATCTCCCGATGCCGAGCGGGCCGGTCACCACGATCATGGAGGACCGGCCGTCTACGGCGGCGCACAGGGCACCGTCCACTTGAGCCATCTCTTTGTCCCGCTCAAGCAGCATCAGGGGGCCGCCTCTCTCCTCAGCATCATGGCGCGCAGCTCCTCACGCCCGGTGACGTGCAGCTTCCTGTAGACGCTGCTCAGGCGCAGCTCCACGGCGCGCTTTCCGACCGACAGCAGATCCGCGATCTCACGGTTTCCGTGTCCGCGGACGGCCAGCAGGGCCGTCTCCCTCTCCGCCTCGGTCAGCAGGCCGGAAGTGCGCGACGGCTCCGCGGCAGCCGGGGTCGCCGGCTTCTCCAGCTCCTCCGTGAGCCTGCGGACGGCCTCGGCCGGACGGCTCGACGGGTACGTGGTGGTGACCTTGGTCAGTCGGACCACACGTCCCGCGGCGGCAGGAGCGTCACCCGCGTTGAGTTCCGCCTGGGCAAGCTGTACCAGACTCCAGGTGTGCAGGAGCATCTCGCGCGAGCCCTCGAACGCCATGGCCGCTTCCCTGAGCCTGGCCATCTGCGCATCGCTGGTCAAGGGCCCGGCGGTCACCGCCGCGAGTCCGACGGCGGCGGCCGATCCCCAGTCGCGCGCGAGGTCGCTCTCCTCCCGTGCGAGCTGTTCCGCTTCGTCGTGGTGGCCGAGCGCGTCAAGGCAGCGTGCGGCCAGCGAACGCCACGGCAGCAGCGCCGGGTTGAGCCACTGGCGGCGCAGCAGCCCGCTTCCGCTCTCCCTCGCCAGCCGGAGCCCCCCGGCCCAGTCCCCGTCCCGTGAGGCGACCATGGCGCGGGCGAAGAGGAGCAGGCTCCAGGCCGCGCCGTTCTCGGCCCCTTCGGGCATCTCGTGCTGCGCGAGACGTCGCGCTCTCTCCTGCTGTCCGCTCTCCACGGCGACGTGGACGCCGACTGCGGCGAGCTGCGGCGCGGCGGCCGGATGCCAACTGGTGACGGGGAGCGCCTCCTGCGCGTCCTGGATGTCGCGTTCGGCGGCGTCCAGACGTCCCGTGCGCAGTTCGACCTCCGCCCGCAGCGTGAGCAGACGAGCGGATGCCGCCCTGGCGTGGGAGCGCTTCGCCTCGCGGATCAGGGCGTCCAGCGCCGAGTGCGCCTCGTCCATGTCGCCGGCCGCGATCAGGGCTCTGCAGGCCGCCAGGCGGGGCATCACGGGAGCCGCGCCGGCGGACGCGTTCAGGCATGTGCGTGCGAGGGTCCGGGTGGCGGGCAGGTCCCTGGCCCGCACGGCCAACCGCCAGGCCAGTACCCCGGCTTGGAGGGGCGCGTCCGGGGTCTCGGGCAGCGCCGGCACGACGGGGATCATCAGCTCCGCCTCGTCCTGACGGTCACGGTGTGCCAGCCAGTACAGGGCGATCAGGTCGTCGTGGGCGGGCTCCGCTGCGGACGGGAGCGCTTCGGCGGCGGCGCGTGCGGCCCAGTCGTCGTCGCCGCGGGCCAGGCCCAGGTCGATGGCACGCCGCACCAGAGTTCCGGCAGCGCATCCCCCGGCGTTCCTGACGAGGTTGTCCAGGCGCCTGCCGGCGACATGCGGACTGCCGACGATCTCCGCTGCGGCCAGCTCCAGGCTGAACCGGGCACGCCGCGCGGGTTCCAGGGGTTCGAGGAGTATCCGGGAGAGACAGGCCACGGCATGGTCCAGGTCTCCGCGGGCGAGGGCGTCCGTGGAGCTGCGCTGAAGGTTCTCGACGACCCACGGCGCTCCGATCGCGGTCGCCCGGAAGAGCATTGCGGCGATGTCCTCGTCGGCGGCTCCCGCGCGGTGTGCCAGGGCCGCCGCCCTGACGTGCAGGTCCGCGCGTTCTTCCGCGGGCATCCGCTCAAGCACGCGGATGCGTGCGTGGGGGTAGCGGATGCGCGCCGTGTGTCCGCACGTCTCGACCAGCCCCGCCGACTCCAGCACCTCCAGCAGCTCGCGTTCGGGCAGTTCACGCGGCCCGGCAAGGGTGCGCACGAGGGGGAAGTCCAGTACGTCCCCGCACACGGCCAGCGCCCGCATGACGCTCTGCGCCTCGGCGGGAAGTTCCTCCATCGCCCGCAGCGACAGGTCGCCCGCGAACTCGTCGGCGATCGCGCGGAATTCGGGCAGCCGCGCGGACACGGGCCGGTGGCCCTTCTCGTGGAAGACGCGCAGCGCTTCGTGCAGCACGGCCGGGTTGCCCCGGGTGGCTTCGTGGGCAGCGGAGTCGAAGGACGGCTCGCCGCCGGTGCCGCATACGTGACGTATGACCGCGGCGACCGACCGGAGCCCCAGCGGCCTCATCGTGAGGTTGCGGACGAGGACTTCGGACGGCGGGGAGGGCACCAGCCTGCTCCACCCGTCGGTGGCCGTACGGCTGCTGAGGACGAGTGCGATCGGCACGTCCGCGTACAGGCGCCTGGCCAGGGCCTCCATCCACTCCCGGGAGGCCGCGTCCAGCCAGTGCACGTCCTCCAGGACGAGCAGCGTGGGCGTTCCGGGGGCGGACCGCAGCACTTCGACGAGGCCCGGAAGAGTTCCCGGCCCGTGCCCCGGAGGGTGGGAGCGCAGAGCGTCGCAGACCGTTCCGTCCAGCGGCATCACGAGCTGGAGTACGGCGCCGTAGCACAGTTCCTGTTCCGCTCTGGTGGCCCGCGCGTGCAGCACTCTCAGGCCCAGTTCCCCCGCACGCCGGGCCACCCGGCGCAGGAGGGCGTTGCGGCCTTCGCCGGGCCTGCCCTCGACCGTGACGAGCGAGGGCTGTGCACGGCCCAGCCGCTCCAGCACCGTGGCGAGCACATCCTGTTCCTGTTCCCTCTCGTACAGGGGGCGTTCAGGCTCTGCGGCGGTGCCCGGGCCTTCCCGCCCCGCGGTCCGCGGCTGCGTTCGGTCACCGGATTCCCTGGTCACGTGTGCCACCTGTGTCACGGTCAGCGTCGCGCAGGCGGGTACGCGGCCCGCAAGGGCAGCTTCTTGACGAGGTCTTCGCGGGCGGAGAGCACGGGAGCGAGGTCGGCCCGGCTGGTGACGCCCAGCTTCCGGTACGCGCTGGTCAGGTGCGTCTCCACGGTGCGCACCGTCACGAACAGCGCTTCGGCGATGCCCCTGTTGCTGGTACCGGCCGCCGCGAGGTCGGCGACCTTGCGCTCCATACCCGTCAGCATGCCGAGGGGGGAGCCGCTCATCTTCCGCATGCGTCCACCGGCCTCGATCAGCAGGGTCCGTGCCATCTCGCCCAGCTTGAAAGTGCCGCAGCGCTGCGCCAGGTCGGCGGCGGTGCGCAGGTGGTCCCGCGCGGAGCGCCGGTCTCCTTCAGCCAGCAGCGCCCGGCCCACGAGGAACTCGGCGCGCGCGTGCTCACCGCGCGCGGGCGAGCCGGCGAACATCTCGGCTGATGCGACCAGCAGCTCGATGCCTTTCGGGCCCGGTGTGGTCAGACCGCCGCCGAGGCTCGCCAGCGCCTTCGCACGCGGCGTACCCCACCGTTCGGCCAGTTCGCTGCCGTGTTCGGCGAGGCCGCGTGCCTGCCCGGTCCGGCCGAGGTCCATGAGCATGCCCGCCGCGTCCAGCCACCACGGAAGGTAGACGGGGTTGGCGACGCCGCTCTCGTCGAGCGATCTGCCGCACGCGTAGAGCAGCTCAAGGCCGCCTTCCACATCGCCGAGCGACCAGCGGGTCCGGGCGGCGACCTGCGCGTACCAGGGGTATTCCGTGACGAGCCTGTCGAGGTTGGGGCGCTCGATCGCATCGAGCACGCTCGCGGCTCGCTGCGGCTCGCCGAGGTCGGTGAGCACCATGGCGAGCGCGATCTGCGGCATCGCGGAAGTGTGTCCCCACCGCTCGTCCGCGATGATGCCGACGGAAGTCTGCGCGTCCGCCAGCGCTTCCGGGAGGGCGCCGATGCCGTGCAGTACGAAGGCACGGATGGCCAGCGCCAGCACGTAGCTCCACGCCGCAGCGCTGCGCTGGCTGGCCTGGAGCAGCCGGTCCAGCGCTTCGAGCGCCTCCTCGGCCTCGTCGGCCAGGCTGAGGGTGAACGAGGAGGCGAACAGCGACTCCTCGGTGGGACTGCCGGTGGCCCGTATGGCCCGGCGCGCCTTGTCGATGCACCCCTCGACGTCGTCGCCTCCCAGGGCGCCCAGCAGTGCCTGCATGGCGAGCAGTTGCCGCTGGGCGGTGGTGTCGCCCGGCGGGGCGGGCATCGACGACGCCCGCTCGCGCACCTGTCCGATGGTGCTCTTCTCGTCCGCGCCCGCCCTCAGCAGCGCCGCCTGGACTTCGGTGCGCAGCTCCACATCGGCGGGGCCGGGGTCGCGCCCCAGTTCGCAGTCGAGTTGCTGAAGCACCTCCTCGAGCACCCGTACCGCGGCGGGCGATTGCTGAGCCAAGAGGCACACCCCGCCGAACTGCACCGCCACACCCGCCCTGGTACGCACGTCGAGGGGCGATTCCAGTACGGCCTGCAACTGCCGTACGGCTTCGGCGGGTTCCGTCTGGGACACGCATCGCGCGAGCTGCAGACGCAGCGCCAGACTGTCGGGGTCGGCCTCGCGGGCCCGGGTCAGGTAGCGGACGGCGGCCTCGGGCGCCGCCCGGCTCTCGGCCTGGCCGGCGGCCTCGCACAGCACCGCCGTCATCCACGGCGCGGTCAGCCGGGGCAGCAGGAGCAACTGGTTCGCGACCTGCTCCGGGGGCAGGCTCTCGTCGCTGAGCAACAGGGCCGCGCTGGTGCGCAGTTCGGCGAGCGCGTCGCCGTCCATGTCCTCGAGTACGGCGGAGCGCACCAGGTCGTGCGCGAGGCCCAGGCCGTCCGGGGCGAGGATTTCGGCCTTGCGCAGCACCTTCACACCTTCGTCCACCAGCGTGGGAGGCAGACCGGCCAGGGCGCCCAAGCGCTCGGCGGGCGCGTCTCCCAGCACGGCTGCTGCACGGGCGAGCGTACGTATCCATTCGGGCAGCGCCCGGAGCATGCCGCGCACCGAGTCCGACACGACCTGCCCGGCGATCTCCCGCGCCCTGTTCACGCCGTGTTCGTCGGGGCGCACGCCCGCGCTCTTCAGCTCCAGCAGCAGCCTCTTGAGGAGCATGGGGTTCCCGCCGGGCAGCGCTGCGACGTCCCGCACGAAGGTGCTTTCCGCCGCCCCCTGGTAGGCGTACCCGACCAGCTCCACCACGTCCTGCCGGGACAGCGGGGAGAGTTCGAGGAAGGCCGAGGAGGGTCGCGCGGCGACGTCGGCGAGCGCGGAGGCGAGCGGCACGGCCTCGTCGCGCTGCGCCAGCACGACCAGCAGCGGCATCTCCTCCGACCTTCGCAGGAGGAAGTCGATCCAGGCCAGGGAGCGTTCGTCGCACCAGTGCACGTCGTCGAGGGCGAGCAGCAGCGGCCGCTCCGCCATCAGGTTCGCGGTGAGCCAGTACAGGCCGTGCATGACGGAGTACGCCGCAGAGGACTCGTAGGCACTGGAGCCGGAGCCTGTGGCGAGGGCGGGCAGCGCTCGGCGGGCGCCTCCGCTCAACAGCGGCGAGAAGGCGGCGTCCTCCGCGGAGAGGCCGAGCGACCGGAACAGGGCCCTGACTCCTCCGTAGCCCGCGCCGGCGTCGATCTCGCTGCACGCACCGTGCAGGACCGTCATCTCCCGGCAGGCGTCGGAGGCGATGAAGGAGTGGAGCAGGCTCGTCTTGCCGATCCCCGGAGGGCCCTGGAGCGTGACCAGTCCCGCCTGCCCGCGCCGGGCGGCCTCCGCGCTGCGCTTGAGCACCGCCATCTCGCGGGCCCGGCCGACCAGGCAGTCGGAGAGACCGGCGGAAGGCAACCGGTCCGGCACCATGCCACTCCTCGCAACCGTGTCATCCCGCGGCCCCGGCGTTACGCCGACGCCTGTCCCTGAATGATCGCTCGCGTGCACAACGTGATCGTTTACGCTAGCGGATCCGTTGCCACCGGCCAAGACGGGGCTCACACACCGGACTTCAGGTGCTCCCGGAGCAGCGCGATCACGTCGGCCGCCTTCGGGCCGAGGTAGAAGTGCCCGCCGGGGAAGACCCTCAGGTCGAAGTCCCCCTTGGTGTGCTGGCGCCAGTCTTCCGCTTCGTCCAAGGACGTCTTGGGGTCGTCGTCCCCGGTGAGCGCGGTCACGGGGGCCTCCACCGCGGCACCCGGCTCGCAGCGGTAGGTCTCGGCGGCCTTGTAGTCGCTGCGCAGGGCCGGGAGGATCATCCGCAGGATCTCCTCGTCGCCGAGCAGTGAACTGTCGGTGCCTGCCAGCTTCTTCAGTTCCTCGACGACTCCGTCGTCGTCCTTGGTGTGCACGTTCTCATCGCGATGCCGGGACGGTGCGCGACGTCCCGACGCGAACAGCCGCGTCAGCTCACCGCCGTCCCGCTCGTAGCGCCGGGCGACTTCGAAGGCGACCGTGGCGCCCATGCTGTGCCCGAAGAAGGCCGTCCGGCCGGAGCGGAGCACCCCGCGCAACGCGCCGTAGACCTGGTCGGCCATGGTGGCGATGTCGTCGGGACTGGTCTCCCCCCGGCGGTCCTGACGCCCGGGGTACTGCACGCTCAGCACCTCGGCCGTGGAGGAGAGCTGCGCCGAGACCGGATGGAAGAAGGACGCGGAGCCGCCGGCGTGCGGGAAGCACACGAGCCGGCGCCGGGCCTCGGGGGCGGGGTGGTAGCGCCGGATCCACAGGCCCTCGTCCTCTGACACCGTCATCGCGTTCCGCACCTCTCTCGCGACTGGGCCGACAGCGAAGCGGCCCGGCCCGTCTCGACCGACCCGTACCGCCTTCAGCGTCGCAGAGGAAGAGTGAGGATTCCCCTAGTACCGGCGGCAGCCGTCCGCAGCGCTATGCGGGACGGCAGTGTCGCGTCTGCCCCCTCATCGGCCGGACATGCGGCCGGGCGCCGCGCCGGAGTCGAGTGATTTCCCTGCGGCCGGCGCGGTGTACTGGCCGCGTGGCGGGTGCACTTGCCGCGTGGCGCGTGCCACCCGCTCTGGGAGCAGCCGAACAGCCGAGCAGGCAAGGGGAAGACGATTCGATGACGGGCAAGCTGTTCGCGGTCAGTGACCTGCATGTCGCCTACGACGAGAACAGGTCGATCACCGAGGAGTTGTTCCCCGGCTCCGACGAGGACTGGCTCATCCTCGCCGGGGACGTGGCCGAGCGCTACGAAGACGTCGAGTGGGCGCTGCGGCTGCTGGCCGGCCGCTTCGCGAAGGTGATCTGGACCCCGGGGAACCACGAGCTGTGGACCCATCCGCAGGACTCGTGCACCCTGCGTGGCGAGAAGCGGTACCTGCAACTGGTCGAGATGTGCCGTGGACTGGGAGTCGTCACGCCCGAAGACCCCTACCCCGTGTGGCGCGGCGACGGCGGACCGGTGACCGTGGTTCCGCTGTTCCTCCTCTACGACTATTCCTTCCGCGTCCCGGGGGCGTCCACGAAGGAGGAGTCGCTGAGGCGGGCCCACGATGCGGGCATCGTGTGCACGGACGAGTTCCTGCTGCACCCCGACCCCTACGACGGGCGTGACGAGTGGTGCCGCATCCGCGTGCGGCAGACCGAGGAGCGGCTCGCCGCCCTCGCACCCGGTGAACGGACCGTACTGGTCAACCACTTCCCCCTGGTCCGGGCCCCCACGAGGGTGCTGCGGTATCCCGACTTCGCGCAGTGGTGCGGAACCGGTCTCACCGCGGACTGGCACAAGCGCTTCAACGCCGTCACGGCCGTCTACGGCCATCTGCACATTCCGCGGGTCACCTGGTACGACGGCGTGCGCTTCGAGGAGGTGTCCGTCGGCTACCCCCGGGAGTGGCGGGGACGCCCGGCACGGGAGCCGCTGCGCCAGATCCTGCCCGAGCCGTCCGCGTCCTCGGCCTCATCCGGAGGCAGGCCGTGATCGCCTCTCTGCTGCCCGACGAGGTGTACGCCGACGAGTCCTTCGGCGAAGGGCCGGACGACGGGGCCGGCGCGCTCTTCCCCGAGGAGGCGGCGACCGTGGCGGGCGCGGTGCCCAAGAGGCGCAAGGAGTTCGCACAGGTGCGGAGTTGCGCGCGGAGCGCCCTCGCACGGCTGGGCGTGCCGCCCGTCCCGCTGGTTCCGGGCCGGCGCGGCGCACCGCGATGGCCCGCGGGAGTCGTCGGCAGCATGACCCACTGCGCCGGGTACCGGGCCGCTGCCGTGGCACGGGAGGCCGACGCCGTCGGAATCGGCATAGACGCCGAGCCGGACGGGCCGCTGCCGGAAGGAGTGCTGGAGGCCGTCTCGCTGCCGTCGGAACGGAAGGCGCTCGGCGCTCTCCGGGCGCGAAGCGCCGAAGTGCACTGGGACCGGCTGCTGTTCAGCGCCAAGGAGAGCGTCTTCAAGACCTGGTATCCGCTCACCGCACGCGAACTGGACTTCTCCGAAGCGGAGATCGCGATCGACGCGGAGGCCCGCACGTTCGTCGCCCGTCTTCTTGTCGAGGGACCGGTCGTGGGCGGCGCCCGGCTGCGGCACTTCGCGGGCCGCTGGGCCTCGGAGGCGGGAGTGCTCGCCACGGCGGTCCTTCTCCCGCACGGCGGCGGTGCGGACGGCCCCGCGCCCTCCCCCTCCGGGGGCACCTGAGACCGGCGGGGCACGTCTGTCTCGCCGCCGCCGGAGGTACACGGCAGGCG
>NZ_LJGW01000340.1 GCF_001751255.1 Streptomyces nanshensis | reverse complement strand
CCGCCGCCCAGCACCGCACCGGTGCCGAGCGTGGCCGCGCCCGCGGCGCCGATCGTGAGGAGGGTACGGCGGCCGGGACGGCGGGGGTGCCGGACCGGGTGCCGCGGGGTGCTGCGGTCCATGAGGGTTGCCTCTCCTGGCGGGGACGCGGAGCGAAGGGTGAAGCGGAGGCTGGGACGTACCGGACCGCCCCCTGTCGACCGGCCCGGAACGACCCGCTCACCAGGGATGTTTGGCATCCGGAGTGACCTGCGTCTGAACGACGGCGGAACGGTGTACGCCCATCGCCGTTCATGGATCACCGCGGGCGGTTCCGCCGCGTTCCCGCCGCGGCTCCGCCTCTTTTCGCGGCCGCTGCGCCGCCTCGTGGCCGTCTCCCCGTCACCGGGCGCGGCCCGTACGCCCGCCGCCGCTCACCCGCCGTTCACCCGTGCCGGAGCCGGACGGCCGGGAGCAGCGCCCGGGCCCTCCGTGGAAGGATGGCCGAACGACGACATCGTGAGACCGCGAGAGCATGGGAGAGCACCAGGTGCCTGGCACGAATCTGACACGCGAGGAGGCCCGCGAGCGCGCGCAGCTCCTCCGCGTGGACTCCTACGAGATCGAGCTGGATCTGAGCGGCGCGCAGGAAGGGGGCACCTTCCGCTCCCGTACGCTCGTCCGCTTCGAGGCGGCCGAGGCCGCCTCCAGCTTCATCGACCTGGTCGCCCCCGCGGTGCACGAGATCACCCTCAACGGAGAGGCCCTCGACCCCGCCGAGTCCTTCGCCGACTCGCGCATCGCGCTGCCCGGCCTCCTCCAGGGCGCGAACGAACTGGAGGTCGTCGCCGACTGCGCGTACACCAACACCGGTGAGGGGCTGCACCGCTTCGTCGACCCGGTCGACCAACAGGCCTATCTGTACACGCAGTTCGAGGTGCCGGACGCCCGCCGTGTCTTCGCCAGCTTCGAACAGCCCGACCTCAAGGCGACCTTCCGGTTCACCGTGCGCGCCCCCGAGGGCTGGACGGTGATCTCCAACTCGCCCACGCCGCACCCCGCTCCGCAGGACGGCGTGTGGCGCTTCGAGCCGACGCCGCGCATCTCCTCCTACATCACGGCCCTCATCGTCGGCCCGTACCACGCGGTGCACAGCACCTGGGAGGGCGGCGGACGCAGCGTCGACCTCGGCATCTACTGCCGCCCCTCGCTGGCCGAACACCTCGACGCGGACGCGATCTTCGAGGTGACCCGGCTCGGATTCGACTGGTTCCAGGAGAAGTTCGACTACCCGTACCCCTTCGCCAAGTACGACCAGCTCTTCGTGCCGGAGTTCAACGCCGGGGCGATGGAGAACGCCGGCGCGGTCACCATCCGCGACCAGTACGTCTTCCGTTCCAAGGTGACGGACGCCGCCTACGAGGTGCGCGCGGAGACGATCCTCCACGAGCTGGCCCACATGTGGTTCGGCGACCTGGTGACGATGGAGTGGTGGAACGACCTGTGGCTGAACGAGTCGTTCGCCACCTTCACCTCGATCGCGTGCCTGGCCGCGGCCCCCGGCTCCCGCTGGCCGCACGCCTGGACGACCTTCGCCAACCAGATGAAGACCTGGGCCTACCGGCAGGACCAACTGCCCTTCCGCGACCTGGACGACGTCCGCGTCAACTTCGACGGGATCACCTACGCCAAGGGCGCCTCCGTGCTCAAGCAGCTCGTCGCCTACGTCGGCGAGGACGCCTTCTTCAGCGGCGTACAGCGCTACTTCAAGCGGCACGAGTGGGGCAACACCCGGCTGAGCGATCTGCTCGGCGCTCTGGAGGAGACCTCCGGACGCGATCTGACGGCCTGGTCGAAGGCGTGGCTGGAGACCGCGGGCATCAACGTGCTGCGCCCCGAGATCGAGACCGACGCCTCGGGCACCGTCACCTCCTTCGCCGTACGCCAGGAGGCCCCGGCCCTGCCCGCCGGAGCCACCGGCACCTCGACGCTGCGGCCGCACCGCGTCGCCCTCGGCGGCTACGACCTGAAGGACGGCAAGCTCGTCCGTACGCACAGCGCCGAGCTGGACGTGACGGGGGAGCGCACCGAGGTCGCCGAGTGGGCGGGCATCCCGCGTCCCGCCGTCGTCCTCCTCAACGACCAGGACCTCTCGTACGCGAAGGTCCGGCTCGACCCCGAGTCGCTGGAGACGGTCACGGCGCACATCGGCGACTTCGCCGAGTCCCTGCCGCGTGCGCTGTGCTGGGCCTCCGCGTGGGACATGACCCGCGACGGCGAACTGGCCGCCCGCGACTACCTCGACCTGGTGCTCTCCGGCATCACCGAGGAGTCGGACATCGGCCTCGTCCAGTCCCTCCAGCGGCAGGTCAAGCTCGCGCTCGACCTGTACGCCGACCCGCGGTGGCGGGAGAGCGGCCTCACACGCTGGTCCGAGGCGGCGCTGGAGCAACTGCGCGCGGCGGCGCCCGGCAGCGACCACCAGCTCGCATGGGTGCGGGCGTTCGCCTCCACGGCCCGTACGGACGAGCAACTCGCCCTGCTGGAGGGCCTGTTGGACGGACGCGAGTCCCTGGAGGGCCTCGCCGTCGACACCGAGCTGCGCTGGGCGCTGCTCCACCGGCTGGCCGTCACCGGGCGGGCCGGGGAGAAGGAGATCGCCGCCGAGCTGGAGCGCGACGCGACCTCGGCGGGCGAGCGGTACGCGGCGATGTCCCGTGCGGCCCGTCCCAGCGAGGAGGCGAAGGCCGAGGCGTGGGCCTCGGTGGTCGGCAGCGGCGCCGGGGAGGAGGCGGGGCTGCCCAACGCCGTGCAGGAGGCGGTCATCGGCGGCTTCCTCCAGACCGACCAGCGCGAACTGCTCGCCCCGTACACGGCGAAGTACTTCGACGTGGTCAAGGACATCTGGGAGCAGCGCAGCCACGAGATGGCGCAGCAGATCGTGATCGGGCTCTACCCGGGACTCCAGGTCTCGCAGGAGACGCTCGACGCGACGGACGCATGGCTGGAGAAGACACAGCCGTCGCCCGCGCTGCGGCGTCTGGTGACCGAGTCCCGTGCGGGGGTCGAGCGGGCGCTGCGCGCACAGCGGGCGGACGCGGCGGCCTCGTAACGGCTCCGGCGGACCGACGGGCCGGCGTGGCCGGTCGAGCAACGCGCCCGTGCCGGGGGCG
>NZ_LJGW01000343.1 GCF_001751255.1 Streptomyces nanshensis | reverse complement strand
TGCGCCGTCCCCCGGGACGGCGCAGGGAGGCGGGCCCTGAGAAATGTCCGGGAGCGGTTCCCGTGCCGCCGGAACGCGCACCTGCGGACGGCCCAACTGCCGTACGTACGCCGTGAATCCGCTCAGCGGCTCCCTCCCGCCCGGAGAGGACCGTTCCGCATCATGGGGGCCGCGCGCACACCGGCGGGACGCACAGGGCGCGCACAGCGCCTTACGGACCCCGGGGCCGCGTATCGCCGCCCCGTACAGCGACCGTGCACCGCCCGGCTCAGCGCAACGGCTCAGTGCCGCAGCGTCCCGGACGCGGCGCCCTCGCCGGAATCGACGCCCTTGCCCGAGTCCCCGCCCGAGTCCCCGGCCGCACCGGAGGCGGCACCCGCGGGCGGGCTCCCGTCCTCCTGCTCCCTGCGCCCGCGCGTCAGCAGCGCCCGCAGAACGCCGACGGCCGGCTCGGTCCAACGGGCCGCCAGCGGACCGGCGATGACCAGCAGCAGCACATACGCGGTCGCGAGCGGACCCACGTCCGGCTCGACGCTGACGGCGAGTCCCGCGATGACGATGGAGAACTCCCCGCGCGCCACGAGCGCCCCGCCCGCACGCAGCCGCCCTCTGCGGTTGACCCCGGCACGCCGCGCCGCGTACCAGCCCGTGAGCACCTTCGTGACGATGGTGACGACGGCCAGCAGCAGCGCGGGCACCAGTACGGGCGGGATCTCGGCCGGACGCGTGGAGAGCCCGAAGAAGACGAAGAAGACCGCCGCGAACAGGTCGCGGAGCGGGGTGAGCAGCGCCCGCGCGCTCGTCGCCGTCTCACCCGAGAGCGCGATGCCCACGAGGAACGCCCCGACGGCGGCGGAGACTTGGAGCCGCTGCGCGATCCCGGCGACCAGCAGCGTCAGTCCCAGCACGACGAGCAGCAGCATCTCCGGGGTGTCGGAGCTGACGGCCCGGCTGATGAACCGTCCGTGCCGCAGCGCCACGTACAGCACCGCGCCCACCGTGCCCAGGGCGACCAGCAGCGTGACGCTGCCGCCCGCCAGCCCGGCGCCCGCGAGGATGGCGCTGAGCAGCGGCAGATACACCGCCATCGACAGGTCCTCCATGACGAGGACGCCGAGGATGACCGGGGTCTCGCGGTTGCCGAGGCGGCGCAGATCGGTGAGGACCTTCGCGATCACGCCCGAGGACGAGATCCAGGTGACGCCCGCGAGGGCCAGCACGCCCGCCGGGCCCCAGCCCAGCAGCAGCCCGGCGAGGGCGCCGGGCGTCGCGTTGAGCAGGAAGTCCACGATGCCGGAGGGGTATTGGGTCTTCAGGCTCGTCACCAGCTCGGCCGCGGTGTACTCCAGCCCGAGCAGCAGCAGGAGCAGCAGGACGCCGATCTCCGCGCCGACCTCGATGAAGTTCTCCGTCGCGCTGAGCGGGAAGACGCCGCCGCGGCCGAACGCCAGCCCGCCCAGCAGATAGAGCGGGATCGGGGACATGCCGATGCGCCCCGCGAAGCGTCCGACGAGGCCCAGGCCGAGGATGACGGCGCCCAGTTCGATCAGCATCACGGTGGTCTCGTGCACGCGCTCGGCCTGTCCCTTCTCTGCGCCGGTCTGTACGCCGGAACCTCCGGGACGGCCCGCTCCCCCCGCCCCGGCCGGCAGGGTGCCCCGGGGTGCCGGTCGCCGGGGCCCCGGCTGCGGGGTCCGGCTCTCCGGCCCCGGTCAGGTCCCGCTGATGATGCGCGCCAGTTCGTCGACCCCCTCGCGGGTGCCGACCGCGACGACCGCGTCGCCCGCCTCCAGCCGGAACTCCGGCCCGGGAGAGGGATGCGGTCCCGTGCGGCGCAGCACGGCCACGATGTAGGCGCCGGTGCGGGTGCGCGCCCGCGTCTCGCCCAACGGCCTGCTGCGGTACGGGGATTGCGTGGTGACGGCGATCCGCTCGGTGACCAGGTCGATGTCCATCTCGGCCGTGGCGAGCTTGGGGGTGCCCGAGGGCACGAGCAGTTCGGCCAGGGACCTGGCCTCGTCCCCGTCGAGCGGCACGGTGGCCTGGCACGCGTCCGGGTCGTCCGGCTCGTAGAAGCCGAGGAAGCGCCGCCCGTCCTGGTGCGCGACGACGGAGATGTGGCGGCCCGCCCGGGTCTCGATGTCGTACTGCGTGCCGACGCCAGGCAGCTTGGTCCGCTGCGTCGTCATGGCTGCCTCTGCCTCCTCGGAGAGTGCACTGAGAGACCTGCCGGGCCGGAAGACCCGGAGGAAGAGCCGCGGATGGCGGCCGTCACGAGCGTAACCCGCACGGGCCACGCGGCCCCAGCCGCACCCCGGCATAAGCGCCCGCCGGCTCCCGGGGCGGGGCCGCGTGCCACTATGCGCCGTCCGGGTCGGCGCGCTCCAGGGCGGGCTTCGGCCCCGGGTCGGCCTCGGAGAGCAGGTAGTCGGCGGCGGCGGTGTCGGTGACGATGCTGGTGACCAGTCCGGAGCGCAGCACCGCGCCGATGGCCTCGGCCTTGCGCTGGCCGCCCGCGATGGCGATCACCTCAGGGACGCGGCGCAGCCGTTCGGCCTCCACGGTGATGCACCGTTCCCCCAGGTCCCGTCCGATGCGGCGGCCGCGCTTGTCGAAGAGATGCGCGGACATCTCGGCGGCGACGCCCAGCGACGAGTAGTGCTCGCGCTCGGAGTCGCTGAGCATGTCGTGGACGGTGGAGATGCCCGGCTCCCAGGAGCCGATGGAGACGGCGGCGACGGTGACCTTGTCGAAGTACTCGAAGGCGCGGGCGATCCCGGTCTGGCTGCGCAGCGCCGCGGCCGTGGCGGAGTCGGGCAACAGCATCGGCGCGTAGACGGGGTGCGCCTCGCCGCCGGCGACCTCGGCGGCCCGCCGTACGGCCTCCACGGATCCGCGGTCCGCGGCGCCCGCGTCGTAGACGCCGGTGAGCTGGACGACCGTGCAGGGCGGAAGCTGGCGCAGCGCGGCGGCCATGTGCGTGGTGGAGCGGCCCCACGCGAGGCCGAGCACATCGCCCTCGGTGACGAGTTCGCCGAGCAGACCGGCGGCGACCTCGCCGAGGTTCTCCGGGTCGGCGCCGTCGTCCACCGCCTCCGACGGCGACTCGACGACGACCACGTGCCGGAGCCCGAAACGGGCCCGGAGGGCGTCCGAGCGGTCGGCGTCCAGCTCCGCCGGGACCCTGATCTCGATGCGGACCAGGTCCCGTTCCAGCGCCGTCTCCAGGACCCGCGCCACCTTGAAGCGGCTCACGCCGAACTCGTCCGCGATCTGGATCTTGGATTTGCCCTCAAGGTAGAAGCGGCGCGCCATGGCCGCCGCCTGCATGAGCTCGGCGGGTCCCATTCGTGTGGTCCGACCCGACGACACCGCACTCACCTCACTGTCTTCCCGTACGTACGCATCAGCGCTGGGCGTTCATCCTTGCAGATCCCGGGTGGACCCGATCCCACTCCGGCGTGCGCGGCCCGCCGGGGCGGCCCTGCCGGTGCCGCCCTCCAGTGTGCGCGCACCGTGTACACAGGGGCGAAGGCCGGGAGGGACGCGGGAGGGGGACGGCCGGATTCCCGGAAAGCCGGGGCGGGAGCCGCCTGGGGGTACGGCTCAGCGGGCTCCGCCCGGAGCGTTGTTCAGCGGGCTCCGCCCGCGGTGCGCGCCGCGGCCTCCTCCGCCTGCTGGCGCAGGCCCCGTACGGCCGCCGCCGGGTCGTCGGTGCCGTAGACGGACGATCCGGCGACGAACACGTCGGCACCGGCCTCGGCGCACTGTTCGATGGTGGACGCGGAGACACCGCCGTCCACCTGGAGCCACATCTCCAGGCCGTGCTTGTCCATGAGCTGCCGGGCCCGGCGGATCTTCGGCAGCATGATGTCGAGGAACGCCTGCCCGCCGAAGCCGGGTTCGACGGTCATCACCAGCAGCATGTCCAACTCGGGCAGCAGGTCCTCGTACAGCTCGACGGGGGTGGCGGGCTTGAGCGCCATGGACGCGCGGGCGCCGAGCGCCTTGATCTCCCGTGCGAGCCGTACGGGCGCGGCGGCGGCCTCCGCGTGGAAGGTCACGGAGCGGGCGCCGACCTCGACGTACTGCGGGGCCCAGCGGTCCGGCTCGTCGATCATCAGATGGCAGTCCACGGGGATGTCGGTCGCCCGGGTCAGCGCCTCCACCACCGGTGCCCCGAGGGTGAGGTTGGGGACGAAGTGGCTGTCCATGACGTCGACATGGAGCCAGTCCGCGCCGGTCACCGCTTCGGCCTCGTCGGCGAGACGCGCGAAGTCGGCCGAGAGGATGCTGGGGCTGATCTGAGCCATGTGCCTACCTATCCGAACTGTCCGTCCGGGGCGCCGCCTTCGGTGCCCCCTATCCGTACGGCGTCCCGTACCGCGTACCCGCACGTCGTATCCGTGCGTCGTCTCCGTACGGCGGCGCCCGGGGACGCCGCACCGGGATGATGTCATCCCGTACGGCGGCGGTACGGCGCGGCACCGGCCCGCGCAGGGAAGATCCGGGACGGGTTCCGGCCGGGGGCGGGCACCAACGGACGGGCGCCCGCGGGGAGTTGCCTCCCGGCGGGCGCCCGTGGCGCGCGGATCCGGACGTGCCCTCAGAGCCAGCCGGGCACGACGAAGAACAGCCACGTCAGCGGCGGCGCGATGGCCACCATGCTGAAGCCCCAGACCATCAGCCGCCGGAAGACGGTGTCCCGCTGCTCCTCGGGCGCGCTCGCGACCACCAGCGCACCGCTCGTGGAGAACGGCGAGGAGTCCACGACCGAGGAGGAGATGGCGAGCGCGATGATCAGTCCCACCGCGCCGACGTGTCCGTCCTGAAGGAACGGCACCGCGAGCGGGATGAGCGCGCCGAGGATGCCGGTGGTGGAGGCGAAGGCGGAGACGACCGCGCCGATGAGGCAGATCAACACCGCGCCCAGCAGAGGGGCGTTGATCGCGGCGACGCTGTCGCCGAGGAAGTCGATCGTCCCGATCCGCTCCATCATGCTGACGAACGTGACGATGCCGCACACGAGGAGGACCGTGGACCACGCGCAGCGGTCCACGGCGCCCTTGGCCGTCGACGGGGAGACGAGTGTGAGCACCACGCTCACGGTCAGCGCCATCAGGCCGACGTCGAGGTCGAAGAAGAGCGACCCGACGACGAGGCTGACGAGGCCGAGCAGGGTCAGCACGCGCGTCCCGTCGAGCCGCAGATCCTCGTCGGGCTCGGCGACGCCGCCGCCCGTGCCGGAGCCCACGGGTGCGAGCACCGGTGCGGGGGCGGTGCCTTTCCCGGCCGAGGGCGCGGTGCCGCCGGAGCCCGATTCCGTACCGGTGCCGCTTCCGGAATCTCCGCCGAGGGAATCGCCACCTTTGGCGGACGCCCCGACCGTCACCAGATCTCCGTCGTCTCCGTCCCGTCCGGACACAGGAGACTCGCCGCCCTCTTGTTCGGCGCGGCGTCCGAGGAGGCCGCGCCCGCCGAAGAGGAAGAACACGGCGATGCTGAGGACGACGTTGAAGAGGAACGAGCAGAGGAAAAGCAGCAGCGGCGATCCCGGCAGATCGTTCCGCGACACCACGCCGTTCGTGATGCTGCCGAAGATGCTGATCGGTGAAAAGCCGCCCGCGCTGGCCCCGTTGATGATGAGCAGCCCCATCAGCACCGGATTGATGCGGTAGCGGACACAGAATCCCAGACCGATGGGGGCGATGATTCCCACGGCTGCGGGCACGACGGCCCCCGAGGCCGTCAGCACCGCCGTGACCAGGAACATCACCCAGGGAATGAGTGCGATCCTGCCGCCCACGGCCCGGGTCGCACGCTGCACCATCCAGTCCACCGTGCCGTTGTTCTTGGCGATGGCGAACAGGAAGGTGACCCCGACCAGCACGACGAAGAGGTCGCCCGGGAAGCCGCCGAAGATGTCGTCCGCGGATTCGCCGACGAAGGCGGTCCCGACCACGAAAGCAGCGACAATGGCCAGCGCGCCCATGTGGACCGAGGAAAAGGTGGCGATGGCGAATACCAGCACCAACCCGACGATGGATATGACTTGATCTGACACGAGGCTTCCTCGCCTTCGGTCGAACGGTCACTGCAAAGGCGTGCCGGCACATTTCTGAGCAGGAATCAGAAGCCTTTCCGGACCTGCGACACCGCCCTTGCGCATACCGTGCGCGGGGCTTACGGGGATTTCCCGCACAGCGCCAAGCCATTCCGCGATCCGGAATCCGGTTTTCGCCTTGGGCGAGTATGGGAGGGGGCCCGGAACCCGTCAAGGGTTCTCGTACGGATCGCTCAGCGCCCGGTGCTCTCCTCGTGCGCGCGTCCCAGAGCTGTGCTGATTCTCTTGGCCGCCTCGCTGACGAGTGCGCCGTACACCGGCCCCGCCTCGTCCGACATCCGGCTCGTCGGCACGTTGACGCTGATGCTCGCGACGGGCAGCCCGCCCTCGCCGATGACCGCCGCGGCGACGGCCGAGACGTCCGGGCGCCACTCGCCGCTGTTGGTGGCCCAGCCGCGCTCCCGCGTCACGGCCAGCTCGGCGCGCAGCCGCACCGGGTCGGTGATCGTGGTGTCGGTGAAGTCCCGCAGCCCGTGGGCCATGTAGCGCTCGGCGGCCTCCGGCGGGTCCGCGGCCAGCACCGCCTTGCCGTTCGCGGAGGCGTGCATGATCAGGTTCTGCCCCAACGGCAGGATGATGCGCACCGGTTGGGACGTCTCCAGGCGCTCGACCAGCACCACGTTGCCGCCCTCGCGGACCGCGAGGTGGATCGTCTCGTCCGTACGGCGGCGCAGCTCCTCCATCACCGGCAACGCGATGTCACGCAGGCCGAGTTCGTCGGTGGCGTGCCGGCCGACGTGCAGCGCCTTGGTCGTCACGACCCACCGGGTGGGCACCGAGCCGGTCGGCCGGATCCAGCCGGCCTCCCGCAGCGTCACCAGGGTGCGCTGCACCGAGGACTTGGGGAGCTGCATGGCGCGCGCCAGGTCGGCGACGCCGATCGGCTGGCGGACGGCGACCTCTTCGAGGGCGCGCAGTGCGTTGAGGACGTTCTGCATCCATTGACTCGTTCCGTGAGGGAACCTAAGCTCCGGCGTGCCGCCAGACGATACAGCGTGCCGCTTCACGGCACAACCCTTCGCGAGGAGTCGGCCCATGACGCCGCGTACCGGTCGCCACTTCCTTCAGATCCCGGGCCCCACCAACGTCCCCGACCCGGTGCTGCGCGCCATCGCGGCACCCACCGTCGACCACCGCGGGCCCGAGTTCGCAGCGCTCACCCGCCGTCTTCTCGCCGCGCTGGGGCCGGTGTTCGGGACCAGCGGGCCCGTGGTGATCTATCCCGCCTCCGGTACGGGTGCGTGGGAGGCGGCGCTGGTCAACACCCTCAGCCCGGGCGACCGCGTACTCAGCTTCGAGACCGGTCATTTCTCCGCGCTCTGGCGGGAGATGGCCGGAGCGCTGGGCCTGGAGACGGAGACCGACTTCGTCGCCGGGGACTGGCGGCACGGCGCCGACCCGGACGCCCTGGCCGAGCGCCTCGCGGACGACACCGGCCACGAGATCAAGGCGGTCTGCGTCGTACACAACGAGACCTCGACGGGCGTGACCAGCCGCGTCCCGGAGATCCGCCGCGTGCTGGACGAGGCGGGCCACCCGGCGCTGCTGCTCGTCGACACGATCTCCTCGCTCGGCTCCATCGACTACCGGCACGACGAGTGGGGCGTCGACGTCACCGTCGCCGGTTCGCAGAAGGGGCTGATGCTGCCGCCGGGTCTGAGCTTCAACGCCGTCAGCGACAAGGCGCTCGCCGCCTCGCGCAACTCCCGCCTGCCGAAGCTCTTCTGGGACTGGGGACCGGTCCTGGAGGCGAACAAGCAGGGCTCGTTCCCGTACACCCCGGCGACCAACCTGCTCTACGGGCTGGAGGAGGCGCTGCTCATCCTCCAGCAGGAGGGCCTGGAGAACGTCTTCGCCCGGCACCAGCGGCATGCCGCGGCGACCCGCGCCGCCGTACGCGGCTGGGGCCTGGAGGTGCTGTGCCGGGACGAGCGGGAGCACTCGGGCTCCCTCACGGCGGTGCTGATGCCGGAGGGGCACGACGCCGACAAGGTCCGCAAGATCATCCTGGAGCGCTTCGACATGTCGCTGGGCGCCGGGTTGGGACGGCTCGCGGGCCGCGTCTTCCGGATCGGGCACCTGGGCCAGCTCGGCGACCTCACCCTGGCGGGGACGCTCTCCGGGGTGCAGATGGGGCTCGAACTGGCGGGGGTGCCCGTCCGACCGGACGGGCTGGGCGCGGCGCTGGAGGTCCTGCGTACGGGGTGAGCGGCACGGACCGTCCGGGCACGGGCGGCCGGCGCCCGCCGCCCGGCGCCTTCCACGGACCGCCTCGCC
>NZ_LJGW01000347.1:10899-21115 GCF_001751255.1 Streptomyces nanshensis | reverse complement strand
TGGACGGGTCCCGGCCGGCCGTTTGTCATGTGAGAGCGCCGCGTCAGACGCCCGCGCCCGTACGCGGCTGCGCCTCCTCCCGCTCCTCCCCGGCGTCCGCTTCCGCCTCCGCCGTCGGTTCCGCTTCCGCCTCCGCTCGGGTACGCGGCGGACCGGCCGACTCCGCGAGCCCCACCCTGCGGTGCAGCCTCCGCAGCGGCCCCGGCGCGTACCAGGCACCGCGCCCCAGCAGCCGCATCGCCGCCGGGACGAGGACTCCGCGTACGGCGACCGCGTCGATGAGGATCGCCAGCCCGCTGCCCAGCCCGAACATCTGCAGGAAGCTGATCTCGCCGGTGGTGAAGGCGAAGAAGCTCACGGCCAGCAGCCCCGCCGCCATCGTCACGATGCGCCCCGTACGGGACAGCCCGCGGGTGACGGACTCCGCGTTCGAGGCGCCGCCGTCGTGCAGTTCCTTGATGCGGCTGGTGACGAAGACCTCGTAGTCCATGGAGAGCCCGAAGACGATGCAGAACATCAGCACCGTCATCGAGGTGTCCATCGGCATCGCCGTGAAGCCCAGCACGTCGGAGAGATGCCCCTCCTGGAAGATCCACACCATCGCGCCGATCGACGCCGTCAGGCTCACCGCGTTGAGCACGAGCGCCCGCAGCGGCTGGACGACGCTGCCGGTGAAGAGGAAGAGCAGCAGGAAGGTCGTGCCGACGACCATGCCGACGGCGCCCGGCAGCCGGTCGCCGATCGAGGTCTTGGTGTCGACGAGTTGGGCGTCGCGCCCGCCCACCAGCGCCTCGCCGCCGCCCGGCGCGGGCACGTCCCTGATGGCGCGCACCACGTCCTGCCGCTCCTCCGCCGTACTGCCCCGCTCGGCCGTGACGGTCAGCATCTGCGCGTCCGCCCGGCCGAGACCCGCCTGGGCACGCCCGGCGGGCGCCGCCTCGCCGTCGGTGTAGACGCCGCTGCTCGCCTGGACGCGGGCCACGCCCTCCAGCCGCGAGACGCGCTGCGCGTACGCATCGAGCTGCTGTCCGGGCACCCCGGCCGTGGTGACGATCTCCAGCCCGTCCGCCGAACCGCCGGGGAAGTCCTCCGCGAGCACACGGGAGACCTCCCGGCTCTGCGCGTCCTGCGGCAGCACCCGCTCGTCCGGCATCCCGAAGCGCGCACCGAGCAGCGGGCTCGCGGCGAGCAGCAGTACGGCGAGCACCGGCAGGGCCGTGAGCGCGGGACGGCGCATGACCGTACGCGCGAGCCTGCCCCACACCGGGGCGTCCGGGCGGCGCACGGCGTCCGCCCACGGCAGCCGCCCCTTGTTCACGCGGTGTCCGAGCACCGCCAGCAGCGCCGGTACGACGATGAGCGCCGCCAGCGCGGCGACGGCCACGACCCCGATCCCCGCGTACGCGAACGAGCGCAGGAAGAACGGCGGGAAGAGCAGCAGCGCCGCCAGCGCCGCGACGACCGTGGCCGCCGAGAAGGCGATGGTGCGCCCGGCCGTCGTCACGGTGGTACGCAGCGCGTCCCCGACGTCGTCGCCCTCGGAGAGCCGCTCACGGAAGCGGCTGACGATCAGCAGGCCGTAGTCGATCCCCAGCCCGAGCCCCAACGCGGTCGTGAGGTTGACGGAGAAGACCGACACATCGGTGACGCTGCCCAGCACGAACAGCTCGGCGAAGGTGCCGAGGATCGCGATCAGCCCGATGGCCAGCGGCAGCAGCGCCGCGACGAAGCTGCCGAAGGCGATGACGAGCAGTACGAGCGTCACGGGTACGGCGACGGACTCGGCGACCGCCAGATCCGCCGAGACCTGTGCGGAGATGTCGTTGTTGAGCGCGGCGGCGCCGCCGGCCCGTACCTCCACGGGACCCCGCTCGCCCGTCCGCTCCTCGATGATCTCCTTGGCGCGGTCGGCGACTTCGCTGCTGTCGCCCCGTACATGCGCCAGGACGAGGGCCTGCGAGCCGTCCCGCGAGGTGAGCGCGGAGCCGCCCGCGTCCCAGTAGGACGAGACGCGGGTGATGCCCTCCTCCTGCTTCAGCTCCTCGGTCAGCTTCTCGCCCGCCTCCCGTACGCCGGGCGAGCGGAGCCCGCCCTCCTCGGCGCGTACGAGCAGGACGAGGTTGTCCTCGCCGCCGAACTTGTCGGCGATCAGCGTCTGGGCCCGGCTCGACGGCGCGTCCGGATCCTCGAAGCCCCCCGCCTGCAGCTTCCCGAAGGCGCCGAATCCGACGGCGCCCATGGCCACCACCGCGATCAGACTGAGCGCGAGCAGGGCCCGTGGCCGGCGCAGGGCCAGCTCCGCGATGCGTCTTAGCACTGTCTTCGTCCCCCCATGAGGCGTCCGCGCCGATGTTTACGGCGTCAACATGGATTCTGGCGACGGATGTTAATGCTGTCAACATCGGGCAGGATGGAAGCATGGCGGACATGGCGAAGACCGGTACGGGTGCGACAGGAGCGACGGAGGAGACGGCACGGGAGGGCCGCGAAGGCTCCCGTCCCGGAAAGACGGCCTACCACCACGGCGATCTGCGCAACGCCCTGATCGACGCCGCCACCGACCTCGCCCGCGAGGGTGGCCCCGAGTCCGTCGTACTGCGCGCCGCCGCCCGCCGCGTCGGCGTTTCCCCGACGGCCGCCTACCGCCACTTCGCCGGACAGGCCGAACTGCTGCGCGCGGTCAAGGAGTTGGGTCAGGAGCACCTGGCACGCGCGATGGAGGCGGGCCGCAGTACGGACGCTCCGGGTCCGGAGGCCGCCGAGGCACGGCTGCGCGCCCTCGGCCACGGCTATCTCTCCTTCGCGCTCGCCGAGCCGGGCCTCTACCGCGCCGCCTTCTGCCGCGACAACCTCCAACTGAGCGCGCTGGACGGCTCCGTCACGCCCGACGGAGCGGACGGCACCTGGGAGTTCCGCTCGTTCGGCATCCTCGTCGAGGCGCTGGACGGCCTCGTCGAGCACGGCCGCATGTCCGCGGAGCAGCGTACGGGCGCGGAGCTGACGGCCTGGTCGACCGTGCACGGCCTGGCCATGCTCTTCCTGGACGGACCGCTCGCGGCGCTCTCCTCCGAGGAGATCCACACGGTGGCCGAGCGCGCCTTCGACGTCCTGATCGCCGGCTTCGCCGCGTCCCCCGCCCGGGACTGATCCGCGGCCTCCGGCGCCGCGTACCGGCCACGTCCGGAGAACCGTTTTCCCCCTGCTCCCGTCCGGGTTCCTCCGCCAGGCCGCGGGCCCCGGGCCGCCACCGTGCCGGAGCGGCGTGTCCAAAATAGGATGTTTTATCCCAGCGGTGTAGAAACGGAGATGTGACGGCAATGGCTTCTGGCAGCACGTGGTGAGCGCGGAGGCGGACGCGCATGCGCGTGCCGTCCTCGCCAAGGCCACGAGGGAGAACTTCCCGGTGGCGCCCGGATTCCTGCCGCGTGAGTGGCGCTACGACCTGATGGCCGTGTACGGCTACGCCCGCCTCGTCGACGACATCGGCGACGGCGACCTCGCCCCCGGCGGACTCGACGCGAAGTACCTGGGGCTCGGCCCCGGATGGGGGAGCGAGCCCGGAGGGGACCGGCTCGCCATGCTCGACGCCTTCGAGAACGACCTGCTCCGGCTCTTCGAGGGCGACGGCCGCGCCCCCGGCCACCCCCTGCTGACGGCGCTCGCCCCGACCGTGCGGCGCCGCCGTCTCGGCCCCGAACCGTTCCTCGCCCTGATCGAGGCCAACCGTCAGGACCAGAAGGTCCGCCGCTACGCGGACCACGCCGAACTCCTCGGCTACTGCGAGCTGTCGGCCAACCCCGTGGGCCATCTCGTCCTCGCCATCACCGGGACCGCGACCCCGCAGCGCATCCGGTACTCCGACGACGTGTGCACGGCGCTGCAGATCGTCGAGCACCTCCAGGACGTGGCCGAGGACCTCGGCCGCGACCGCATCTACCTTCCCGCCGACTCCATGGCCCGCTTCCACGTCACCGAGTCCGATCTCGCCGCCCCGCGAGCCAACGCGTCGGTCCGTGCGCTCCTCGCCCACGAGGCCGGCCGCGCCCGCGAGCTGCTGTCCGCCGGGGATCCCCTCGTCGCCAGCGTCCGCGGGCGGCTGAAGCTGCTGCTCGCGGGGTTCACCGGCGGAGGGCGTGCCGCTCTCCGCGCCATCAGCCGTGCCGGATACGACGTACTCCCAGGACCTCCCCGGGCCACCACGCGCGGGCTGCTGCGCGAGGTGGCCGCGACCCTGCGACGAGAGGGGTGAGCGGACCGTGGACAGAGCCCGGCCCGTACCGTACGTGCCGCCTTCGGTGGCCGCCGCGTACGACTACTGCGAGTCCGTCACGGGCCAGCAGGCCCGCAACTTCGCCTATGGCATCCGGCTGCTGCCGACCGGCAAGCGCCGGGCGATGTCCGCGCTCTACGCGTTCTCCCGGCGCGTCGACGACATCGGGGACGGCCCCCTCGAACAGTCCGTGAAGGTGGCCAGGCTCGAAGAGACACGGCGGCTGCTCGGCCGCATCCGCGAGGGCGGCATCGACACGGGCGACACCGACCCGGTCGCGGTCGCCCTCAGCGATGCCGCGCGCCGCTACCCCGTGCCCATGGAGGGGCTCGACGAACTCATCGACGGCGTCCTGCTGGACGTGCGGGGCGCCACGTACGAGAGCTGGGAGGAGCTGGAGGTCTACTGCCGGTGTGTGGCCGGCGCGATCGGCCGGCTCTCGCTGGGCGTGTTCGGCACCCTCCCCGGAGTACGGGACGCCGCACGCGCCTCGGAGTACGCCGACACTCTCGGCCTCGCACTCCAACTCACCAATATCCTCCGGGACATCAGGGAAGACGCCGACCACGGACGCACCTATCTGCCCGCGGAGGATCTTGAAAAGTTCGGCTGCTCCGCCGACTTCCGGAGCGACGAGGCGCAGCCTGGCAGCGACTTCCGCGGGCTGGTGCACCACGAAGTCCAGCGGGCCCGCGCCCTGTTCGCGCACGGGTACCGGCTCCTCCCGCTGCTGGACCGCCGGTCCGGCGCCTGTGTCGCCGCGATGGCCGGGATCTACCAGCGGCTGCTGGAGCGGATCGCGGCCGACCCGTTCGCGGTGCTGCGCGAGCGTGTCTCGCTGCCGAACGGACAGAAGGCGTACGTGGCCGTACGAGGGCTCACCGGCATCGACGCCCGGCACGCGGCGAGGCGGAGCGCACGGGCATGAGCAGGTCTGACACCGGCCGGACGGAAGCGGACGGCACGCGTACGGGCGGCACCGCCGGGACCCGTGCCGTCGTCGTCGGCGGCGGGATCGCGGGGACGACCGCAGCGCTGGAGCTGGCCGACGCGGGGGTGTCGACGACGCTGCTGGAGGCCCGGCCGCGGCTGGGCGGTCTCGCCTTCTCCTTCCACCGGGACTCGCCCGCCGGGCGGCTCACGATCGACAACGGCCAGCATGTGCACCTGCGTTGCTGCACGGCCTACACCCGGTTCCTGGAGCGGATCGGCGGCGCCGGGCTCGCGCCCGTACAGCGGCGCCTCGACGTGCCCGTCCTCGATGTGGGCCCGCAGCGGCCGAAGTTGAGCAGACTGCGCCGCAACTCCCTTCCCGTACCGCTGCATCTGGCCCCGGCGCTCGCGACCTACCGGCATCTGACGCCCGCCGAGCGGACCCGCGCCGCCCGAGCGGCGCTCGCCCTGGAGCAACTCGACCCGGCCGACCCCGCCTTGGACGACGTCGACTTCGCGACCTGGCTGCACGGCCAGGGCCAGAGCCCCCGCGCCGTCCGCGCCCTGTGGGACCTGGTGGGCGCCGCCACGCTCAACGCCCGTGCCCCGCAAGCGTCGTTGGGGCTCGCGGCCATGGTCTTCCGTACGGGGCTGCTCTCCGCTCCCGGCGCCGCCGACATCGGGGTCTCCCGCGTACCGCTGGGGCATCTGCACGACACCCTCGCCCGGCGGGCCCTGCGGGCGGCCGGCGTACACGTCGTGACGCAGACCCGGGCCCGGGGCGTCACCGCGGCTTCCGGCGGCGGCTGGACGGTCTCGGCCCAGCAGGGCGCGGACTCCGCGGCGGAGCACCACGCGGACGCCGTCGTACTGGCCGTGCCGCAGCACGAGGCGCATGACCTGCTGCCCGAGGGCGCGCTGCCCGCACCCGGACGGCTCCTGGAGATCGGCACCGCGCCGATCCTCAATCTGCACGTGGTCTACGACCGCCGCGTGCTGCGCCGCCCGTTCTTCGCCGCGCTCGGAACGCCCGTCCAGTGGGTCTTCGACCGTACGGGGCCCTCGGGGCTCGGCGGCGGCGGGCAGTACCTCGCCGTCTCCCAGTCGGCCGCGGGCCGCGAGATCGACGCGCCCGTGGCCGTGCTGCGCGAGCGCTATCTGCCGGAGCTGGCACGGCTGTTGCCCGCCGCCCGTACCGCACGCGTCGTCGACTTCTTCGTCACGCGTGAGCGCACGGCCACCTTCGACCCCCGCCCCGGGGTGGGCCGGCTGCGTCCCGGCCCCCGTACGGCGGCGCCCGGTGTCTGCCTCGCCGGAGCGTGGACCGATACTGGCTGGCCGGCGACCATGGAGAGCGCCGTGCGGAGTGGCGAGTCCGCCGCCCGGGAAGCCCTCACCGCCATGAGCCGCTCGTACGACAATGATCCGGTGCCCGGCACCACACGAAAGGGCGGTGGCATGAGCAGCGCCGACACAGGCGGCACGTCCGGAGGACGCAGACGGACGGCACAGCACGTACCCCCCACGGCTTCGCCGCGCTCCGCGGTATCCGTACGACCCGCACAGAACGCAGAGGAGACCCCGTGACCACGGCGAACCAGCACACCGTCGTCGACGACACGAGCGTCAGCGCTCTGCTGGAGCGCGGCCGCAGGCTCGCGACTCCCGTGCTGCGCGAGGCCGTCGACCGGCTCGCACCACCGATGAACACCGTCGCCGCCTACCACTTCGGCTGGATCGACGAGTGCGGACGCCCCTCGGAGGCGGACGGCGGCAAGGCCGTACGCCCGGCGCTCGCGCTGCTGTCCGCCGAGATCACCGGCGCCCCGCCGGAGACGGGCCTGCCCGGAGCCGTCGCCGTCGAACTCGTGCACAACTTCTCGCTGCTGCACGACGATCTGATGGACGGCGACGAGCAGCGCCGCCACCGCGACACGGTCTGGAAGGTGCACGGACCGGCCCAGGCGATCCTCGTCGGCGACGCCCTCTTCGCCCTCGCCAACGAGATACTGCTGGAGCCGGGCACCTCCGAGGCGGGACGTGCCACGCGCCGTCTGACGCGTGCGACGCGCATGCTCATCGACGGACAGGCGCAGGACATCTCCTACGAGCACCGTGAGCAGGTCACGGTCGAGGAGTGCCTGGAGATGGAGGGCAACAAGACCGGCGCGCTGCTGGCCTGCGCCGTCTCCATCGGCGCCGTGCTCGGCGGTGCCGACGACCGTACGGCCGACGCGCTGGAGTCCTACGGCTACCACCTGGGCCTCGCCTTCCAGGCCGTCGACGACCTGCTCGGGATCTGGGGCGACCCGGAGGCCACCGGCAAGCAGGCGTGGAGCGATCTGCGGCAGCGCAAGAAGTCGCTGCCCGTGGTGGCCGCGCTCGCCTCGCAGGAGGAGGCCGCCACCCGCCTCGCCCATCTCATGCGCACCGACGCGAAGAAGACCCAGGAGGAGTTCGAGGACTTCGACGAGGCGGAGTTCGCCACGCGGGCCGCCCTCATCGAGGAGGCCGGCGGCCGCGAGTGGACCTCGGCCGAGGCACAGCGGCAGCACACCACCGCTCTCGCCGCTCTCGAACCCCTCGACATGCCCGCCCACGTACGTGAACAACTCATCGCGCTGGCCGACTTCGTCGTCGTAAGACAGCGCTGATACGCAGCCGGCGCTCCGTGCGTCGCCCGGACCCTTGCAAAGGGGAGAGACATGACAGCGACGACGGACAGCGGCAACTCGGCGACCGCCACCGCACGGCCGCGGAGCGCCGGAAGTCTCACGGAGCGGGCGGAGCACACGGCCGCCCGCGCCGTGGAGCATCTGCTCGCCCGGCAGGACGCGGCGGGCTGGTGGAAGGGCGATCTGGAGACCAACGTCACCATGGACGCCGAGGACCTGCTGCTGCGCGAGTTCCTCGGCGTCCGCGACGAGCGGACCACACAGGAGGCGGCGCGCTTCGTACGGTCCCGGCAGCGGGCCGACGGTACGTGGGCCACCTTCCACGGCGGTCCCGGAGACCTCTCGACGACGATCGAGGCGTACGTCGCGCTGCGGCTGGCCGGCGACGCCCCGCACGAGCCGCACATGGAGCGGGCCGCGGCGTGGGTGCGCGAGCAGGGCGGGGTCGCGGCCAGCAGGGTCTTCACCCGTATCTGGCTGGCGCTCTTCGGCTGGTGGCGGTGGGCGGACCTGCCGGAGATGCCGCCGGAGATCATCTGGTTCCCGAAGTGGTTCCCGCTCAACATCTACGACTTCGGCTGCTGGGCACGGCAGACGATCGTGCCGCTGACCGTCGTGTGCGCGAAGCGGCCCGTACGTCCGGCGCCGTTCCCCCTCGACGAACTGCACCGCGACGCCGCCCGCCCGAACCCCTCGCGACGGATGGCGTCCCCGGCGAGCTGGGAGGGGTTCTTCCAGCGCCTGGACCGCGGGCTGCACGCCTACCGCAGGGTCGGCTCCCGCTCGCTGCGCAGGGCCGCGCTGCGCAGCGCCGCACGCTGGATCGTCGAACGGCAGGAGAACGACGGCTGCTGGGGAGGCATCCAGCCCCCCGCGGTCTACTCGCTGATCGCGCTGCGGCTGCTCGGCTACGACCTGGACCATCCGGTGATGCGCGCCGGGCTGGCGTCCCTGGACCGCTACACCGTGCGGTACGAGACGGCGGGCGGCGAGGACGGCGAGAGCGGTGCGGCGCGCATGGTCGAGGCGTGCCAGTCCCCGGTCTGGGACACCTGTCTGGCGACCATCGCCCTCGCCGACGCCGGGGTGCCCGCGGACCACCCCGCGCTGGTCAAGGCCGCCGGCTGGATGCTCGGCGAGCAGGTGCTGCGGCGCGGCGACTGGTCCGTACGCAAGCCTCAACTGCCGCCCGGCGGCTGGGCGTTCGAGTTCCACAACGACTCCTACCCGGACACGGACGACACCGCCGAGGTCGTCCTGGCGCTGCGCCGCGTACGCCACCCCGACCAGGGGCGCGTGGACGCCTCCGTACGCCGGGCGGTGCGCTGGGGACTGGGCATGCAGTCCAGGAGCGGCGCGTGGGGGGCCTTCGACGCCGACAACGACAGCCCGTTGCCCAACCGGCTGCCCTTCTGCGACTTCGGCGAGGTCATCGACCCGCCCTCGGCCGACGTCACGGCCCACATGGTGGAGATGCTGTGCGCCGAGGGCCGCCGCGCCGACCCGCGCGTACGCCGTGCGGTCACCTGGCTGCTGGCCGAACAGGAGGCCAGCGGCGCCTGGTTCGGGCGCTGGGGCGTCAACTACGTCTACGGGACGGGCTGTGTGGTGCCGGCGCTCGTCGCCGCGGGACTCTCCCCGACGCACCCGGCGATGCGCCGCGCGGTCGGCTGGCTGGAGAGCGTGCAGAACGGGGACGGCGGCTGGGGCGAGGACCTGCGCTCCTACCGTCCCGGGCATGAGCAGGAGTGGGCCGGACGCGGCACCTCCACCGCGTCCCAGACCGGCTGGGCGCTCCTCGCGCTGCTCGCGGCGGGGGAGCGGGACTCGCTCGCCGTGGAGCAGGGGATCAACTGGCTCACCCGCACCCAGCGCGAGGACGGAAGCTGGGATGAGCCGCACTTCACCGGCACCGGTTTCCCCTGGGACTTCTCCATCAACTACCACCTGTACCGGCAGGTCTTCCCGCTCACGGCGCTCGGCCGCTACCTGCACGGCGACGGCACCGGCGCCGCGACGGGGCGGCAGGAAGAGAGATGACGGAGACCGGTGGCCGCGGGCCGCTGCTGATCGCCTGCGCCCTGGGCATCGAACGGCTCGCGCTGCGGCGCTTCGGCGACGTCCGGCACGGGGCGTACGGACCGTACGGGACGTACGACGCGGGCGAGGACGGCGGGCCGGTCACCGTGCTGCGCACCGGCATGGGCCCCCAGGCGGCCGACCGGGCGGTGACGCGCGCACTGCGCGAGGAGCGCGAGCCCGGCGGCACCGCGGTCGTGGCCACCGGATTCTGCGCCGGGCTGCTGCCCGGCATGCACCCCGGCGACCTCGTCGTCGC
>NZ_LJGW01000347.1:0-10880 GCF_001751255.1 Streptomyces nanshensis | reverse complement strand
AGACGCGGGACGCCGAGGGCCGTACGGAGTGCACCGGCACGGAGGTGCTCGCCGGTGCGCTGCGTGCGTACGGCACCGTCCATGTGGGGCCGCTCGCCGGCTCTGAGCGCATCGTGCACGGGCTGGCGCGCGCCGCCCTGCACAGCACGACCGCGGCCGTGGCCGCCGACATGGAGTCCGCGGCCACATTGCGCGCGGCGCGGCGGCCCGTCGGGGGAGGGCCCGCCCGGGGAGGGGAGAGCAGCCGTCGCGAGGACGGGTACGGCGGGAGCGCCGAGGGCCCGGAGGCGCGCCGCGCCGTGGCGGCCGTACGGGTGGTCGTCGACGCTCCCGGACATGAACTGATCCGTCCCGGGACACTGCGAGGTGGAATATCGGCATTCCGCGTACTGCGCGGAGTTGTGCCCGCATTCCTCGAATGGCACCGATCCTTGCTGCTCCCCTGGAGGTGAGCGAGTCATGGCCATGCCTCTGCGCCAGACCGTCCGTATCGGCAGCTATCTCTTCCAGCAGAAGCTGCGAGGCCGCCAGAAGTTCCCGTTGATCGTCGAACTCGAACCGCTCTACGCGTGCAACCTCTCATGTGAGGGCTGCGGGAAGATCCAGCACCCGGCGGGCGTCCTCAAGCAGCGGATGCCGGTGGCGCAGGCGGTCGGCGCCGTCACCGAGTCCGGGGCGCCGATGGTCTCCATCGCCGGGGGCGAGCCGCTGATGCACCCCCAGATCGGGGAGATCGTGCGGCAGTTGGTCGCGAAGCGCAAGTACGTCTTCCTCTGCACGAACGCGATGCTGCTGCGCAAGAAGATGGACGAGTTCACGCCGTCCCGCTACTTCGCCTTCGCGGTGCACATCGACGGACTGCGCGAGCGGCACGACGAGTCCGTCGCGAAGGAAGGCGTCTTCGACGAGGCGGTCGAGGCGATGCGGGAGGCGAAGCGCCGGGGCTTCCGCGTCACCACCAACTCCACCTTCTTCAATACCGACACCCCCCAGACCGTCATCGAGGTGCTCGACTACCTCAACGACGAACTGCGCGTCGACGAGATGATGGTCTCGCCCGCCTACGCCTACGAAAAGGCCCCGGACCAGGAGCACTTCCTCGGCGTCGAGCAGACCCGCGAACTGTTCCGCAAGGCGTTCGCCGGCGGCAACAGGCGCCGCTGGCGGCTCAATCACAGCCCGCTCTTCCTCGACTTCCTCGAAGGCAAGGCCGACTTCCCGTGCACGGCCTGGGCGATCCCCAACTACTCCCTCTTCGGCTGGCAGCGGCCCTGCTATCTGATGAGCGACGGCTATGTGCCCACGTACCGGCAGCTCATCGAGGAGACGGACTGGGAGGCCTACGGACGCGGCCGCGACGCCCGGTGCGCCAACTGCATGGCGCACTGCGGCTACGAGCCCACCGCCGTGCTGGCGACGATGAGTTCGCTGAAGGAGTCGCTGCGGGCGGCCCGGGACACCGTTCGCGCCTGAGCCGCGCGCGGCCGCGCACAGACCACGACGGGACCGACACCGGGAAGGGGCCGGGGATGAGCGACTTCGACCTCAACGCGCTGCTGGCGGAACGCGGGGCCGAGCGGTACGAGTTGCACGCACGGCACCTCAACCACCAACTGCCGCGGATGCTGCGGACGATCGGCTTCGACAAGGTCTACGAACGGGCCGAGGGCGCCAGCCTCTTCGACGCCGAAGGCCACGACTACCTCGACATGCTGGCCGGTTTCGGCGTGATGGGCCTCGGGCGGCACCATCCCGTCGTACGGCAGGCGCTGCACGACGTGCTGGAGGCACAGCTCGCCGACCTCACCCGCTTCGACTGCCCGCCGCTGCCGGGGCTGCTCGCCGAGCGGCTGCTCGCCCACGCGCCCGGCATGGAGCGGGTGTTCTTCGGCAGCAGCGGTACGGAAGCGGTCGAGACGGCGCTGAAGTTCGCCCGGTACGCCACCGGGAAGCCCCGGGTCCTCTACTGCGACCACGCCTTCCACGGGCTGACCACCGGCTCGCTCTCCGTCAACGGCGAGGCGTCCTTCCGCCGCGGGTTCGCGCCGCTGCTGCCGGACACGTCGGTGCCGCTGGGCGATCTGACGGCGCTGGAACGGGAGTTGAAGCGCGGCGACGTCGCGGCGCTCATCGTCGAGCCGATCCAGGGCAAGGGCGTACACGCCGCGCCGCCCGGCTATCTGGCCGCCGCGGGCGAACTGCTGCACCGGCACGGCGCGTTGCTCGTCGCGGACGAGGTGCAGACCGGGCTCGGGCGCACCGGCGACTTCTTCGCCTACCAGCACGAGGATGAGGTGCGGCCGGACCTGGTGTGCGTGGCGAAGGCGCTGTCGGGGGGCTATGTGCCCGTCGGGGCGACCCTCGGCAAGGAGTGGATCTTCCAGAAGGTCTACTCGTCGATGGACCGGGTCCAGGTGCACTCCGCGAGCTTCGGCTCCAACGCCCAGGCCATGGCGGCCGGTCTGGCGACCCTGGCCGTGATCGAGAACGAGGACCTCACCGCCCGGGCCCGGCGCACCGGCGAGGCGCTGCGCGGCAGACTGGCGGCGCTCATCGGCGAGTACGAGATGCTGCGCGAGGTGCGCGGACGCGGGCTGATGATCGGCATCGAGTTCGGCAGGCCCAAGTCGCTGGCGCTGCGCGGACGTTGGACGATGCTCCAGGCCGCGCGCAAGGGCCTGTTCGCGCAGATGGTGGTCGTGCCGCTGTTGCAGCGCCACCGCATCCTCACGCAGGTCTCGGGCGACGAGCTCGAAGTCATCAAGCTGACACCGCCGTTGGTGATCGGCGAGGCCGAAGTGGACCGCTTCGTCGGGGCGTTCCGGCAGATCATGGACGAGGCGCACGACGGCGGCGGTCTGATGTGGGAGTTCGGGCGAAATCTGATCAGGCAGGCGGCGGCGAACCGCTGAGCGCGCCGCCGCGGGGCCCGTCCGTCAGGCGTCTTCCAGCATCCGCGCGCGCAGCCGTTCGCGGGTGGCCGCGTCCAGGCGGAGCCCGTCCGTGAGGTAGCGCTCGACGCCGCCCCAGGTCTCCTCGATGGTGTGCAGGGCCGCGTGGAGATAGGCGGCGCGCGCGTCGAAGAGCGGCGAGAGCAGTTCGGCGACCTCGGGGGAGACGCTGCCCTGGGAGCCGCGGTGCATCTTGTAGCGCCGGTGGGGGGAGTTGGACTGGAGGTAGTCGGCCTCGATGGCCTCCTGCTCCACGCCGAGCGCCATCAGCGTCACCGCGACGGACAGGCCGGCGCGGTCCTTGCCGGCCGCGCAGTGCATCAGCGCGGGGACGCTGTCGTCCGCGAGGTGGTGCAGGATCCGGCTGTGCTCCGCCGTACGGTTCTTGATCATCGAGCGGTACGAGGCGATCATGCGGGCCGCGCCCTGGCCGTCCGCGAGGACCGCGCGGAGCTGCTCCAGCTCGCCGTCGCGGACCATCTTCCAGAACTCGGCGCCGTCCGCGGGATCCGAGAGCGGGATGTTGACGTTCCGCACGCCCGGGAGCTCGACGTCCGGGCCCTCCAGGGCCTGGTCGGCGGAGTTGCGGAAGTCGAAGACGGTGTGCAGCCCGAGACCGCCGAGGAACACCGCGTCCTCGTCGGTCGCGTGGGCGAGATGGCCGCTGCGGAAGAGCAGTCCGTGCCGCAGCCGCCGTCCGTCAGCCGTCGGCACCCCGCCGACATCCCGGAAGTTGCGCACGCCGGTCAGCGTCGGTTCGGTGGACTGCTGGCTCACGGATTCTCCTCGTCTCCACGACGGCCGATCCCGACCGACCATACGGCATGGTCGGTCGGACCGGCGGTCCCGGCGAGGGCGAACGCATCGCGCAATGTCACCAACTGAGTGCACAGAGTGGTCAGTTCGCTCACTCTCCGTGGTTGCTGAGAAGGCGGCAGGGGCGAATTCAGGCCCGATATGGGGTCTTGTGTGCCGCGGCTCGCCAGGGGTCGCCGGGGCGTGAATATGCCTGCGTCAGGAGATCGGCGGCGGTCCCGCATGCGCGCGTATGCGCTGTTCGCCCGAATCACCTGCCGTCACCGTGTGCTGTGGCCGGAATCGCACGTCGTGCGCCGCAGGGATCCGGACGCCGAGGTGGTCGTACGGGGTGGACGGCGCACTCCAACGCCCGTTGCCGCGCGGCGAGTTCGCAGGTCGCTGCCGTACGGGACGGGCAACCGGGCCGCGTACGGGGTGACGTGGAGGCCGGTGGCCGGGATGCGCCCCTGGCCGCAAAGAGGGTGGCTAAGCGTAACTACAGGGCTGCGCAAAGCAGTTACGCTCACCACGCGTATCCGCGCGGACACGGCTGCGATCTTCACTCGTTGGGAGCTGGCGAAGGGTGGCGAATATGTCAACTCCGTCTACGAGTGGTCGCGAGCACTAGCGTGGCCGTGGCGCCGCCCATGCTGACGCCGCACCGTGTCCGTGCCTCCCAGGGGCCCATCAGCAGCCCGCAAGCCAACCGAGGAATCCGATGCCTGAACTCCCGAGCCGCGCGGCGCAGACAGAACGGGGCAACAGCCGTCCCCCGCACGCGCCCGGCCACCACCCGGGGAACGCTCCGCTCCCGGTCGCCGCGGGGCCCAACGGCGCGTCCGCGCAGGCGACTTCGGCGGCCGGCACCGTCCCCGCGGTGACCGGAGGGGACGGCGCACACGGTGCGTACGGTACGAACGGCGGGTCCGCCGGGGGCGGTTCGCGGCGGCGGCACGGCCGCACCCCCGCACCGCAGAGCCAGGGCGACGCCGTGCACAGACGCCGTCTGGTGCGCCTCGCCGTGACGCCCGCCTTCGTCGTCGCCGTGGCCGCCGCCGCGGTCGTGGCGTATGTGATGAGCGCCGAGGGCGGCGGCGCCGCGTCGGGTTCGTCCACGTCCACCGGCGACGGTCCGGTGCTCTGGAGCGTCCTCGGCGCCGCGCTCTTACTCGTCTGCGGCGTCATCGCCGTCGCCGCGCACTCCGCCGGCGCACAGGCCCGGGCCGCCCTGGAGCGGCAGAGGGTGCTGCGCCGCGCCGTGGCCCGCGGACAGTCCGACCTGCGGATGCTGCTCAACAGCCTGGAACAGGGCGAGCGTCCCCGGCTGCGTCCCCTGCCCGCGGAGGACGAACCGGGCCCGGACGCCGACGCGTTCGCCCATCTCACCCATGAACTCGCCCACGCACAGCACGCCGCCGAGACGGCCGTGACCGACACCGTGGCCTTTCTGCGCAGCAGCACCAGCGGCAGCGAGGAGAAGGTCGAGGTCTTCGTCAATCTGGCCCGGCGGCTCCAGTCCCTCGTCCACCGCGAGATCGAGCTCCTCGACGAACTGGAGAACCAGGTCGAGGACCCGGATCTGCTCAAGGGCCTCTTCCACGTCGACCATCTCGCCACCCGCATCCGCCGGCACGCGGAGAATCTGGCGGTCCTCGGCGGCGCCGTCTCCCGGCGGCAGTGGAGCCGTCCGGTCTCGATGACCGAGGTGCTGCGCTCGTCGATCGCGGAGGTCGAGCACTATCCGCGCGTGAAGCTCGTACCGCCCATCGAGGGCACCCTGCACGGGCACGCCGTCGCCGACGTGATCCATCTGCTCGCCGAACTCGTCGAGAACGCCACGGTGTTCAGCGCACCGCAGACCCAAGTGCTGCTGCGCGCCCAGCATGTGACGGCGGGCCTCGCGATCGAGGTCGAGGACCGTGGACTGGGGATGCCCGCCCCCGAGCAGGACCGCATGAACGCGGTGCTCTCCGACCCCGAGCGCATCGACGTCGGCGAACTGCTGCGGGACGGACGGATCGGCCTGTTCGTGGTCTCCGCGCTCGCCCAGCGGCACGGCATCGTCGTACAGCTCCAGAGCAACATCTACGGCGGGATCCAGGCGGTGCTGGTGCTGCCCCGCGAGGTGCTCGGCGAGGAGCCGGGCGCGGGCGAGCAGTCCGGCGCGGAGGGCGGGGCGGCGACCGGTGCCGCCGCCCACGGTGGAACCGACGGCGCGGCGGCAGCGGCCGTACGTGAGCGTGGCGTACGGGCACAGGGCGTACACGAGCCGGGCGTACACGAGCCGGGCGTACGGGAGTTGGGCGGACGGGAGCCGGGCGTACCGGCGGAGACCGTACGTGCCCGGAGCCCGCAGGCCGGGCAGGCGCAGCCCCAGCCCCAGCCCCAGGCTCAGCCCCAGCCGCAGGGGCGGCACGCCCAGCAGCAGCCGTTGCCGCAGCAGCGCCCGGAGCCCGGCGCACCGTCCCCGCTCGCCGGAACCGGGCCGCAGCCGCAGCCGGGTGTCCATGCGCGCATCTGGCCCGAGCCGCAGCCTCCGGCGGAGGGCGGGTCCGAGGCACGGCCGCATGAGCGGCACCGGTCGCCGTCACAGCCCCAGCCCCAGCCTCAGTCCCGGCCTCAGTCACAGCACCCGTCTCAGCCGGAGCCCCGACTCTGGCCCGAGCCGCAGCCGTTGCCGAAACGCTCCGGCAGGGGAGGGGACGGGAGCGCCGCGGGCGGGGACGTTGCGGATGCCGGGGCCGGCGCTGGAACCGGGGCCGTGAACGGCGACCGTCCCCAACTGCCCCGGCGCCGACGGCAGGAGCACCTCGCACCCGAACTGCGCGAGGCGCCGCCCGCCCGTACCGGACGTACCGCCGAGGCCGACTGGGACATGGCCACACAGGGCCACGACCCCGGACTGATGGCGGCCTTCCAGCGGGGAGCGACCCTCGCCGGACAGTCCCGTCTCGACGCCGCCGCCACGGGCCCGGAGCACGGCACCGACTCCGGCAACGGAATCGACCCCGGCAACGGCACCGGCATCGGCTCCGGACCTGGCACCACGGGAGCGGAGAACGGCACGGCCCACGGCCCCCGTCCCGACGACCCCCGCCACGCCGACTAGGCGCGCCCGGTGCGTCCACCGCGATCCACCGCGCCCGCGCACGGGCTGCACCGGCCGCCCGCCGGGACGGCGGATCACACGTCCCCGAACCCGCGGCACGGCGCAGCGCACGCCGCGGGCCCGATCCCACGATTATTCCGACGGACCCGGCCCGGCACGGCCCTGGTCCGGCCCGCTCTGCGGTTCCCGCTCTGAAGGAGAAGAACGCGATCATGGTGAGCGAAGCCCCCATCGGCCACTCGGCAGACCTCTCCTGGCTGCTGACCGGACTCGTCCAGCGCGTGCCGCACACGCGCAGCGCGCTCCTGCTGTCCTCCGACGGTCTGGTGAAGGCCGCGCACGGCCTGGAGACCGACGCCGCCGACCATATGGCGGCCCTCGCCTCCGGGCTGTACTCCCTCGCCCGCAGCGCCGGCGCGCGGCTCGGGGACGGCGGTGAGGTGCGCCAAGTCGTCGTGGAACTGGACACGTCGCTGCTGTTCGTCTCGACCGCAGGGCAGGGCGCGTGCCTCGCCGTGCTCGCCGGGAGCGACGCGGACGCCGCCGTGCTCGGCTACGAGATGGGGATGCTGGTCAAGAGCGTCCGCCCGTATCTGGGCACACCGGCGCGACAGCCCGCCGGCCACTGAGGCGCCCGTATGAGACGGCAACCGCTGGAAGGGCCGTGGCTGGACGGCGAGGCCGGGCGCCTGGTGCGCCCGTACACCGTCAGCAACGGACGGACGAAGCCCTCGGCCCAATTCGACCTGCTGACCCTGGTGATGGCGACCGGCGACCGCCCGCACAGCTATCTGGGCCCGGACCACACGCATGTGCTGAAGCTGTGCGGCGGTCCCGTCTCCGTGGCCGAACTCGCCGCGCAGATAGCACAGCCCGCGGTCGTGACCAAGGTGCTGCTGTCCGACCTGGCCGCCTGTGGAGCGATCATCTCGCGCGCCCCGGTGCCGGCACCGCGGGGAGACGATCCGACCGACCGAGACCTGCTGGAGGCGGTGCTCGATGGGCTCCGTAGACGACTCTGAGGCGATGCCCGCCGATCCGTTCCCGACCGCGCTGAAGATCCTCATCGCGGGCGGCTTCGGGGTCGGCAAGACGACGTTCGTCGGCGCGGTGAGCGAGATCGAACCGCTCAGCACGGAGGAGCTGCTCACCCAGGTCAGCTCCGCCACCGACAGCCTGGACGGTGTGGAGGAGAAGTCCACCACGACCGTGGCCATGGACTTCGGCCGGATCACCCTCAGCGCCTCGCACGTGCTCTATCTCTTCGGGACGCCGGGCCAGCAGCGCTTCTGGTTCCTGTGGAACGAGCTGTCCGAGGGCGCGCTCGGCGCGGTGGTGCTCGCCGACACCCGGCGTCTGGAACACAGCTTCGCCGCCGTGGACTTCTTCGAGCGGCGCGGGATCCCGTTCATCGTCGCGGTCAACGAGTTCGCCGACTCCTACCGGTACGAGCCCGACGAGGTGCGGGCCGCGATCGACCTCAAGCCCGATGTGCCGGTGGTGCTGTGCGACGCCCGGCAGGCCGGTTCGAGCACGCAGACCCTCGTCTCCCTGACCCAGCATCTGATCAACACGAGGAGTTCCCATGGCACCGATGTCGTATGACCCCACCAGCCATCTGCTGCTGACTCCCGAGGACGCCGAGGCGCCCAACAGGGTCGTACGGCTGCGGGAGTTGGGCCTCGGGGAGGCGCCCGTCCCCGAGTTCGACGACTTCGCGCGGCACCTGGCGCGGATCACGGGCGCGCCGTACGCCATGGTGAACTTCATCGACGAGGACCGGCAGTACTTCGCCGGTCTGTACGCACCGGGCTCGGACCAGGCGGTCGAGCTGGACGCCTCGGCGGGCGCCGGGGCGTCGCCGTCCGTGAGCCGGGTCATGGCCCGCGACCACGGCTACTGCCCGCACGTCATCGTGCGGCGCAAGGCGCTGGTGCTGGAGGACGTCTGCGACTATCCGCGCTTCGCAGGCAACCCCGTCGTCGACGAGATCGGCATCCGCTCCTATCTCGGGGCGCCGCTGATCGACCGTACGGGCATGGCGCTGGGCACCGTGTGCGTCGTCGACCAGGAGCCGCGGCCGTGGGGGCGGCAGGGTCTGGAGACCATCAAGTCGATGGCCGCGGACCTGGTGGAGCAGATCCACCGGCGGGAGCAGCAGGGGCCCTGACGGGGCGTACGTGCGCCGGGGTGCCGCGGGTGTGCCGGGTGCCGGGCCCGGCCGAGTCTGCGCCGGGCGCACCGCCCCGCGAAGTGCGGGGCGCAGGCCGCGGGTTGAGGGTACGAGGTGCGGGCGGCCGGGGACGTACGCGCCCGGCCGGGCCGTCACACGGCGGGTTCGGACCGGGCCGTCACACCGCGGGTTGGGGTTCGCGCCGTACCAGTTCGCTGAGCTTCTGCGACCAGGAGCCCTTGGCGGTGCCGAGGGCGAACTCGCCCAGGCGCAGCCGCTGTACGTCGCTGGTGCCGGCCGGAGCGAAGATGTGGTGGGCGTCGCGCAGATAGCGCTCGACGGGGCGGTCGGTGAACAGGCCGCAGGCGGCGTGGATCTCCATGGCGTCGCGGGCGGAGTCCAGGGCGTATTCGACGTTGACGAGCTTGGCGTTCATCAACTCCGCGTCGCAGGGCCTGCCGTGGTCGAGGAGATGGACGGCGTGGTAGGCGGCCAGACGTGCCGTCATCAGCCGGGACTGCATCTGTCCGAGCTTGAGCTTGACGGAGCCCAGTTCGCCCAACGGGGCGCCGTAGCGCTGCCGTTCGGAGCAGAAGGCCGAGGTCTCGTCCAGGATCGCCTGGTGGATGCCGAGGGAGACGGCGGTGAGGTTGGCACGCCCGTACAGGACGCTGGAGGAGTAGGCGACCGCGAGGCCGTCGCCCTCCTCACCGAGGCGGTTGGCGGCGGGGACACGGCAGTTCTCGAAGCTCAACTCGCCGAAGCTGAAGCCGTGCAGGCCCATGGCGGGCTGCTGGCGGCCGACGGAGAAGCCGGGGGTGCCGGTCTCGACGAGGAAGGCCGTGAGTCCCTTGGAGCCGGGTCCGGTGCGGACGACGACGCCGTGGAGATCGCCGACGTGGGAGTTGCCGACGTAGATCTTGCTGCCGTCGAGGACGTAGTCGTCGCCGTCGCGGACGGCGGAGGAGGTCATTCCGAGTACATGACCGCCGGACTCGGGTTCTGTCACGGCGATGGTCGGCAGGCACTCGCCGGAGGCAATTGCCGGTAGCCAGGTTTTCTTTTGCTCTTCGTTGCCGAAGTGAATGATCTTGGCGACGCCGAGCTGCGACGCCTGGACCATGGCGCCCATCGCGCCGCTCACCCGGGAGAGTTCCTCGATCACCACGGTCTTGCCGAGGTGACCCACGCCCATGCCTCCGTATCCGGGCGGCACGGTCGCTGCGATCCACCCCTGGCGTGCGATGAGCCGGGAGAGTCCGACGGAGGCCGTACGGGCCTCCTCCATCTCCGCTATCCGGGGTGCGACCTCGGTCTTCGCGAACTTCCGGACCGCCTCGCGTAACTCCTCGTGGCGTTGGTCCGTGAAGTAGCGTTCCATGGCGAGCCCTTCTCCGCGGTGTGGCTCCGCTTCCGGTTGGGCGGAGGTCGTTCATCGGCTGCCGACGCGCCCCCTGGCAAGGGGTCGGCCGCCTCATCCTCCCCTCCGCGAGGGCCGGTTGAGGATCGTCCGGCCGTTTTGGCCGAAAGCTTCCTCTCGCAATCCCAACCGGCTTGTGCAAAGGGGTATTTGAGCCGACGCGGCACGGCACATGCCGGGGGCGCCTTGTCAGCGTTACCCACTGGCATAGCACCGTTACGGCTCGCAGTCATCGATTCGCGGTGATTGGCGGCAACTCGACACGACCCGCGCCCCGTTGAGGATTCGTACAGATGTGGGCGCGCTCGTCGTCCTGTGTCGCGGTTTGCGCCGCCCGCCGGGGTGTTCGCGCTGGTCGCGGAGCCGCCGCCGGGCGCGGTGTGACGGGCGTGTGCCGCGCGTGCGCCCTTGCGGTCCGGCGGGCGCGCG
>NZ_LJGW01000046.1:3808-26356 GCF_001751255.1 Streptomyces nanshensis | reverse complement strand
CGCCGAATTCCGGCGGCGCAGCCGTTTCCGCCCTCGTACTTCCGGGGCAGCTTCCTTGGAGTGGCGTCCTTTTCGTCAGCCTCTTTCCCGAATGTATGGAGAAGGGTGTGACCCGGGCCACGTGTATTGCCCGTAACGCTTCGCGTCACAGCGCGATGACTCAAGAGGTGAAGCCGAGGAGGGAATACGGCACCCGGAGCCGGTGCTCGTACAGGCGCTGTATTCCTCCACAGCTCAGCCCGCGCCGTCGGTTCATCCCCGCCGTCGGTTTGCCGTTTCCATCGTTCCGAGAGGTTGTTCGTGTCGGCCAGCACATCCCGTACGCTCCCCGCGGAGATCGCCGAATCCGAATCTGTGGTGGCGCTCATCGAGCGGGGAAAGGCTGAGGGGCAGATCGGCGGCGACGACGTGCGTCGGGCCTTCGAAGCTGACCAGATTCCGCCAACCCAGTGGAAGAACGTACTGCGCAGCCTCAACCAGATCCTCGACGAGGAGGGTGTGACGCTGATGGTGAGTGCCGCAGAGGCCCCCAAGCGCACCCGTAAGAGCGTCGCGGCCAAGACCCCCGCCAAGCGCACAGCCACGAAGACGGTCCCCGCCAGGACCGCAACCGCCAAGAAGACGAGCACGAAGACGGCCCCGGCGCCCGTCGAGGCCGACGCCGCAGAGGTGGACGAAGCCCCCGCGGTGGAGGCCGTCGAGGCCGCGGCCGCAGAGGTCGCCGCCGAGCCGGTCAAGAAGGCCGCCGCCAAGAAGACAGCGGCGAAGAAGACGGTCAAGAAGGCCACGGCGAAGAAGGCGGCCGCGCCCAAGAAGACCGCCGCGAAGAAGTCGGTCGTCGACGAGATCCTCGAGGACGCGGACGAACCGGCCGAGGAGGCCCCGGCCAAGCCCGCGAATAAGCCGGGCGCGGACGACGGTCCCACGGCCGAGGTGAAGAACGAGAACGAGGGCTTCGTTCTCTCCGACGACGACGAGGACGACGCACCTGCCCAGCAGGTCGCCGCCGCCGGCGCCACCGCCGACCCCGTCAAGGACTACCTCAAGCAGATCGGCAAGGTCCCCCTCCTCAACGCCGAGCAGGAGGTGGAGCTCGCCAAGCGGATCGAGGCCGGCCTCTTCGCCGAGGACAAGCTCGCCGCTGCGGACAAGCTGGCACCCAAGCTCAAACGCGAGCTGGAGATCATCGCCGAGGACGGCCGCCGCGCGAAGAACCATCTGCTGGAGGCCAACCTCCGTCTCGTCGTCTCCCTGGCCAAGCGCTACACCGGCCGCGGCATGCTCTTCCTGGACCTGATCCAGGAGGGCAACCTCGGTCTCATCCGCGCCGTCGAGAAGTTCGACTACACCAAGGGCTACAAGTTCTCGACGTACGCGACCTGGTGGATCCGTCAGGCCATCACGCGCGCGATGGCCGACCAGGCACGCACCATCCGCATCCCGGTGCACATGGTCGAGGTCATCAACAAACTCGCCCGTGTCCAGCGTCAGATGCTCCAGGACCTCGGCCGCGAGCCCTCCCCGGAGGAGCTGGCCAAGGAGCTGGACATGACGCCGGAGAAGGTCGTCGAGGTACAGAAGTACGGGCGTGAGCCGATCTCGCTGCACACGCCCCTCGGTGAGGACGGCGACAGCGAATTCGGCGACCTCATCGAGGACTCGGAGGCGGTCGTCCCCGCGGACGCGGTCAGCTTCACGCTTCTCCAGGAGCAGTTGCACTCGGTCCTCGACACCCTCAGCGAGCGCGAGGCGGGCGTCGTCTCGATGCGCTTCGGCCTGACGGACGGTCAGCCCAAGACCCTCGACGAGATCGGCAAGGTCTACGGCGTCACGCGTGAGCGGATCCGCCAGATCGAGTCGAAGACGATGTCGAAGCTCCGCCACCCCTCCCGTTCCCAGGTTCTGCGCGACTACCTGGACTGACGGCGGCGGCGCGGCACAAGACAGCACAGAGCGCGTACGGCAGGGGCCGGTGACCTTACCAACGGTCACCGGCCCCTGCCGTGGGCGGGCGCTGTCTCCCCGGGATGCGGAGTTGCTCCGTCCGGATCACTCTTGATGGTCCGGCAGGCCGTCCCCGAGGCCGACATCGCCAGGAGGCTGTATGCGTCCGCTGCGAGTACTCCCGCTGCCCTCGCTCATATCCGCGCTGCTCGGCACTCTCGTCGCGCTCGGGCTCGTCCTCGTGCCCGGCGTTCCGGCCTCGCAGGCCGCGGCCAAGGACCGGGCCGTGGTGGGCGGCCGTTCCGTGGACGCCGCCGAGCATCCGTGGGTGGTGGCCCTCACCAGCCGCGACCGCTTCGGGGACGCGCGCTCGGGCCAGTTCTGCGGAGGGGCGCTGGTCGGCACCCGTACGGTGATCACCGCGGCGCACTGCCTGACCCGGGAGGTCCTCGGCGTCGACCACGGCGAGGTCGACGACCTGCACGTGATATCCGGGCGGAACGATCTCGACTCCCGCACCGGCCACGAGGTCGAGGTGCGCGAGAAGTGGATCAACCCCGGCTACGACAGCGGGACGAACGCCGGCGACATCGCCGTCCTCACCCTCGACAAGTCCCTGCCCCAGAGCTCCACGATCCCGATGGCCGCCGACGGCGACCCCGGCTACGACCGCGGCGCCACCGCCCAGGTCTACGGCTGGGGCGACAGCAGCGGAAACGGCGACTACGCCGCCAGCCTGCGGGCGGCGGATGTGAACATGCTGGCCGACCCCGACTGCGCCCGCGCCTATCCCAGCGACGCGGAGGGCGCCTTCGACAAGGACTCCATGGTGTGCGCGGGGGTCGAACAGGGCGGCCGTGACGCCTGCCAGGGGGACAGCGGCGGGCCGCTGGTCGCGAACGGCAGACTCGTGGGACTGGTGTCCTGGGGCGCGGGCTGCGGCGAGGAGGGACGGCCGGGCGTCTACACCCGGGTCTCGGCCATGGCAGGACTCGTGCGGGAGCACATCGCATGACCGTGGGTGAGGCTCCAGTGAATTGTTCGCTGAGAGCAGAAGCGCTCGGACAGGCCCGGAGCCGTCACGGCGAAGAACTCCGGCGGCCCGGTCCCGTCGGCAGGACACGGAAGGGCGGCCACCCGGTGTCTCCGGATGACCGCCCTCCGAATCCCGGCCTTCTGCCGGTCCGAGCTCGTCGGTTCGGGACGTCTTGTCAGGTCAGGCCGCTCACTGCTCCGCCGATTCGTTGTTGGCGGGAGCGGTGAGCTTCTCCGTCTCGTCCTGTATCTCCGCGGCGATCTTCTTGAGCTCCGGCTCGAACTTACGCCCGTGGTGTGCGCAGAACAGCAGCTCTCCACCGCTGAGCAGTACGACGCGCAGGTATGCCTGAGCGTTGCAGCGGTCGCAGCGATCGGCGGCCGTCAACGGAGTCGCGGGGGTCAGAACAGTAGTCACGTCGCCTCTTCTCTAGCTCGACGAGCTGTCGTACCAGGGTCAACATCCAACCAGGCCGAAAACGTTCCCGCTCTCGACCATTCCTCGAAGATTTCTCCCGAGGAACGGCTGCATGTTGCCGGGTGGCGGCGAATGAGCCGTATTACGTGGATTGCTTCGTGGTGGTGGTGCTTGGTTGCTGTTGTCCAGTTGTTTGTCTCTGCTGTGTTCCCGTGTTGAAGGGGACGTGCCCGGAGCCTAAATGGTTCATGCGCCAAAGGGAACGTGATGTGTGCGTCACCCCATCGTGTTATCGAACGTACGAACGACCATGGGCTAGCATGGATCCCTTCCTGGGTGGCGCGGCACGCCCTGTCCTGCAGTCTCGGTACCCTCTGACGCGGCAACCAGCCACCACAAGCAGAATTCAGCGAGGAGCGAACCGCGTGACCGCCGACTCTTCCCTGGCCTCCAGCAGGGGGAACACCAAGCCGTCCACCGCGCTGCTCGCCGGCGCGGACCGGGACGGCGGCACGAACTACACCGCGCGGCACCTGCTCGTCCTGGAGGGGCTCGAAGCGGTGCGCAAGCGCCCCGGCATGTACATCGGCTCCACCGACAGCCGGGGCCTCATGCACTGCCTGTGGGAGATCATCGACAACTCCGTCGACGAGGCCCTGGGCGGGCACTGCGACCGCATCGAGGTCGTCCTGTACGAGGACGGCTCCGTCGAGGTCACCGACAACGGCCGCGGAATCCCGGTCGACGTCGAGCCCAAGACCGGTCTGTCCGGCGTCGAGGTCGTGATGACGAAGCTGCACGCGGGCGGCAAGTTCGGCGGTGGCTCCTACGCGGCCTCCGGCGGTCTGCACGGCGTGGGCGCCTCCGTCGTCAACGCGCTCTCCTCCCGCCTCGACATCGAGGTGGACCGCGGCAGCCGTACGCACTCCATCAGCTTCCGTCGCGGCGTGCCCGGGATCTTCACCGAGTCCGGGCCGGACGCGCCGTTCGATCCCGCGAGCGGTCTGCGCAAGGGCAAGAAGCTGCCGAAGAACCGCACCGGTACGCGCGTGCGCTACTGGGCGGACCGGCAGATCTTCCTCAAGGACGCCCGGCTCTCGCTGGAGACCCTGCACGGCCGCGCCCGGCAGACCGCCTTCCTCGTCCCCGGGCTGACGCTCGTCGTACGGGACGAGCGGGGGCTGGACGGGCAGGAGGTCTCCGAGGAGGTCTTCCGGTACGACGGCGGCATCAGCGAGTTCTGCGAGTACCTCGCGCAGGACAAGCCCGTGAGCGACGTGCTGCGGCTCCAGGGGAAGGGCCAGTTCAAGGAGACCGTGCCGGTCCTCGACGACCGCGGCCACATGATCCCCACCGAGGTCCAGCGTGAGCTGGGCGTCGACATCGCGCTGCGCTGGGGGACGGGCTACGACACCACGCTGAAGTCCTTCGTCAACATCATCGCGACGCCCAAGGGCGGCACCCACGTCGCGGGCTTCGAGCGCTCCGTGGCCAAGACCGTCAACGAGGCGCTGCGCTCCACGAAGATCCTCCGCGTCGCCGAGGACGACGTCGCGAAGGACGACGCGATGGAGGGCCTCACGGCGGTGGTGACCGTACGGCTGGCCGAGCCGCAGTTCGAGGGGCAGACGAAGGAGGTGCTGGGCACCTCGGCGGCCTCCCGGATCGTGGCGCAGGTCGTGGCCAAGGAGCTCAAGACCTTCCTCACCTCGACCAAGCGCGACGCCAAGCAGCAGGCGCGGGCCGTGCTGGAGAAGATCGCCGCCGCCGCCCGTACGCGTATCGCCGCCCGGCAGCACAAGGAGGCGCAGCGGCGCAAGACTGCACTCGAATCGTCCTCGCTGCCCGCCAAGCTGGCCGATTGCCGTAGCGACGACGTCGACCGCAGCGAGCTGTTCATCGTCGAGGGGGACTCGGCGCTGGGCACCGCGAAGCTGGCACGCAACTCCGAGTTCCAGGCGCTGCTGCCGATCCGGGGCAAGATCCTCAACGTCCAGAAGTCCTCGGTGGCGGACATGCTCAAGAACGCCGAGTGCGGCTCGATCATCCAGGTGATAGGAGCGGGGTCCGGGCGGACCTTCGATATCGACCAGGCCCGCTACGGCAAGGTCATCTTCCTCGCCGACGCCGACGTGGACGGCGCGCACATCCGGATCCTGCTGCTCACGCTCTTCCAGCGCTACATGCGGCCGATGGTCGAGGAGGGGCGCATCTTCTCCGCCGTACCGCCGCTGCACCGGATCGAGCTGGTCAACCCCAGGAAGGGGCAGGAGAAGTACATCTACACGTACTCCGACAACGAGCTGCGGCAGACGCTTCTGGAGCTGGAGCGCACCAACGTGCGCTACAAGGACTCGATCCAGCGCTACAAGGGTCTGGGCGAGATGGACGCGGGGCAGCTCGCGGAGACCACGATGGATCCGCGCCACCGCACGCTGCGCCGGATCAACATCAGCGATCTGGAGGCGGCGGAGGCGGCGTTCGACCTGCTGATGGGGAGCGAGGTGGCGCCGCGCAGGGAGTTCATCAGCTCGTCCGCGGCGACGCTGGACCGCTCCCGTATCGACGTCTGAGGAGCGCCGTACCAGCAAGTCACCTGATGGGGTGAAGAGTCCGGGATGCCCCGTCCGGGGTCTGCCGGGTCTGTCCATCCTTGGGCATGCGCACTGACGATCCCTGGTACGACGCCCTGGCCTCCGGGCCGGGCGAGCACGATCCACCGCCGTCGGGCACGACGGCGACGGCGCTGCCGGCTCCGGCTGCGGTGACCGCACCGTCCGCCGCGTCGTTTGCCGCCGGCCCTGCCGCCGTCCCCGCCGACGGTGCGGACGCGCACGCGGCCGTCTATCTCGCGGTGCAGCGCAGCGACTCCTTCCAGCAAGTGCGCAGGCGCTACCGGCGCTTCGTGCTGCCGGTGAGCGTGGCGTTCCTCGTCTGGTATCTCGCGTACGTCGTCGCCGCGACCGCGGCGCCGGGGCTGATGGCCCGTCCGCTCGCGGGGGTCTTCAACGTCGCGATGGCCGCCGGTCTCGCGCAGTTCGCCAGCACCTTCCTGGTGACGTGGGCGTACGTACGGCACGCGCGGCTGCGGCGGGACGCGCTCGCGCTCGAACTGCGCTGGGAGACACAGGAGATGACGCGCCTGCGTGCCGGTGCCGCCGCGTCCCCCGCCGTCCGGGAGAGGGTGTCTTGAGCGACCGACATCAGACGCTGACGCTGGTGCTCTTCAGCGCCGTCATCGCCGTGACGCTCGCCATCACGAGCTGGGCGAGCCGCAGACGGCGGGGGTCGCCGGAGGAGTTCTACGCGGGCGGGCGGCTCTTCAGCCCGATGGAGAACGGATTCGCCATCGCCGGCGACTACATGTCGGCCGCCTCGTTCCTCGGGATCTCCGGGGTCATCGCGCTGTACGGCTACGACGGCATGCTCTACGCGGTGGGCTTCCTCGTGGCCTGGCTGGTCGTCCTGCTGCTCGTGGCCGAACTGGTGCGCAACTGCGGGCGGTTCACGCTGGCGGACGTCGTCACCGCGCGGCTGCGCGAGCGGCCCGTACGGATCGCCTCGGGGATCTCGTCCGTGACCGTCTCCGTGCTCTATCTCGTCGCGCAGATGGTCGGCGCGGGCAGCCTCGTCGCGCTGCTGCTCGGCGGCGAGAGCGGGGCGGCGCGTTCGTGGACGGTGATCGGGGTCGGGGCGCTCATGGTCGTCTATGTCTCGTGCGGCGGGATGCGGGCCACGACGTGGATTCAAATCGTGAAGGCAGTGCTGCTGTTGGGCGGGGCCGTCACGCTGACCGTGCTGGTGCTGCTGCGCTTTGGGGGCGATCTCGGGGCGCTGCTGGGCGCGGCGGCCGAACGCAGCGGCCACGGGCGGGACTTCCTCGCTCCGGGACTGCGCTACGGCGGCGAGTGGACGCACCGGCTGGACTTCGTCAGCCTCGGGCTCGCGCTCGTCCTGGGCACGGCGGGGCTGCCGCACATCCTCTCGCGCTTCTACACCGTGCCGACGGCCCGTGCCGCCCGGCGTTCGGTCGTGTGGTCGATCGGGCTGATCGGCGCCTTCTATCTGATGACGATCGTTCTCGGCTTCGGTGCCGCGGCGCTGCTCGGCGGGGGCGCGGTGCGCACGTCCGACCCGGCGGGGAACACGGCGGTGCCGCTGCTGTCACTGGAGTTGGGCGGGGGAGCGGGGTCGACGGGCGGTTCCGTGCTGTTCGCCGTGGTGGCGGCCGTCGCGTTCGCGACGATCCTCGCCGTCGTCGCGGGGATCACGCTCGCCTCGTCAGCGGCCGTCGCACACGATCTGTACGCGTCGCTGAGCCGGCGCGGTACGCGGGGCGAGGTGGGCGTCGCACGCGTCGCGGCCGTCGGGGTGGGCGCCGCGGCGATCGGACTGGGGCTGCTCGCGCAGCATCTCAACGTCGCGTTCCTGGTGGGGCTGGCCTTCGCGGTGGCCGCGGCGGCGAATCTGCCGGTGCTGCTGTACGCGCTGTTCTGGCGCCGCTTCACCACCAAGGGGGCGGTGTGGGCGGTGTACGGCGGACTGGTGCCGGCGATCGTCCTGGTGGTGTTCTCGCCCGTCGTCTCGGGCGGTCCGGGGGCGCTCTTCCCCCAAGTCGACTTCGCCGTCTTCCCGTTGGAGAACCCGGGGCTGGTCGCGATTCCGCTGGCGTTCTTCTTCGGCTGGCTCGGGACGGTCACATCACGGGAGATCGCCGACGAGGCCAAGTACGCGGAGACGGAGGTGCGTTCGCTCACGGGGGCGGGTGCGGTGTGACGGCGTGCTGCGCCGGGTCGGCCGAACGCCCGCGCGTACGCCGGGAGTCGGGGGAGGGCGGACGTGCCGCGTCCGTTCTCCCCGGCCGAACGCCGCGCTGTGGTGCGGACATGTGGTGAAGAGTTAAGTCCAGACCATTGACATCGGTGTCGACCCGTCGAAGATTGTCTTCAAGAGATGACGGCACGCCCATCGATGTGCTGCCGCCCTTCGCCGTGGGGTGAACTTCTGCTCGCCGCACAGCGGTTCACCGGGCGCGGCTCGTCCCTCGGACTGCCGGAGCGCGACCCGGCCGTCCCACACGGCCGGACCTCCTGGACCGCCCACGCGGTCCCTCCCCACAGGAAGGCACCGCTCGATGAGACAGCGCACTTACCTGGTCGCGGGGCTGTTCGCCGCCGCGGCCCTCGCCACGACGCCCCTGCTGACGTCCGCCGCGAACGCCGACCCGTCCGCCCCCGCCGCCGAACGCTCCGCCAAGGCCGCGGAGTTCACGGACGACTTCGACGGCCCGGAGGGCAGCGCCGTCGACAGCTCGAAGTGGAAGCTGGAGACCGGCGACAACGAGAGCAACCACGAGCGCCAGTACTACACCTCCGGCACGGACAACGCGGCGCTGGACGGGAACGGCAACCTCGTCATCACGGCGAAGAAGGAGAACCCGGGCGACTACGACTGCTGGTACGGCAAGTGCGAGTACACCTCGGCACGTCTGAACACCGCCAGCACCTTCAAGACCACCTACGGCCACGCCGAGGCCCGGATCAAGATGAGCCAGGGCAAGGGCATGTGGCCCGCCTTCTGGATGCTGGGTGAGGACATCGGCAGCGCGGGCTGGCCCGACTGCGGAGAGATCGACGTCATGGAGAACGTCGGCAACGAACCGGGCACCGTGCACGGCACCATCCACGGTCCGGGCTACTCCGGCGGCGAGGGCATCGGCGCCGACTACTCGCTCCCGGACGGGCAGAAGTTCGCGGACGACTTCCACACCTTCGCCGTCGACTGGTCGCCGGAGAAGATCACATGGTCGGTGGACGGCAACGAGTTCCAGACGCGTACGCCCTCCGACCTGGGCGGCGACAAGTGGGTCTTCGACCACCCCTTCTACATGATCCTCAACCTCGCGGTCGGCGGTGACTGGCCCGGCGACCCCGACGGCGGCACGACCTTCCCGAATCAGCTCGTCGTCGACTACGTGAAGGTGACCGGCGGCAACTGACGCCCCGGTCCTGCCGGTACGCGCACAGCGGCTCCGTAACCCGTGCCCCGCATCCCGGGGGCCACGGACCGTCCGGGCCGGTTCGCCGGGTGCCGGTCCGGACGCGGCTCCGGCGCGCTCATCCTGACGAGCGCGCCGGATGCAGCGCCTGCGGCAGTACGACGGTGAACTCGGCGCCGCCGCCCGCCGCTTGACCCACCCGCACCGAGCCGCCGTGGCGTTCCGCGAGCCGTCGTACGAGGGCCAGGCCCAGACCGCGCCGGCGGTGTGGCGGCGGGGTCTTGGTGGACCAGCCCTCGGCGAAGACCAGTTCGCGCTTGTCGCCGTCGATGCCGGGGCCGCTGTCGGCGACGGTGAGGACGAGACAGGTGCCGGGGGCGGCGCGGGCGCCGGCGGTGGTGACGTCGGCGGCCGGCTCCGGCGTGGTTGCGCCGTCCGTTCCGCTTGCCGTCCGTGTCGGCACCGGTTCGGATGTGGTCGGGGGCGGCTCTGGCGACGATGCCTCCGCTTCCGCTTCCTCACCGTCCTGCGTCCGCAGCCGCACCTCCACCCACGCGCCCTTCGAACCCGCCGCCGCGTCCAGCGCGTTGTCGACGAGGTTGCCCAGCACGGTGGCGAGTTCGCGCGGATCCACCAGCCGGTCGGGAAGCCTCGTACCGTCGGTGAGCCGCAGGGCGACGCCGCGTTCGGCGGCGACCGTCGCCTTGCCCACCAGCAGCGCGGCCAGCAGCGGATCCTCGACGCGTTCCGCGATCTGCTCCGCCGTCGCCCGGTGCACCCCGACGGTCTCGCGGAGATAGGCCGCCGCCTCCTCGTGCTGCCCGAGCTGGAGCAGGCCCAGCAGCAGATGCATCCGGTTGGCGTGCTCGTGGTCCTGGGCGCGCAGGGCGTCGATCAGGCCGCGGGAGCCGTCGAGTTCGCGTCCGAGCAGCTCCAGTTCCGTACGGTCGCGGAAGGTGGCCACCGCGCCGCCGTCGGCCGTGGGCATGCGGTTGGCGACGAGCACCCTGCCGCCGCTGACGGTGAGCAGATCGGTGCCGGTGACCTCGCCGCACAGCACGTCCGCCGTACGGCCGGGACCCAGCACCTCGGCCAGCGGGCGGCCGGTGTCCTCGGGGCGCAGCTCCAGCAGCCGCTGTGCCTCGTCGTTCACGAGCCGGATCCTGCCGTCCGCGTCGAGGGCGACGACGCCTTCGCGGATGCCGTGCAGCATCGCCTCCCGCTCGTCCAGGAGCGAGGAGATGTCGGAGAACGCCAGGTCGTGGGTGCGTCGTTGGAGCCTGCGGGAGACGAGCACGGAGGCGAGCACTCCGGCGGCGAGGGCGCCGCCCGCGTACGCGAGCAGTTCGGGGACCGCGCCGAGGAACTTCTCCCGTACGCCCTCGTAGGCGATGCCGACGGACACCGCACCGATCACCTCGCCGCGTCCGTCGCGCAGCGGCACCTTGCCGCGGGCGGAGCGGCCCAGGGTGCCTTCGTCGATATGGCGTACCTCGTGCCCGGCGAGGGCGGCGCTGGGGTCGGTGGAGACATGCGCTCCGACGCGGCGCGGTTCGGGATGCGACCAGCGCACGCCGTCGGTGTCCATGATCACGACATAGCCCGCGCCGGTGGCCTTGCGAATCCGTTCCGCTTCCCGCTGTACGGGGCCGCGCGCGGACGGGCCGGGCCCGTCCGTGAGCCGGGCCGCGAGCCCCGGCCGGGCGGCGGTGGTCTGGGCGATGGCCAGGGCGCGGTCCATCGCGCGGCCGTCCAGCTCCTCGCTGAGCGGTGCCAGGAAGAGTCCGGTGACCAGGGCGATGACACCCGTGGCGATCGCGAGCTGCATGAGCAGCACCTGTGCGAAGACACGTTGCGGCCAGCGCGGGCGGCCCAGCGACGCGGGCAGCAGCCGGCGCCCGGGCGGGGAGCCGGACGGCGGCCCGGGCGCGGACGCGGCGCTGCTCGCGGCACGGTTCACAGCGGTGCTCGCAGCGGTGGACGGAACGGTCACGGGGACCTCGGAGCGTGTGCGGGATGCGAGCGGCGTGGTCGCCCGCCCGCGACGGTGCCGCGACCGTAACCCTCCGGGGGAGCTGTGCGCTGTGACGTGCGGCATCGCCGCTACGATCGGCAGCCGTCCGACTCCGCACATCTCGTCCCCCACCCCGGCCGCACACCCGGTCGCACACAGGGGCCCCCGCACCGGCCCTCGCGAACCCCTCGTACAACCCCAGGAGAAGCACTCGTGGCACCACCGCGGCGCGTACCGGTCATCGTCCTCGCGGGCTTCCTCGGCTCCGGCAAGACGACCCTGCTCAACTATCTGCTGCGGCACAGCGGCGGGACCCGCATCGGCGCGATCGTCAACGACTTCGGCAGCATCGAGATCGACGCCATGACCGTGGCCGGCCAGGTCGACTCGATGGTTCCGCTCGGCGACGGCTGTCTGTGCTGCGCCGTGGACACCGACGACATGGACGAGGCGCTGGACCGGCTCGCCCGTCCGTCGGCCGGGATGGACGTGATCATCGTGGAGGCCAGCGGCCTGGCCGAACCCGAGACCGTGATCCGCATGATCCTCGCCTCCGGGAGCGAACACACCGTCTACGGAGGGCTCGTGGAGGTCGTGGACGGGGCGGAGTTCGAGAACGTACGCGCCCGCCATCCCGAACTGGAGCGCCATGTACGGGCGGCCGACCTCGTCGTGCTCGGCAAGGCGGACCGGGCGGGGGAGACGGAGCTGCGGAGGCTGCGCGGGAGGCTGGAGCAACTCGCCCCGGGCAGGCCGGTGGTGACCGCTTCGCACGGGCGGATCGATCCCGCGCTGCTCTTCGACCCCGTGCATCGGCCGCGCCCCGCCGTCGAGCAGCTCTCGTTCGACGCGCTGCTACGGGACGAGGCGGAGGACGGGGACGAGGACGGCGCGGAGGGCGCGGAGGATCACTCCGGGCATCTCCACGCGGCGTACGAGAGCGTCGAGTTCACCTCGGCGAGGCCGCTGGACCCGCGGCGCTTCCTGGACTTCCTCGACGGCCGTCCGCCCGGGCTCTACCGGATCAAGGGCTTCGTCGACTTCGGCCCCGCCGACCCCGTCAACACCTACGCCGTGCACGCCGTCGGCGCCTTTCTGCGCTTCGCGCCCTCCCGGCGCCGCGCGGACGAGGAGCCCCTGACCCAGCTCGTCCTGATCGGCTCGGGGACGGACGCGGAGGCGCTGCGCAAGGAGTTGGCCGCATGCGCCCACGATGCGACAGGTACGGACGGCCCGCCCCGTCCCGAGGCGATGTGGGGCGTGCTGCGCTACGTCGAACCGCCCGCCGACGAACCCGCCGACGCGTCCGAGGACCCGGACCACGACAGGGACCAGAACGGGGCCCCGGACGCCGGGGAGCCCTCCGAAGTGCCCGTCGACGAGCCGGACTTCGGCTGACGGCGGGCCTCCCCGGAGCCCGCCGCACGTCCCGTCCGTACGTCCGTACGCCGGCCTGGCCCGGCCAGGGCCCGTCCTACACGGGCCCCGCGACGACCGCGACCGGCTTCTTCAACGGCACCCCGGAGCCGTCCCTGCGCGGGTCCGGCTCCGGAAGCTCCGCCGGTGTGCCGTTCGCCGCTGCGGCCTTCGCCGGGGTCGGGCCCGCCCACGCCATCGTCAGCATGTCCTCGCCCTTGAGGAACCGCTGGCACCGTACGCCGCCGGTCGCGCGCCCCTTCCTGGGGAACTGGTCGAACGGCGTGAGCTTGGCCGTACTGATCGAGTCGTCCAGCGTGCCGTGCGATCCGGAGAGCGTGAAGACCACCGCGTCCACGGCGGGATCGACGGCGGTGAAGGAGATCACCTTCGCCTCGTCGCCCAGCTTGACGCCGGCCATGCCGCCCGCCGCGCGTCCCTGCGGCCTGACCTGGCTCGCCGCATAGCGCAGCAACTGCGCCTCGTCGGTGATGAAGACCAAGTCCTCCTCGCCCGTGCGCAGTTCGGCGGCGCCCACGACGCGGTCGCCCTCGCGCAGCGAGATGACCTCCAACTCCTCCTTGTGCGACGGGTAGTCGGGCACGACGCGCTTCACCACGCCCTGCTCCGTGCCCAGTGCCAGGCCCGGCGACGACTCGTCCAGTGTGGTCAGACAGACCACGCGCTCGTCGTCCTCCAGCGTCAGGAACTCCGAAAGCTGCGCGCCGCCCGCGAGGTTGGGCACCGGCGGCGACTCGGGAAGCTGCGGCAGATCGACGACCGTCAGCCGCAGCAGCCGCCCCGCCGAGGTGACGACGCCGGTCTCGCCCCGTGTCGTCGCGGGCACGGCGGAGACGATCACGTCGTGCTTGGTGCGCTTGGCCTCCTGGTCGAAGACCGGCTCGCCGTTGGCCGTACGGGCCAGCAGCCCCGTCGAGGACAGCAGCACGCGGCACGGGTCGTCTGCGACCTCCAGCGGAACGGCCGCGACCGGTGCCCCGGCCGACTCCAGCAGCTCCGTACGGCGCGGTGTGGCGTACTTCTTGGCGACCTGGCCCAGTTCGGTGGAGACCAGCTTGCGCAGCTCCGCGTCGGACTCGAGGATGCGCGTCAGCTCCTCGATCTCCGCGCGCAGCCGGTCCCGTTCACTCTCCAGCTCGATGCGGTCGAACTTGGTCAGACGGCGCAGCGGGGTGTCCAGGATGTACTGCGTCTGCACGTCGCTGAGGCCGAAGCGCGCGATGAGCGACTCCTTGGCCTGCGCGGCGTTCTCACTGGAGCGGATGATCCGGATGACCTCGTCGATGTCGACGAGCGCCACCAGCAGACCTTCGACGAGGTGCAGCCTGTCGCGCCGCTTGCCGCGCCGGTACTCGCTGCGCCTGCGTACCACCGTGAACCGGTGGTCGACATAGACCTCCAGCAGCTCCTTCAGACCCAGCGTCAGCGGCTGGCCGTCCACCAGGGCCACGTTGTTGATGCCGAAGGACTCCTCCATCGGCGTCAGCTTGTAGAGCTGCTCCAGGACGGCTTCGGGGTTGAAGCCGTTCTTCACCTCGATCACCAGACGCAGCCCGTGCGCACGGTCGGTGAGGTCCTTCACATCCGAAATGCCCTGGAGGCGCTTGGAGTTGACCAGATCCTTGATCTTGGAGATGACCTTCTCCGGGCCGACGGTGAACGGCAGCTCCGTGACGACCAGGCCCTTGCGGCGCGGCGTGACCTGCTCGACGGTGACCGTCGCGCGCATCTTGAAGGTGCCGCGGCCGCGTGCGTAGGCGTCCCGGATGCCGTCCATGCCGACGATCCGGCCGCCCGTGGGCAGGTCCGGGCCCGGCACATGGCGCATCAGCGTCTCCAGGTCCGCGCCCGGATGCTTGATCAAGTGCCGGGCGGCGGCGATGACTTCGCCCAGGTTGTGCGGCGGCATGTTCGTCGCCATGCCGACGGCGATGCCGGACGAGCCGTTCACCAGCAGGTTCGGATACGCGGCGGGGAGGCTGACCGGCTCCTGCTCGCTGCCGTCGTAGTTGGCGGCGAAGTCGACCGTCTCCTCGTCGATCGACTCGACCATCAGGCCCGCGGCGGGCGCCGCACGGCACTCGGTGTACCGCATGGCGGCGGGCGGGTCGTCGTTGCCCAGCGAGCCGAAGTTGCCGTGTCCGTCGACGAGCGGCAGACGCATGCTGAACGGCTGGGCCATGCGCACCAGGGCGTCGTAGATCGCCGAGTCGCCGTGCGGGTGCAGCTTGCCCATCACCTCGCCCACGACGCGGGCGCACTTGACGTGGCTGCGGTCGGGACGCAGGCCCATCTCGTGCATCTGGTACAGGATGCGCCGCTGTACGGGCTTCATGCCGTCCCGCGCGTCGGGCAGCGCCCGCGAGTAGATGACCGAGTAGGCGTACTCCAGGAAGGAGCCCTGCATCTCGTCGACGACGTCGATGTCGAGGATGCGCTCCTCGAAATCGTCCGGCTGTGTCTTCGTACTGCGGGGGGCCATCGCGGCTGCGGCTCCTTCGTTGCGTGCCGTCCGGGCGGCGCGCGGCGAGGCGCCCGTCCGGTGCGGAGGCGGGTCGTGACGCGGACCATTGTGGACCGCGGATCTGACAACCGGTTCCCCGACCCGGCGGTCGGGGGCCCTCGTTGTGCGCCGCCACCGCCGCCCGTACGGCGAACGGCACGGTACAACGGCACGCTACGAGGCCGGTTCAGAGGCGTACGGTACGGGAACTTCGCACGCGCTCGGGTCGGTTGCATAGGGTGACAGGACCGCTTGCGCACGTATACGCAATGGACGCGATCGAAGGGACTCCATGCCCATGGGTCACACTGCCACGCCCCCGCCGGCCACCGGCGGGCTGACAGCGACGGAGCACCGACTGGCCAACGGCCTGCGTGTGGTGCTCTCCGAGGACCACCTCACCCCGGTCGCGGCGGTCTGTCTCTGGTACGACGTCGGCTCACGTCACGAGGTCGCGGGCCGCACCGGCCTCGCCCACCTCTTCGAGCATCTGATGTTCCAGGGCTCCGCACAGGTGCAGGGCAACGGCCACTTCGAACTGGTGCAGGGAGCCGGCGGTTCGCTGAACGGCTCCACCAGCTTCGAGCGTACGAACTACTACGAGACCATGCCCGCCCACGAGTTGGAGCTCGCGCTCTGGCTGGAGGCGGACCGCATGGGCTCGCTGCTGACGGCCCTGGACGACGAGTCCATGGAGAACCAGCGGGACGTGGTCAAGAACGAGCGCCGCCAGCGCTACGACAACGTGCCCTACGGCACCGCGTTCGAGAAGCTGACGGCCATGGCCTACCCGGAGGGCCACCCGTACCACCACACGCCCATCGGCTCGATGGCCGACCTGGACGCCGCCTCCCTGGAGGACGCACGGGAGTTCTTCCGTACGTACTACGCGCCGAACAACGCGGTGCTGACGGTCGTCGGCGACATCGACCCGGACGCGACGCTGGGCTGGATCGAGAAGTACTTCGGCTCGATCCCCGGCCACGACGGCAAGAAGCCCCCGCGCGACGGCACCCTGCCCGAGACCATCGGCGGGCAGAAGCGCGTGGTCGTCGAAGAGGAGGTGCCCTCACGGGCGTTGATGGCCGCCTACCGGCTGCCGCACGACGGCACCCGTGAGTGCGACGCCGCGGACCTGGCGTTGACGGCGCTCGGCGGCGGCGAGTCCTCGCGCCTCAACAAGCGCCTGGTGCGCCGCGACCGGCTCGCCGTCGGCGCCGGGTTCGGGCTGCTGCGGCTGGCCGGTGCGCCCTCGCTGGGCTGGCTGGACGTCAAGGCGTCCGCGGGCGTCGAGGTCGCGCAGATCGAGGAGGCCGTCGACGACGAGCTGCGGCGCTTCGCCGAGGAGGGCCCCACCTCGGAGGAAATGGAGCGCGCACAGGCCCAGTTGGAGCGCGAGTGGCTCGACCGGCTCGCCACCGTGGGCGGCCGCGCCGACGAACTGTGCCGCTACGCCGTGCTGTTCGGCGACCCGCAGCTTGCGCTGACCGCCGTGCAGCGGGTGCTGGAGGTCACCGCCGAGGAGGTACGGCAGGTGGCCGCGGCACGGCTGCGTCCGGACAACCGTGCGGTGCTCGTCTACGAGCCCACCGAGGCCGCCGAGCAGGCCGACGACGAGAACGACGACACCGAGGAGCCCGGCCAGTGAGCGACGCGAATCAGCAGACCGCTGCGGCAGGCACGTCCGAGGCGCAGGGGACGCGGATGGAGTTCCATCCGCAGCCGCGCGGTGGGCAGCCCAAGCCCTGGGCCTTCCCCGCGCCGGAGCGCGGTGAGCTGGGCAACGGGCTGACGGTGCTGCGCTGCCACCGCCCCGGCCAGCAGATCGTCGCCGTCGACGTCACCCTCCGGGCGCCGCTGGACGCCGAGCCGGCCGGGCTCGACGGCGTCGCGACGATCATGGCGCGCGCCCTGTCCGAGGGCACCGACAAGCTCGACGCGGAGGAGTTCGCCGACGAACTGGAGGCGTGCGGCGCCTCGTTGGACGCCTACGCCGACCACGCCGCCGTCCGTGTCTCGCTGGAGGTCCCCGCCTCCCGGCTGCCCAAGGCGCTCGGGCTGCTCGCGGACGCGCTGCGCGCCCCCGCCTTCCCGGAGAGCGAGATCGAACGTCTCGTCGGCAACCGTCTGGACGAGATCCCGCACGAGCTGGCCAACCCGACCCGGCGCGCCGCCAAGGAGCTCGCGAAGGAGCTGTATCCGGCCTCCGCGCGGATGTCCCGGCCGCGGCAGGGCACCGAGGAGACGGTCGCCCGCATCGACGCCCCCGCCGTCCGCGCCTTCTACGACGCGCACGTACGGCCCGCCACGGCCACCGCCGTCGTCGTGGGCGACCTCGAGGGCGTCGACCTGGACGCCGCGCTCGCCGACACCCTCGGCGCCTGGACGGGTTCCACGGCGCAGCCGCGCGCCGCCGCTCCCATCACCGCCGACGACACGGGCCGTGTGGTCGTCGTCGACCGGCCGGGCGCCGTGCAGACGCAGTTGCTGATCGGCCGCATCGGTCCCGACCGGCACGACCGGGTGTGGCCGGCGCAGGTGCTCGGCACGTACTGCCTCGGCGGCACCCTCACCTCGCGGCTCGACAAGGTGCTGCGCGAGGAGAAGGGCTACACCTACGGGGTGCGCGCCTTCGGGCAGGTCCTGCGCTCCAGCGCCGAGGGCACCGGCGCGGCGCTGCTGGCCGTCTCCGGCTCGGTCGCCACGGACGTCACCGGGCCCGCGCTGGCCGATCTGTGGCAGGTGCTGCGCACGCTGGCCGCCGACGGGCTCACGGACGAGGAGCGCGACGTCGCCGTGCAGAACCTGGTGGGCGTCGCACCGCTGAAGTACGAGACGGCATCCGCCGTCGCCGACACCCTCGCCGAACAGGTCGAGCAGGAGCTGCCCGACGACTACCAGGCCCGTGTCTACGCCGAGTTGGCCCGTACGGGCACGGTCGAGGCGACGGCCGCGGTCGTCGGCGCCTTCCCGCCGGACCGGCTGGTCACGGTGCTCGTCGGCGACGCCTCCCAGATCGCCGACCCCGTACGGGAGTTGGGGATCGGCGAGGTCAAGGTGGTGACGGGCGGCTGACATCGGCGCCGCCCGCCCGGTGCGCCGGAGCGGCGGCAGGCCCCGACAGGGCGTCCGGCGGCCCCGGTTCACGTGCGGCGTGTACCGGGGCCGCCGTCTGTCCGGCGGGCGCGGATGCCCGTACGGGCCCGCGAACGGAGCGGCCGTCGGGCGCCCTTATGTCCGGAACGACCGTAGTGCCCCGGTCAGTTGTGTGGGGTACGCGACAAATCAAGGCTTTGGTTTGGCCGTCGGCAGATGTCCCGTTTAGCGTCGATCCGGCCGATCGTCAGAAGTGACCGCACCCGCGGCCGACGTTCGCCATCGCCGAGTCTCCCGTACGACGACGTACGCACGGAGAGCCGGGGGCTCTTCCCTCGCCGCGCGCACAGCGCGCACAGAGGGTCCCCTCCCAGTACGTACCGGGGACGGTACGCGCAGGAGAGGGGGTGGGGTGAATCGGTCCGCCACCGCAGCGGACCGTAGGAGACCTTCCTGCTCCGAACCGACTGGGGGCCCCTCCCGCCGGATCCGCAGCTTGCTGCCGGATCCCGCCGGATTCCCGCCGCACCGCCGGGAGTTCGCCGCCCCGCGCGGCGTCCCGCGCCGTGCCGCGCGGATCCGCGCGAGGGAGGCAGACCCGGTAGGCGAGAAGGAGGGAAAGGAGCCACGCCGCCCCATGGCGTTCATCCGTGCCACCGGGACGCACCGCCGTCCCCGTCCCATCAGCAGACGTGCCAAGGCCGCGGGCATAGCGAGCCTGACCGTCGGCGTCGTCGGATCGCTCGCGAGCCCCGCCCTTGCCGGAACGGGCCAGCAGCCGCGCGCGGCGAGCGGTTCGGCCGAGAAGAGCGAGGCCGAGGCCGCCGGGACCGCCGCCGAGCACACCCACGGCGGCACGTCCGCCCTTGCGGCCTCCGCGGACGGCGGCCGTGAGAGCCGCCCTGTCACCGGTCTGACCCACGCCGTCGGCTTCGGCGACTCGATCGCCGACACCGTCGCCGACCAGGCCCGCCTTCAGCAGGCCGCCGCCGCGCGGACGAAGGCCGCGGACGAGGCCGAGCGCAAGGCCGCCGCCGCGAAGGCGGAGCGGGAGCGCGAGGCGAAGGAGAAGAAGGAGCGGGCGGCGCGGGCCGCCGAGCGCGCGAAGCTCAACGCCTATGTCGCGCCGGTCGAGGACCCCTCGCTGTCCACGCCGTACCAGAGCTCCGGCGGACTGTGGTCCTCCGGCAGCCACACCGGTGTCGACTTCCAGGCCGCGCAGGGCACCGAGGTGCGTTCCGTGGCGGCGGGCGAGGTCGTCGAGGCCGGCTACGACGGCTCCTTCGGCAACAGCATCGTGATCAAGCACCGCGACGGCACCTACACCCAGTACGGACATCTGTCCTCGATCGGTGTCTCGGCCGGGCAGAGCGTGACGTCGGGCCAGCGGCTCGGACTGTCCGGTTCCACCGGCAACACCACGGGTCCGCACCTGCACTTCGAGGCCCGTACGGACGCCGACTACGGCTCCGACATGGACCCGGTCTCCTATCTGCGCAAGCACGGCGTGAGCCTCTGAGCCCGCGGCGCACAGCGCACGCGAAAGCCCCCGGCCGCGCAACGGCGGCCGGGGGCCCGTGTGTTCGGTGCCGGTGTCGGTGCCGTCCCGGGCAGGGCCCGGGGTCCCGGCAGCGCGGTCAGACCGTCTCGGGCAGTTCCTCCAGGCCCTCGGAGACGAGAGCGGCGAGCCGCTCCAGCGCTTCCTCCGCGTCCACCGCGTCCGAGGCCAGCACGATCTCCTCGCCGGCCTCCGCGCCCAGACCGAGGACGCCGAGCATGGACGCCGCGTTGACCGGAGTGCCGTCGTCGCCCTTCTTGACCGTGACGGGGACGCCGGCCGCAGCCGCCGCGCGGCAGAAGATCGAGGCGGGACGGGCGTGCAGACCCTCGGCCCACCCGACGGTGACGCGGCGCTCTACCATGGTTGTTGCCCTCCGAGTCGTGCTTTCCGGCAGGGAACAAGTCTCGCATGCCGCCCGCGAATGACGGCCGCACCCCCGTGACGTGCACTGTCGGACGCCGAGGGGCGACGTCGGGAATCCCTGTCTCTCCCGCGGCCTTACCCTGATTCCCATGCGTACCCCTCGGGAGCGTGCGTATCCGGCGCACTGGGAGGCCGACGTGGTGCTCCGCGACGGAGGCACCGCTCTGATCAGGCCCATCACGCCCGACGACGCGGAGCGGCTCGTCGACTTCTACGAGCGCGTGTCCGACGAGTCGAAGTACTACCGCTTCTTCGCCCCCTACCCGCGGCTGTCCGACCGCGACGTGCGCCGCTTCACGCACCACGACTACGTCGACCGGGTGGGCCTCGCGGCCACCATCGGCGGGGAGTTCATCGCCACCGTCCGCTACGACCGCGTGGACGGCGACGGACGGTCGGCCGCCACCTCCGCCGACGCCTCCGCCCAAGGCGGCTCCGCACAGGCCGAGGTCGCCTTCCTCGTACGCGACGACCAGCAGGGGCGCGGCGTCGCCTCCGCCCTGCTCGAACACATTGCGGCGGTGGCCCGCGAGCGCGGCATCGGCCGCTTCATCGCCGAAGTGCTCCCCGCCAACAGCAAGATGATCAAGGTGTTCACGGACGCCGGGTACTCGCAGCACCGCAGCTTCGAGGACGGCTCGGTCCATCTCACCTTCGACCTGGAGCCCACCGAGCGCTCCCTCGCCGTGATGCGCGCACGCGAACAGCGCGCCGAGGGCCGCTCGGTGCGGCGGCTGCTCGCCCCCGGCACGGTCGCCGTGATCGGTGCGAGCCGCTCGCCGCGCGGCGCCGGACGCCGGGTCCTGGAGAGCCTGCGCAGCGGCGGCTTCACGGGGACGGTGTACGCGGTCAACCGCGAGCTGCCCGAGGGGGAGAGCGAGCTGGGCGGAGTGCCCGCGTACCGCGCGGTGCGGGATGTGCCCGAGCACATCGACCTGGCCGTCGTGGCCGTACCGGCGGACCAGGTGCACGCCCTGGCCCGTGAGTGCGGAGAGGCCGGCGTCCTCGGACTCGTCGTGCTCACCGCCGACTTCAGCCGTGACGAGCAGCGCGAACTCGTCCGGCTCGCCCGCTCCTACGGCACCCGTGTGATCGGTCCGAACGCCTTCGGGCTGATGAACACCGCCCCCGACGTACGGCTCAACGCCACGCTCTCCACCGAGATGCCGCGCCGCGGCCGGGTCGGTCTCTTCACGCAGTCCGGCGCGATCGGCATCGCCCTGCTCGCGGGACTGCACCAGCGCGGCATCGGACTCGCCGGCTTCGTCTCCGCGGGCAACCGGGCCGACGTCTCCGGCAACGACGTGCTCCAGCACTGGGACGACGATCCCGACACGGACGTCGCGCTGCTCTACCTCGAATCCATCGGCAATCCGCGGAAGTTCACCCGCATCGCGCGGCGCATCGCCGCCCGTAAGCCCGTCGTCGTGGTCAAGGGCGCGCGGCACAGCGGCAGCGCGCCGCCCTCCGGACACGCCGCGCCCGTCTCCCGTACGCCCGCGGCGACCGTGACGGCGCTGCTGCGGCAGGCCGGGGTGGTGATGGTCGAGACCGTCACCGAACTCCTCGACGCGGGCGCCCTGTTGGTCTCCCAGCCGCTGCCGGCCGGGCCGCGCACGGCGATCCTCGGGAACGCCGAGTCCCTCGGGCTGCTGTCGTACGACGCGGCGCTCGCCGGTGAGCTGCGTCCGCAGCCCGTACGCGACCTCGGCACCGACGCGACGCCCGAGGAGTACCGGCAGGCGCTGGCCGAGGCGCTGGCGGACCCGGAGACGGACGCGGTCGTCGTCACCGTCATCCCCTGGGTCGGCGAGACGCCCGCGGCGGAGCTGGCGGAGGCGCTGCGCGCGGCCTCCGAGGGGACCCGGAAGCCCGTCACCGTCGTGGAGCTGGCGATCGAGGGCCTGGGGGAGGCGCTCGCCGAGCGCGGCATCCCCGCGTATCCGGCTCCCGAGCGTGCCGTACGCGCGCTCTCCGAGGCCACGCGGTACGCGCGCTGGCGGCGCGAGGCCGAACACCCGGGCCGCGTACCGGAGTTCGAGGCGGACGAGGCGCGGGCCTCGGCGCTGCTGGAGCGCGCGGCGGCGGACGCGGCCGCTGCCGCCGACCAGGAACCGGG
>NZ_LJGW01000046.1:0-3671 GCF_001751255.1 Streptomyces nanshensis | reverse complement strand
GTCCTCGCCTGCTACGGCATCGCCGTCCAGCCCACCAGCCCGGCGCCCGGCCCCGACGAGGCCGCCGCCGCGGCCCGCGCCCTCGGCTACCCCGTCGCGCTCAAGACCACGGCCCCGCATCTGCGCCACCGCGCCGACCTGGGCGGCGTGCGCCTGGACATCTCCTCCGAGACGGAGCTGCGCCGCGTCTACGCGGAGCTGACCGGCTCCTTCGGCGACGCCGCCGAGCTGCGTCCCGTCGTACAGGCCATGGCACCGCGCGGCGTCGACACCGTGATCCGGGCCGCGGTCGACCCGTCCATCGGCGCGGTGCTCTCCTTCGGCCTCGCGGGAACGCCGTCCGAGCTGCTCGGCGACGTCGCGCACCGCCTCGTGCCCGTCACCGACAAGGACGCCGCGGCGCTCGTACGCGCCCTGCGCAGTGCCCCGATCCTCTTCGGGTGGCGCGGTGCGCAGCCCGTCGACGTCGCGGCCCTGGAGGAGTTGCTGCTGCGCGTCTCCCGGCTGCTGCACGACCACCCGGAGATCGTCGCCGTGGACCTGGAGCCCGTGGTCGTCGCGCCGCACGGTCTGACGGTGCTCGGTGCGACCGTCCGTGCCGCCGAGCCCTCGCTCCGTGCCGACCTGGGCCGCCGCAGCCTGCCCGCTTACTGAGAGTCCGCGGGCCCGTAGGATGGCCCGCATGGCGAAGACCGGTACGACGACCCAGGGGCTGCGCGAGGCGATCGAACGCAGCGGCTATTACCCGACCCTCGTGGCCGAGGCCGTCGAGGCGGCGGTCGGCGGCGAGCCCGTGACTTCCTACCTCGTGCACCAGGAGACGACGTTCGACTCCAACGAGGTGCGCCGCCATGTGACGGTCCTCGTGCTGACCGGCACGCGCTTCCTCGTCAGCCACACCGACGAACAGCCCGCGGACAGCACGTCGTCGTCCTCGTACGCCACGACGTCCACGGAGTCCGTGAAGGTCCAGCGCATCTCGTCCGTCGTGCTCTCCCGCGTCGTCGCCGACCCGGAGTCCTACACGCCCGGCACGCTGCCCCGCGAGGTCGTGCTCACCATCGGCTGGGGCGCCGTCTCCCGGCTCGACATGGAGCCCGCCACCTGCGGCGACCCCAACTGCGAGGCGGACCACGGCTATACGGGCTCCTCCACCGCCGACGACCTCTCGCTGCGCGTCAGTGAGGCGGCCGACGGACCGGACACCGTACGGCAGACCCTCGCCTTCGCACAGGCGCTCTCAGAGGCGACGGTGACCCCTTCCTGATGGCACAGGCCGCCACCGAGCACCCGCAGGAACCGGAGCCCGACCCGGAGCCGCTGGATCCGCGCACCGCGCCCGTACCGCGCTACGGCAGCGCGTCGCTGTCCGATCTGCTGCCCGCCGTCGTCGCCGCACAGGGCCTGAGCCCGGCGGGCGAGGAGCAGGTGCCGCACACACGGCTGCGGCTCGAACCGGCCGACAGGGTCTGTGTGTTCCTCGTCGACGGGCTCGGCTGGGAGGTGCTGCGGGCGCATCCGGAAGAGGCACCGTTCCTCACGTCCCTGCTGGACACCTCGCTCGGCGGCACCGGTACGGCGCTCACCAGCGGCTTCCCCTCCACCACCGCCACTTCGCTGGCCTCCGTCGGCACGGGGCTCCCGCCGGGCATGCACGGTCTGCCCGGCTACACCGCGCTCGACCCGGACACCGGCCGCCTGATGAACCAGCTCCGCTGGCAGCCGTGGACGGAGCCGCACGCCTGGCAGCCCTATCCCACGGTCTTCCAACTCGCCGACGCCGCGGGGATCACCGCGAGCCAGGTCTCCGCGCCGCACTTCGAGCACACACCGCTGACGCGCGTCGCGCTCTCCGGCGGCACGTTCTACGGCGTGCTCAGCGCCGAGGAGCGCATGGACCGGGCGGCGGCTCGACTGGCCGCCGCCGACCGCGCGCTCGTCTACACCTACTACGCCGAACTCGACGGCCACGGCCACCGCTACGGCGTCGACTCCGACGCCTGGCGCGGCCAGCTCATGTACGTCGACCGGCTCGCCCAGCGCCTCGCCGAGCAACTGCCGCCCCGCTCCGCGCTGTACGTCACCGCCGACCACGGCATGGTCGACGTGCCCCTCACCGACCGGGCGCGCTTCGACGTCGACGAGGACTGGGAGTTGAGCGCCGGCCTCGCCCAACTCGGCGGCGAGGGACGGATGCGCCATCTCTACGTCGTGCCCGGCGCCGCGCGCGACGTGGCGTCGGTCTGGCGGGAGGTGCTCGCCGAGCACGCCTGGGTGGCCACCCGCGAAGAGGCCGTCGCGCTGGGCTGGTTCGGGCCGCGGATCGACGACCGTGTGCGTGCGCGCATCGGCGACGTGGTGGTGGCGATGAGCGGCGACGCCGCCGTCGTGGCCACCGAGCGCGAGCCCAAGGAGTCCGCCCTGATCGGTATGCACGGCTCGGCGACCCCGGCCGAACAGCTCATCCCGCTCCTCGAAGTCCGTACGTAGCCCGCAGCCGCCGTACGTACGGGGTCGCGCCCCGGCCCGGTCCGTACGAGCGCACCCGCACACCGCGCGCCGCCGCGCAGAAAGGCCGACTCTCCATGTCAGAGCTGGTGTTCTTCTCCGGAACCATGGACTGCGGAAAGTCGACACTCGCTCTCCAGATCGAGCACAACCGTTCCACGCGCGGCCTCCAGGGCATGATCTTCACGCGCAACGACCGGGCGGGGGAGGGGCGGCTCTCCTCACGGCTCGGGCTCGTCACCGACGCCGTCGAGGCGCGGGACGGCTTCGACTTCCACTCCCACCTCGTGCGGCATCTGACCGCCGGAGGACGTACGGACTACGTCATCGTCGACGAGGCGCAGTTCCTCACCCCGGATCAGATCGACCAACTGGCCCGCATCGTCGACGACTTGGGCATGGACGTCTTCGCCTTCGGCATCGCCACGGACTTCCGTACGCGGCTCTTCCCCGGCTCGCAGCGGCTGATGGAGCTGGCCGACCGCATCGAGGTGCTCCAGGTCGAGGCGCTGTGCTGGTGCGGGGCGCGGGCCACGCACAACGCCCGTACGGTCGGCGGGAAGATGGTCGTCGAAGGGGCGCAGGTCGTCGTCGGCGACGTGGGCGAGCCGACGGCCGAGGTGGGCTACGAGGTGCTGTGCCGCCGCCACCACCGCCGGCGGCTGACCGCGGCGGGCGCACGGGCGGGGGCGCTCTCGCCCGACGTACTGCCCGTCGACGCGCCCACCGCACCGCACATGAGGTGAGCCGGTCGCGGCGGCGAGCGGATGGCGCCGCCGACTCCGGTCGCAGGACGGGGACTTGGGGCTCCTGACAAGAGGGGGCGCCGCGGGGCCGGGACGCGGTCCGCCGCGTGAGCGCACGCGGCAGAACAAGGCGACGTCGGCGACCGCGCCCGAAATACTGGGCGCCCATGGATGAGGTCGAGATCGTCGTCGCCCACTCCGAGCGCGCGACCCTGCGCCTCGGCGAGGTCTTCCTGAAGGTGGACGCGGATCCGGCGCGCCTCGACGCCGAGGCCGAGGCGATGTCCCTCGCGCCGGTCCCGACCCCGCGGGTTCTGTGGCGCAAGCCGTCCGTGCTTGCGATCTCCGCGGTCCCGGGGGCGACGCTCGGGCGCCTCGGCGGCCCGGCGACCGGGTCGCCGGCGGCGTGGGCCGCGG
>NZ_LJGW01000344.1:5536-8895 GCF_001751255.1 Streptomyces nanshensis | reverse complement strand
CCCGCCGAGGGCCCGGCGGGGCCGTCCCGTCCGGTGGGTCAGCCGTCCTCGTGGAGCGCGGGCGCGGGCGGCACCTCGCGGGCGGGGCGCGGCAGGACGAACAGGATCAGCGCCGCGCACACCACCAGGACGAGGGCGGCGCTGCGGAAGGCCAGCCCGTAGCCGGCGGCCAGCGTCTCCGGGCTGTCGCCGTCCCCGATGCGGGCGGCGGCCACGGTGGAGAGCACCGCCAGTCCCAGCGAACCGCCCATCGTGCGGGCCGTGTTGAACAGCCCGGAGACCAGACCGGCCTCCGAGTGCGGCACTCCCGACATGGCGACGGACGCCAGCGGGGTGCCCGCCATTCCGCTGCCCAGCGCCATCAGCACACCGGGCCCGGTGACGGTCTCCAGGAAGCCGCCGCCCGCGTGCATCCCGCTCTGCCACAGACAGCCGGCGGCGGCCACCGCGACCCCGCACAGCGCGACGGTCCGCGCCCCGAGCCGCGCCATCAGCCACGGCGCCCCCTTCGAGCCGATCACGATGCTCAGCGACTGCGGTATGAAGCCCAACCCGGCCTGGAGCGGCGTGTAGTGGAGCACGTTCTGCATATAGAGCGAGACGAAATACCACATGCAGAACAGGGCGCCGCCGAAGATGAACATCGCGCCGTTCGACGCCGAGACCGCCCGGTTGCGCAGTAGCCGCAGCGGCACCAGCGGAGCACGGGCACGGGCCTCGACGGCGACGAACGCCCCGAGCATCGCCAGCCCCGCCGCGAGCGGCCACAGCACCGACGGCGCCGCCCAACCCGCGGCCTCCGTACGGACGATGGCCCACGCCAGGGTGCTCAGCCCGAGGGTGACCAGCAGCGCACCGGGCAGATCGAGGCGGCGTCCGGCGGTCGCATCCCGGCGCTCCGTGACCCACACCGCGGCGGCCAGCAGCACCAGCGCGCCGACGGGGACGTTGATCAGCAGCACCCAGCGCCACGACAGCGCGTCCGTAAGCACCCCGCCGACGAGACCGCCCGCCGCTCCCCCGCCCGCGCCCACGGCGCTCCAGGTCGCGATGGCCCGGGTACGGGCGCGGCCGGGCGGAGTGGCGGTGGTGAGGATCGTCAGCGTCGCCGGGGCGAGCACGGCGGCCCCGGTGCCCTGGAGGGCGCGGGCGGCGAGCAGTTGCCACGGCTCCTGGGCGAGACCGCCGAAGAGGCTGGCCGCGGTGAACAGCGCGAGTCCCGTCAGGAACGTCCGTTTCCGGCCGAAGATGTCGGCGGCCCGTCCGCCCAGCAGCATCAGACCAGCGAACGTCAGCGTGTAGCCGTTGAGCACCCATTGGAGCCCGGCGGCGTCCATGCCCAGTGCCGTACGCATGGACGGCAGGGCCACGTTGACCACCGAGACGTCCAGTACGACGAGGAACTGCCCGGCGCACGCGGCGAGCACCACGACCCACAGCCGAGCCGGGGTGTGGGAGTCCTCCGGGCCGTGCGTACCGGAGGAGCCGCCGGGGCCTCGGGGGGCGCCGGCGGCGGGGAGAGAGGGGGCCTTGTCTGTCATCGCCTGTCATGTTCGCAGCCGGGTGCGCGGGCGCCCAGCGGATATCGGCGTAACGAGGACAGTCAGTGACCTCGGCGTCGGTGCGGCGGCGGACCTCGGCGTGCGGCCGCTCTGTCCGGCCGGCCCGGCTCGTCCGGTCCGGCCGTCCCGGCGGACTCGTCCCGCCCGTCCGACTCCCCGTGCTCGTCCGGGAGTTGCCAGAGCGCGTGTTCGCGGCGGGCCCAGGCGCGGTCGGCCCAGCCCGTACGCATCGCCCGGCGGGCCTCCGGATACGCCCNTGCGCATTGCCCGGCGGGCCTCAGGGTGTGCCGCCGCCATCGCCACGTGCGCGGCGAGTACGACGCCGATGGCCAGAGCGAGCCAGTCGTGCACGAACGTCGCGCTCGTACGCCACACCAGCGGCGTGAGCCCGGTGAACCACATGAGCAGCCCGGTCGCGGCCATGACGAGCACCGCGCCTGCGATCCACGCCGCGAAGACCTTCTGCCCGGCGTTGAACTTGCCCGCGTCCCGGCCCCAGTCCTCGCCCAGCGGCGGCGACGGGCGGCGGGCGCGCCGGGCACGGCGCAGCCAGCGGCGGTCGTGCGGGCCGAAGCGGTTGAGGCGGCGCAGATCGGCCCGCAGCGCACGCGAGACGAGCGCGAGCAGCAGCGGCGCGGGGAGCAGCAGCCCGGACCACTCGTGGACGGTGACCAACAGGGCGCGGCGCCCCGCGAGTTGGGCGAGCCCGGGGACGTAGAGACAGAGCGCGGTGCCCACGCACACGGCCATCAGCGCGGCGGTCGCGTGATGGCACCAGCGCACGGCGCGGGCGAAGCGCAGCACGTCCGCGGAGTGCTCCGTACGGTTCGTCGCGTCCGTACGGTTCGAAGGGTCCGTGCGGTTCGCAGAGTCCGTACGGTCCACAGGGTCAGGCGGCTGTCGGAGCATCGTCACGTCCGTTCGACCTCCCGACCCAGCCGTCCACGGCGTAGCCGCGCTTCTCCCAGTATCCGGGCTCCACTTCGCGGGTCAGCTCGATGCCGGAGAGCCACTTCGCGGACTTGTAGAAGTACATCGGCGCGACGTACAGCCGTACGGGGCCGCCGTGTTGGTGGCCGACCGGCTCGTCCTGCATCCGCAGCGCGACCAACACATCGTCGCGCAGAGCCTGTTCCAACGTCAGGCTCTCGCTGTAGATGCCGTCGAAGCAGGTGAAGCGCACGGCGGTGGCCTCCTCGCGGACACCGGCCTGCCGGAGGAGATGGGAGAGCCGCACCCCCTCGAAGGGGGTGCCGGGGACGCGCCAGCCCGTCACGCACTGCACGTCGCGGACCATGCGCCGCTGCGGCATCGCGTGCAGGTCCGCGAGGCTGTGGCGGGCGGGGCGCTCGACGAGGCCGCCGACGGTGAGCGCGTAGTCGCGCGGGCCGCGGTGCGGTACGGAGGCCGCCACCGAGTAGTAGCGGAATCCGCCGCCGTTGGGCAGCAGCCCCGTGACGCCCGTCGGGTCCTTGCCGGAGACGGCGCCGAGAACGGTCTCCGTGCCGCGCTGTACGTACGGGGCGGCGGCCAGCCCTGCGGCGCCGAGGCCGAGCATGCCCAGCACGAGACGCCGTCCGACCGGGGAGCCCTCGCCGTCGGCGAGCGGTTCGGACGGCTGGGAGCCCGCGGCGGACGGGCCGGACGGAGCAGAGGCCGGGGCGGCCGGAGTCGGCCGCGGGGAGGGCGCGTCCGGCGGGGACGCGTCATGGGCGACGGCTCCGGCAGCCCCGGCGGCATCTGCTGCGCCGGCGGCGTGTGCCGTATCCGCTGCATCCGCCGCACGGCCTGAATCGG
>NZ_LJGW01000344.1:0-5404 GCF_001751255.1 Streptomyces nanshensis | reverse complement strand
CCTCGGGCCGCCCCCTCCCGTACGGCCCGGGCACCGCCCGGCACGGCCCGTACGGCAGCATGAACGCCGGGAACGTCCCCGGACCACGCCGCCGAAGGAGCCCGATGAGCCAGCCCACCGCGCAGCCGCAACCGGAACCCCGGCCGGACGGGCGGCCGGACGCCCGGCGGGACGCGGGGCACCGCGCGGAACCCGGACCGCGGCCCGCCGCGCGGACGTTCGCCGCGTTCGAGTCCGCGAAGGGCTTCATGCCGCCCGACGAGGGACTGGCCCTGTACGGCGCGGCCGTCGAAGCCGCCCGGCTCGGCCACCCGCTGCTGGAGGTCGGCACCTACTGCGGCCGCTCCACCCTTCTCCTCGCCGACGCCGCACGCGCCGCGGGCGTGACCGCCGTCACCGTCGACCACCACCGCGGCAGCGAGGAGCAGCAGCCCGGCTGGGAGTACCACGACCCAGACGTCGTCGATCCGAACACCGGACTGATGGACACGCTCCCCGCCTTCCGACGCACGCTCCACGAGGCCGGGTTGGAGGAGCACGTCCTCGCCCTCGTCGGGCGCTCGCCGCGCGCCGCGGCGCTGTGGGGCGTGCCGCTGGGTCTCGTCTTCATCGACGGCGGCCACACGGACGAGCACGCCACCGCCGACTACGAGGGCTGGGTGCCGCATCTCACCCCCGGCGGACTGCTCGTGGTGCACGACGTCTTCCCCGACCCCGCCGACGGTGGTCAGGCGCCGTACCGCGTCTACCGTCGCGCGCTCAATTCCGGTTCTTTCCGGGAGATTTCAGCGACGGGGTCGTTGAGAGTTCTCCGATGTACGGGCCCCGCGGTGCAGCCAGGCCGCTAGCATCCTGGGCGTGTCCAACGGCAGCCCGATACCGCCCGATCCGAACAGCGCCGAGCCCGGTGCCGAGCCTCCCGGGCCGGACGCTTCTCGGACGCCGGAGCAGGGGCGGCGGAGCCGGCTGGGCAGGCGCGCGCTGATCGCGCTCGCCGTGCTCACCCCGACCGCTTTCGCGGGCTGGCTGGTGTGGCAGTCCGCCGACCAGTCGGCCGGTGCGGGGAGCACGGCGCCCACCCTGATGCCGCTGCCGGGCAGTTCGCGGCCGGCCTCGGGGGGACTGCCCGGGGGCGACTCGGGGGGTTCGGGGGATTCCGGTTCCGCGGACGGCACGGGCGACCGGCCGCTGCGCGGGACGACCGTCGTACTCGACCCGGGGCACAACCCCAACAACCGTTACCACGCGGCGGAGATCAACCGCGCCGTGGACATCGGCACCGCTCACAAGGAGTGCGACACCACCGGTACGGCCACCGCGTCCGGCTACTCCGAGGCGGAGTTCACCCTCGACCTCGCCCGCCGCGTACGGGCCGGGCTGCGCGCACGCGGCGCCACCGTGGAGATGACCCACCAGGGACGCAGACCGTGGGGACCGTGCGTCGACGACCGCGCCGAGGCGGGCAATCGGGCCGACGCCGACGCGGTGGTCTCGCTGCACGCCGACGGTGCGCCGGCCAGTGCACGCGGATTCCACGTGATCCTCCCGGAGTCCGTCAACGAGGGGAAGGCCGACACCCGGGCCGTCACCGGGCCCTCCCGGGACCTCGGGCGCGAACTGGCCGACGCCTTCCGCGAGTCCACCGGATCCAAGCCCGCCCCGTACGCCGGCGACGGCGAAGGCACCGACACCCGGGGCGACTTGGGCGGGCTCAACCTCACCCGCGTACCGAAGGTCTTCCTGGAGTGCGGCAACATGCGCAATCCGCGGGACGCCGCGCAGCTCACCGACCGCACGTGGCGTGCGCGCGCGGCGCGCGGAGTCGTCGACGGCGTCGCGCACTACCTCACCCAGAAGCGCTGACAGGACCGCCGAGCGGTCAAGTCGCCCCGCCGGGCAGGTCACTGGACCCATCCGTACGATGGGGTGCTACCCCGGCAGAGACCACAGACCGTATGAAACCTACTAAGGACGCTAAGTGAACATCCGCTCCCTCACACGAGGCGATGGCGCGGTGATCGGGGCAGCTCTGCTGCTGCTGATCGCTTCCTTCTTCCCGTTCTTCACTTACGACGGCAACTGCCCCGTCGACTCCTGCAGCGTGTCCGCCTGGTCGCGCTCGACGCTTCCGATGCTGCCGACCGTGCACCTGCTCGGACTCGTCGCCGCGGGCCTCTTCCTCGCCGCCCGCCTGCTGCCGGACGGGCGCAAACTGCTGGGGCTGGCCCTGGACCAGTGGGGAATGGTCCTCTGCCTGGTCGTCGGCTGGGCCGGCATCTGGTCGCTGGTCGCGGTCCTCATCCCGGACCTGGATCAGCCGGGCATCACCGGCGACCCGAACGAGAAATGGGTACTGTCCGCCGGGGCTTATCTCACGCTCGTCTTCTCCCTCGCTCTGGCGGCGGTCGGCGCGCTGAGCACGACGGCGGCGGCCCTGAAGGCCCCGCTGCTGCCGGCGCCCAAGCCCACTCCGTACGGGGCGCCCCAGCAGGGCGGTTACGGATACCCGGGCGGACCCCAGCCGGGACAGCCGGGGCCGTACGGGGGGCAGCCGCAGGGCGGTTACGGATACCCCGGCGGGCCGCAGCAGGCAGGGCCCGGACAGCCGGGTCAGCCGGGGCAGCCCGGTCAGCAGCAGGCGCAGCAGCCCGGTCCGGCGGCAGGCGGGGGCGCCCCGGACCCGAACTTCCAGCCGTTCTGGTTCGCCGTTCCGGTCACCCGTCCCCTTTTCGGCGAGGACGGCTCCCCGCAGCCCGTCGCCGAACTCGCCCCGGGCACCTGGTACTTGGCGGTGGAGCAGCGCGGCGGCGCACTCATCGCCCAGACCCAGGACGGCCGCCGCGGCGTCCTCCAGGACACCTCGGGCATCCAGCGCGGCTGAGCGGCGTCTCCTGTCCTGCCCGTACTCGTACGTACGACTGCGGCCCCTTCCCCGGACCGGCGAATTTTAGTTCCCCGGATCGGTGGGGAGGGGCCGTTTGTTGTGGGGGGTAAGGGTGACAGGCGGTGGGGTTCAAGCGGTGGGTGTCGGGGGTCAGTTGACGGACGACAGGTGGCGGGTGGCGGGCGACAGGTGACGGAGATCCGATGGCGGGCAACAGGTGACGGATGTCGGATGACGGACGGCAGATAGCAGGTGACGGGTGACGGGTAGCAGGGTTCAGATGTGAGCTGACAGTTTTTGAAATCTGTCATCTGTCAGCCGTCAGCGGTTATTCGTCAACTGCCATCTGTCCGCTCCCCGTTGTGATCCGTCGACTGCCAGCCGTCAGTCGCCCGTCCACCGCCACCCCTCGGCTACCCCGTACCCCTCGCCCCCTTCAGCAGCAGTCCGGCGGCAGCCCCCGCGGAAGCCCCGTGCCGCCGAAGACCCTTACCGTCGCCTCGTCGCCGGCCAGTGCGGCGACGGCCAGCAGCAGGGAGCCGGCCGTCCAGCTCGTCAGCTCCTCCGGCCAGATCGCGTCGTCCTCGAAGACGTACCCCGTCCAGTAGAGGCCGTCCTCGGCACGCAGATGACGCACCCACTCCAGGATCTGCCGCGCCCGGTCGCGTTCCCCCAACGCCCATAGCGCCAGGGCCAGTTCGGCGCTCTCCCCGCCCGTCACCCACGGGTTCGGCAGGACGCACCGCACGCCCAGTCCCGGCACGACGAAGCGGTCCCAGCCCTCGTCGATGCGGGCCAGCGCCTCCGCGCCGCGCAGGGCTCCGCCGAGCACCGGGTAGTACCAGTCCATCGAGTAGCGGCCCTTGTCGAGGAAGCGCTCCGGGTGGCGGCGCACCGCGTGTCCCAGCAGTCCGAGCGCCAACTCCCAGCCCGGCTGGGGCTCTTGACGGTGCTCGGCGATCGCCAGGGCACACCGCAGCGCGTGGTACACGGACGAGGAGCCGGTGAGCAGGGCGTCCTCGGCGGCGGTCCCGTCGGCCTCCCGCTTCCAGGCGATCTGCCCGCCGGGAAGCTGGAGTCGGAGCACGTACTCGACGGCGGCGGCCACGACGGGCCACATCCGCTCGAGGAACGTCTCGTCGCGCGTGGCGAGATAGTGGTGCCAGGCGCCGACGGCGACGTACGCGACGAAGTTGCTCTCCCTCGCGAGATCGTCCGGCTTCTGCACCTCGCCGTCGGTGTACGCCGAGTACCAGGAGCCGTCGGGCAGTTGGTGCGCGGCGAGCCAGCGGTAGGCGGCCTCGGCGGCGTCGTGCTCGCCCGCGGCGTCCAGCGCCATCGCGGCCTCGGTGTGGTCCCACGGGTCGAGGTGTCCGCCCCGGAACCAGGGGATCGCGCCGTCCGGACGCTGGATAGCCAGTAGCCCCCGCACCGTCTGCCGTGCCTGCGCGGCCGTGAGGACGCCGTCGAGCACGAGCCGTTCCGTACGCTCCGGGCTCGTCACGCCTGCCCCTGCGCCTGGGCCCCGCCCTTGACGCCCCGGGCGCCCTGGACGCCCTGGACACCGGCGGCTTCCGGCCCGTACGCGGTCCCGGACTCGTACGCGGCGTCCGCCCCGCCGTCGGCGTCCGGCGACATCCCGCCGGACAGACGGGGCTTGGTGGCGTACGCGACGAAGCTCTTGCCGATGAGCGGGTCGAGTGCCTTCTCCGCGAGGCGGGTGGCCAGCGGCTTCTTCATGATGTCCCAGACCAGCAGCCGGTGGTAGGCGCGGACCGGGAGGGCGGCCTCGTCCCCGTCACGGTCCACTCCGAAGGCGCACTTGAGCCACCAGTACGGCGAGTGCAGCCCGTGCGCGTGATGCGTCCCGTACGGGCGGAGGCCCGCCTCGCGCATCCTGCCGAGCAGTTCGTGGGCACGGTAGATGCGGATGTGGCCGCCCTCGACCTCGTGGTAGGCGTCGCTGAGCGCCCAGCAGACCCGTTCGGGACCGTAACGGGGCACGGTCACGGCGATGCGTCCGCCGGGCCGCAGCACGCGCACCATCTCGGCGAGGACGCCCTTGTCGTCGTGGATGTGCTCCATCACCTCGGAGATGATCACGACGTCGAAGCTGTCGTCGGGGAAGGGCAGCGCGAGGGCGTCGCCCTCCATCGCGGTGGCCGTGGCCCCCTCCGGTGCCTCGCCTTCCTCTTCCATCGCCGCGAACCAGCGCGCGACGTCGCGGATCTCCTCGGCGTTCCGGTCCAGGGCGACGACGCGTGCGCCGCGCCGGTAGCACTCGAAGGCGTGCCGGCCCGCGCCGCAGCCCAGGTCGAGGACGCGGTCGCCCGGCGCGAGCGGGAAGCGGGAGAAGTCGACGGTCAGCACGGGTCTGCCTCTGCTTTCGGCGGGGTCGGCGACAGGGGGAACGAAGCTCTGGACGAAGCTTTGAGAGGGCGGAGAAGAGGGGGAAGGGAGCAGCGGGAAAGAAGGCCGACGGCGCGCGCTGCGCGGCCGGTTGGGCGGGCCGGGCGCCCG